>JAPOYD010000021.1 GCA_026706735.1 Nitrospinota bacterium | reverse complement strand
AAATACAGCATCGAGGGGGAAGAAGAAGTGGGAAGCCCCTCGCTCGAGCCTTTCGTCAAGGAAAACGCCGACCTGCTCGCGGCGGACGGCTGCGTCTGGGAGGACAACACCACCCGCGTCGATACCCCCGTCCTTTCGCTCGGCAACAAGGGGCTATGCTACATGGAGCTCACCTGCCGGACGGCGAACGTGGATTTCCACAGCTCGAACGCCCAGATATACGAGAACGCGGCCTGGCGGATGACCTGGGCGCTCTCGACCATGAAGGACCAGAACGAGAACGTGCTCGTCGAGGGGTTTTACGACGACGTGCTGCCGATCACCGAGATCGAGGACGAACTCATCCGCCGCGTGCTCCCCTACAACGGGGCGGAGCGCGTCGAGAAGTTCGAGCTTCGCAAGTTCCTCCTCGACATGAAGGACGAGGACCTCCCCCGCCGCCACCTCTCGAACCCGACCTTCAACATCGCGGGTTTCGACGGCGGCTACACCGGCGAGGGGGTGAAGACCATCGTCTCCGCGCGGGCAAGGGCCAAGATAGACTGCCGCCTCGTGCCGAACCAGGACCCTTACCGGATAAGGGACTGCGTGCGCGCGCACCTGGACAGGCACGGCTTCGAGGACATCGGCGTGGAGCTTCTCTTCACCTCCTACCCGGCGAAGAGCGACCCCGAGGCCGATATCGTGAAGGCCTGCAACGCGGCGTCGCAGCGGCTCTACGGGGAAGACGCCATCATCAACCCGTTCGGCAACGGCAGCACGCCGACGTATATCGTCTTGAAGCACCTGGGTATTCCGCTGTCCTCCACGGGTGTGGGCCGCATCACCTCGCGCACGCACAGCGCGAACGAGAACCTGAAAGTCGCGGACCTCATCGACGGGGCCAAGTGGATGGCCGCCATCTGCGAGGAGTTCAGCGGGTTGTAAAGAGTTCATGGGGCCGCGTCCGCGCGCCCATTTCTGGAATTGTGGAATCACGCACACAGGAGAAGAAGATGCACGTTTTCGATCTGGAAAAGGAAAAGGAATTCAGCACCAAAAAGCACGTGGAGAAGATTCTGGGCCGCTACGAGGAGGGCGACGTGACGGTGGCCTGCTGGGAGCCCGGCCAGGTGAGCCCCTACCACTGCCACCCCTACGCGACGGAGATCTATTTCTGCTACAAGGGCGGCGGCAGGATGAAGACCCCCACCGGCGAGGTCGACGTGATCCCCGGCTCGTTCATCGTCCATCCCCCGGGTGAGCTCCATGAGTACACCAACGGCTCCGAGCGCACGCTCCTCTACCGGGTGCGCTACGGAGGAGACAAGGTCTCGCGCCACAAGGAATGGCCCACCAACCCGAACTGGAAGGCCCGGCCCGAGGACGAGGAGTATTTCAAGGACGAATAGAAAGTTCTCTCCGGCGGGTTTTCATGGTGTATCATCCTGGTTTTTAAAATAAGGTAGGGGCGGTTCGCGAACCGCCCCTGCTTTGGGGTTGTAGAAAAAACCGCCCTAGGGTGTTCCTGCCCCCAATCGAGGGTGTTCACCGTCATTCCGGCGAAAGCCGGAATCCAGAGCAGACGGGAATACCGAATCGCAGGACGGCCAAGAAAAACGATAAAGCGAAAAGACAAATACAAAAAACAAAGTCCCTGGATTCCGGCATGCGCCGGAATGACGGCAATCCTGGCAATCCAGGGTTTTTTAACAGTCCCTTGAGGGTTGTCGGCAACTGATGAAGAAGGAAGAATCACTCCCCCCTTGAGGGGGAGTCGAAGAGGCCGAGCCCTTGGGCGAAGGCCGATTCGGTGGGGGGACATGCCACAGGGTAAAATCTCCCCCCACCAGTTCGCTTTCGGGCTTACGCCCTCACCTCACTGTCGGTCTTCCCGAGGAGGAAAGACCGACCCTCAAGGGGGGAGTGATTTCCACTCTCGTCAGACGGCAAGAACCCTCAAGGGGGGAGTGAATTTCTTCTCTACTCGGTCGGGTTCGACCCCCAACCCGGAGCGCGCCCGTGAGCGACACGATGGATTTCGACGCAAACGCCTCGCGCCAGGCCGAAGTCATGTACCTGACGCCGGACTTGACCGAGGTGAGACGGAGGACGATAGAAGCGTTGCGTCTCACCCCCGGCGCGCGCGTTCTGGACGTGGGTTCCGGCCCCGGCCTCTTCGCCGATGAGATGGCGCAGACGGTCGGCCCGACGGGTTTCGTGCACGGCGTCGACTTGAGCGAGTCGATGATCGGGCTCGCCCGGGCGCGCTGCGCCGATAAGCCCTGGGTCGACTTTCAAATCGCCGACGCCGTATCACTCCCGTTCGAAGATGGCGGTTTCGACGCCTGCGTGAGCGTGCAGACGCTGGAGTTCGTGGCGGACGTGGATGCGGCCTTGCGCGAGATTCACCGCGTTCTGAAGCCCGGCGGACGACTCGCCGTCAGCGACGCCGACTGGGGCGCCACGACGTGGCGCTGTGAGGATACGGCGCTCTGCGAGCGGGTAATGAATGGCTGGCTTGCGGGCTTCGCCCATCTGAGGCTGCCGCTCACGCTCAAGTCCAGGATCGGGGCGGCGGGCTTCGTCGATGCGTCCGCCCATGCGATTCCCATTCTAAACACCGCCTGCGAACCCGAGAGCTTCAGTTTTCAGTTCATCCGTCAGCTTCAGGGTGTCGTCCCCGCCAGGACGAACCTGACGCAAGAGGAAGTAGACGCATGGGCGAGTGAATTGCGCGGCCTGGACGAGAGGGGCGCTTATTTCTTCTCGCAGACGAGATATCTGTTCTCGGCCGATAAGCCTTGCTGATGGAGTTCAACTCTCTTTCGATTTTATCTTCTTGTACACCACGGGGATGAGCGAGAGCGCCGCGAGTCCCACGAGCGCGATGAGGACCTGGGGCGTCAGGATCCCCTTGGCGGAGAACTCGCCCCCCGCCTCGAAAATGCTGCCGAGCCCTGCGCCCACGGAAGCGAAGACGAACGAGCCGGGAATGATCCCAAAGAACGTGCCGATGACGTAGACGCTCAGGGAAACGCCCAGGAACGCGGGCACCAGGTTCACCACGAAAAAGGGAAAAATCGGCACGAGCCTTAAAACCAGCAGATAGCTCAGCGCGTTTTCCTGAAAACCTTCCTCCATTTTCTGGAGCCAGGGGCCGGCCTTCGCGCGCAAGGGGTCACCGAGCGAGGTTTTGGCCGCGATGAAGAGAACTGTCGCCCCCGCCGTCGCGCCCACGACGATGTAGAGCGCGCCCCAGACGGTCCCGAACAGGAAACCGCCCGTGATGCTCATCACCAGACCGCCGGGAAGGGAGAATATCGTCACCGCCGCGTATGCGAGCATGTAGACGATAATGGCGAACGCGCCGTTATCATGCACCCACCCTTTGAGCAGGCCCTGGTTCTCCTTCAGGGTCTCGAAGGTGAGGTAGCGGCCCAGCCCCGAGTAGAAGAAGGCGGCCAGGACGAGGACGAGGACGAGCGGAATGATGAAGTTCTTGTACGATAGTTTTTTTTCGGATTCGCTCATTTTCGGATGGCTGCTTTCTTTTTCGGGGTGACGTGGTGTGAGGATGCGGCGGCTCCACATGGCTCGCGGCCCGGCGCATGGCCTGCGCCGCGTTTTGCTTCTATCACATTTCGCGTGCGGGTCAAATCGTCCCGCCTGTATAAAAGGGTGGCGATATTCGCGCATTTGAGCGAAAATAAGTCATTGCAATTATCGGGGAAGAGTCGATGAACCGAAGATTGAGGCCGTACCAGACATACGGGATCGCCTTGCTTCGCGTCTCCCTGGGCGTCTACTACGTTCTGCACGGCTATTACGGCTGGGTGGTGATCGGCGTGGAGCGCTTCGCCGCCCTGAACGCATCGATGGGAATCCCTCTGCCCACCATCAGCGCATGGGCCGTCGTGCTGGGTCATCTGGTCGGCGGGGCGCTCCTGATCATCGGGCTCTACGCCCGTCTGGGCGCCTTGATGAACGCTTTCATCATGGCGGGCGCGGCCGCGTTCGTGCATATCGACCAGGGCTTTTTCATGCACGGGATCGTCACGAACCCCGAGACCGGCGCCGCCGTCGCCGGCGGATACGAATACTCGCTGTTCCTCCTCCTCGCCACGACCGCCATCCTCCTCCTGGGCGGCGGCCCCCTCTCGGTCGACGCCCTCACGAGAAACAGAATGCGTATGGGGGAGTAGGTTTTTTGGGGAGGCACCTGTTTTCCCGACAATCTTTCGCCCCGTTCCGTCTTAAAGGCAACCCCCCCTGTCCCCCCTTGACAGGGGAGTAAAGGCGAAGGTTTTTCCGACGAGAAAGCAATTCACTCCCCCCTTGAGGGGGAGTCGAAGAGGCTGAGCCTCCGGCGAAGGCCGATTCGGTGGGGGGACGGTTCTAAAATAAAAGCTCCCCCCACCAACGCGGCTGCGGACATTGTCCTTGCCGCGTTGACTCCCCCTCAAGGGGGGAGTGGTTGGTTGGCGCTTTGCAAGGGTGGAATTAAGTTACCTCTCTCATAGGCCAGCTACATTCGCTGAATCACGAAAGCAGAATTTTTCAACAAACCCCCTTAGGGGTAGCACGATAGATTGTCGGAGAGAGTTGAACGTGATTTTTCAGTGGTGGTTTCAAACAGTATGCTCGCGTTTGACGCCTAAAATCGTAGAGTCTGATTAATCTGAAATAATCAGGATGCTCCCCTGAAACTGACAACTCGTTTCTGGTGATAAAAAAAGGAGTTGTTTTGGGGCCGGTCGTGGTTTTGATCTCCAACCAGCGTTCTCGTTCTGCTTGGTTGCCAACCCCAGTAAAGGACAAGATGTCGTAACCGTATCCGTCTCCCTTATCGCGGGAGACCCAACAGACGCGAGCGGATAGGTCTTTCCTGCCAATGTCATATAGACGGCGTTTCTCGGTCTCGAACACGAATTCTTCGCCCGCTTTTCCGAGTTTTCGATTTCTGGCATCTCTTTCCGCTGGTGGTTCAAACCTACGAATAATACGGCGTATTTCCCCTGATACATTCTGCTCCGGTATTTCACGTGACGGGGGTGCCTCGTCAAATTCCAGACTTGATTCGCTCAAAGGTTCCCCGGATGGGCTTTGGGGAACGATGTCTTCCCCGGTTAAAGAAGAATACAATTCGCGGTTTCGAATAAGGCGGGTTTCGACGGCTTCAAACAACGCTCTCTGGTAATGTTTATAGGGTTGGTAACCTTTTATGTAAGGAAGGCCGAGTATGGCCATCACCGCACTGATATTCATATGCTTTCGTTCAATCGAACCATCTGAACGATCAATCGTTTTCTTCAGGGTTTGCCGGTGTTCGCTTTTGTTATAAGGCTGTCCGGCCAGTTCATGCCGAAGCATATCGAAGTAGTCATCAACGATGGCGTGGATCTCGCCATCGGACCAATTGCGCTGCGCCATTTAACTTCAGTCCCCGTGAAGTAGCTGATCTAGGAGTGTTTCCTAAGGCGCGAGGAAAGTCAAAATGATTCGCCGTGCCCCGGAATGACGGCGAAGCGAAACCTGTGGGCGGACATGCGGGCGGACACATGGGTCCGCCCCTACGGAAAAGAGAGGCATTCAAAATCGCCAACATTTTCTCCCCTAGGTGCACGCAACGCCTCGTTGCGATAGAGTTCTCCGCTGGTTCATGGGATGGACGCCGCCGGATAACGATCTCCCAACCGACAGGAAACCCCGATGAGCTTGCGCAGGTGGAAGGACAGGATGGTGGCGCGTCTGCTGACGCGCTATCCGGGGCTGGTGAAAAAATGGGCGGGGGGCAGGGACTTCTCCGCCGAGATGGCCGGCTGGCGCGCGGGGCCCGCGTTCACGCCCTGGACGCCGCTCGTGAAGCCCGTGCGCGAGTGCAGAGTCGCGCTGGTGACGACGGGCGGGGTGCACTTGAAGACGCAAGACCCCTTCGACATGGAAAACCCAGACGGCGATCCGACGTTCCGCGAGATTCCGGGCGACGCCGCGCGCGAGGCGATGACGATAACGCACGATTACTACGACCACCGGGGCGCGGACAGGGATTTGAACGTCGTCTTCCCGCACGAGCGGCTCGCCGAGATGGCGGCGGAGGGCGTGATAGGCGGGGTCTCGCCGGTTCATTTGAGCTTCATGGGCCACATCGATGCGGAACTCGTCGAGCGGCTCGTTGCGGAGACGGCGCCGGCGGCGGCGCGGCGGCTGCGCGAGGCGGGGGCGGAGGTCGCGCTGCTGGCGCCCGCGTGAGGGCTCTGCAACCGCTCGGTCGGGCTGATTCAGAACGCGGTGGAACGCGAGGGGGTCGCGACCGTCTCGGTGAGCATCGTGAAGGAGATAACGGCGGAGCTTTGCCCGCCGCGCGCGGTGTTCGTGCCCTGGCCGCTGGGGCATCCCTTCGGGCGCGCGGGAAATATTGAACAGCAGCGGGCCGTGCTGTATGATATGATCGAGTTGCTCGAGAGCGCCGGGGCGCCTGGCGCGCTGATCGAGCGGGACCATCCTTGGTGAATATTCGGGGAGCTTGAAGGGGTAGAGCGGAGGGAGCGAAGCGGCTCTTGAGCCTGCCCGAATCGGCCGGGACGGCGCCTTCCGGACGAGCCTCATGGAGACTGAAAGGGGGCAGTCTGGATAGTGAAAATTATCCATATAATGAAAATTATAATTTCAGTAAATATAGATAAAATTAGATAAATTCAGGGGGTTTTTCGGCAAAAAGCTGGCAATTTATCGTATTGAATATGAAGGCGTTATCCGGATTTCAGCGATCAGGAGGCCGCCATGGACACAGTCGCCGCACCCAGCGCACCCATCATCCGCCTCGCAGAAGAACTGGCCGGCATTTACGATAAAGGCGCGCGTGGGCGGGACTTCATTCGCGCCGCCGAACCTGCTCTAAAACGCTTGCTGGGTGAGGAGTCTTTCCTTCCGCCCGAGGCGCTCGAGCCCTCGGATGAAGGATACGCGCGGCATCTGCTGTATCGCGACCCCGCGGAGCGTTTCGTCGTGGCGGCCATGGTGTGGAAACCCGGGCAGGGCACCCCGATTCACGATCATGACGGCGCCTGGGGAATGCTCGGCATGGTGGAGGGCGGCCTGGAAGTCGTTAATTATTTTGCGGATGCGCAAGTCGCCGAGGGTGAAATCGCGCTCAGAAATGATGCGCCGCACAATCCTTTGGCAGGTGGGCAGCATTCGGTTTGCGGTTGCGCTGACATCCATACGGTGCGGAATCGGCGTGACGACCTGGCGGTTTCCATTCATGTGTACCCGCGCGATTTGGAAGCGTGTCATTTCTTCGAACCGGTCGACGGCGAAAAAAATCGCTTTTATGCCCGTCGCGTCTCGATTTCCTATACGGGTGATTCTTCCTGAGGGATTTACGCTCTACGACCCAAAAGCCATAGAATAAGTTGGAATATCGAGGAGCGAGGTTATTTCGCTCGTGCTTTATGAGGCCTAAACCTCGGTGATTAGCCGAAAGGGCGGAGCATGGTTTATCCGCCAATTCTTCAGCAGGGGAATGGAACATCGTTTTCCCAATTTGATAATATTCCTCGTGTAAATTCACTTTCTCATACCAAGAGGTTCAAATGCGCAGTAAAGGTGGCTGGTATGCTGGCTTTGAGACGGTATCGAATTTCCAGATGTTTTACCGGGACTGGAGACCGGCGAAGAAAAGTTTTTTCTCGCCGGTTATCGCATTGCATGGTTCGCTGATTCAGAGTGGCATGTGGAACGCTGCGGCGGAAGGCGCGGGCTCGATACGCATGATATGCCCGGATCAAAGAGGATTCGGAAGAACGGATGACCCGGGTGCGGGTGACGCCGCAGCTGATTTTGCAAGAGACGTAATTGGCTTGGCAGATGCACTTTTGCTGGATCAATTCGTGGTGATGGGGCATTCCTTCGCCGCTTCAATCGCCTTGGCCGTCGCTGCGAAACGCCCGGACCGCGTCACCGCAACCGTGTTGATGGACCCGACTGTGCGTGATGCTTCAGGTGCCAATGCGAACCTGGAGGCGTCTCGGAGTCGCCCGATGGAGTTCAAAGATCTCGCGCAAGCGCAGAAATTCACCATGGAGAGCGAAGAAGGAAACTGGCCACCTGCCAGGACGAGGCGATTCTTAAGCGATTTTCTGGTACGCGACGGCATAACTGGCGTTTACAGGGTTCCTTATGAGAAAAGCAGAATACTGAGATTACGTAAATTTCAGGCTTCCTCTGCGAGTGATTACGACCCTGTTTTCTGGGCGAATAGAACAAAATGCCCTGCTCTGGTTTTTCGTGGAGGAGAAAGCAAGCGATTTAGCGAGAAATCACAGAAATTATTGATGAATGTACTACCCACGAAATCAAGAGTGGTCGTATGTGCGAAAGCCGGTCATTTCCCGAGCGTATCTGCGCCAGCCATCGTGCAAAGAGAACTGAAGGATTTCCTGGCAGATCTGAAATGAACAAACGAAACGGCAGCAATCTGCATATTGAGACCGAGCTCAGTCGAGATTTAGGACTCGCATCCGCACTTTCGATCGGCGTCGGAACAATGATAGCGGCTGGTATTTTCACTCTATCCGGTCTTGCGGTCAGGGATGTTGGCTCATCAGCCGTGATCGCTTTTCTTGTAGCTGCGCTTGTCGCCGGGTTCACCGCGCTCACATATTGTGAATTCTCATCTTTATATCCGGAATCCGGTGAAGGGTATCTCTATGCGAGAAGAACCTTTCCTCCGCCACTCGCCTATCTTGTTGGATGGACGTTGGTGCTTGGCTACACTTCTTCATGCGCTTTCTATATCAGCAGCCTTTCTTCTTATTTCAATGAATTCGTTTGGCATTCCCCTTATGAGCAGATATCGGGAACTATAGGACTAATTTGTCTCATATTGCTTAATATCAAGGGAACTAAGGAGTCGGCTCGTTTTCAAATCCTCATTACCGCTGGAAAGGTCATCCTTTTATTTTGGTTTGTATATGGCGGGCTGGGGAATTTGGATACAAAAGCCCTCGTCGAGAGAATGAGCACGGACATTTCAAAGATCGGCGCGACGGCCGGTTTGGTTTTTATTACTTTTTTTGGTTTTTCGGCAATCGCGGCATCGGCTGGAGAAGTCACGAATCCCACGAAAACAATTCCTCGAGCGATTTTTCTCTCCATGACGATCGTGACGATTCTTTATACATTGGTTGTTTTTGTAATCATTGCCGCGAATCTCACGGAATATACGGAAGCGGCGATGGGCAATGCGGCACGTCTTTTCTTGGGCCCCATCGGGGGGATGGTAATTATCGTAGGTGCACTTTTCTCAATGATTTCCGCATCTAATGCATCGATTTTGGCGGGTTCGCGAGTCGTTTTGTCCATGGCGCAGCTAGGACACTTGCCCTCTGGCATCGCTGCTATCAATCCAAAAACACGTACTCCTATTATCTCGCTTATTTTAGTGGGAGGAACAATCATTGTCTTTGCACAGAGTTTTCACCTGGAGAAGCTGGCGCACTTTGCGGACACCATTTTATTGTTGGCGCTGATTTTGGTAAATGCAGCGCTCATCTATAACCGGAAAAAATTTCCAAACCTGCTAAGGCATTTCCGCGTTCCCTTCGTACCATTGTTGCCATTGATGGGAATTGCCGCAAATATATATTTACTTTCACTGATATTGCAGCATCCTGAGCCGGTAATCATGGCCGTTCTATGGCTGATCGTGGGGATGCTTGGTTTCCTGGCCTGGAAAGGCTCTCAGGCTGAAGAGGAATTTTTGCCGGGTGAGCGGTCCCGCGTCGCACAAGTCAGCATGGAGGGTCAGGAGAGCGATTTCCGCGTATTGGTTCCCATCGCTAATCCGACAAACGTTGCCCCCCTGATAGATCTGGCCTCAGCGATTGCCAAAGAAAATGACGGTGAAATCGTTGCCATGCGGGTTGTATCTTTGCCTGAGCAGGCACCGACGAGTCGCGAGACTTCTTACGTTGAACGAGAAAGGCGAATTTTGGAGCAGGCCCATGTTCGAGCCAAGTCGCATGGTGTCAAAGTTAGCTCTCTTGTAACGATCGGGCGTAATCCTGCGCGCGCCATTCTTGAGACGGCGAGAGAACGCCATTGTGATCTGATCGTGCTTGGCTGGAAAGGTTACACATCTACCGCCAATCGAATATTGGGGGAGATTGTCGATGACGTCGTGAATCTCGCGCGGGCAGATATTATGTTGGTGAAACTTGTAGGTGAAATGAAATATAAAAATATTCTCTTGCCCACAACAGGTGGTATACATGCACGTTTGGCTGAGCGATATACAGCCACGATAGCAAGCGCTTACAATGCCAGACTTGTTGTATCGACAGTTGTTTCTCCAGATGCCGGAGCAACTCATAACTATTCTGTTGAAAAAAGCCTAAGTGAAGCCGTAGGCCGAATCAACGATGAGAGCAGCGTTCATGTAGAGAGTCAAATCATCGCGCATAAATCTGTTTCCGTGGGAATTATCCAAGCGTCAGAAAAATATGACGCTATTGCTCTGGGTGCAGCTGGGGAGAGTTTCTATAAACAGATTCTTTTTGGTTCTATTCCTGAAAACGTAGCAAAGCACACAGACAAAACAGTTATTGTGTATAAACAGTATTCGCCAGTGAAAGCTTTGGTGGGGCGAGTGATGGAAAGCTAACCAAATTCCATTAGAATATTGATGTTCAAATGCTTGAGCCATTCGAGCATGAAGAATTAAAAGTTTGTTATCGAGGTTGTTCATTTGTCCAAAATTATAACGAGTTCCATGGAAGCTGTTTCGGATATTCCCAGAGGCGCATCTATTCTTATCGGTGGGTTTGGCATATGCGGAATGGCCCATAATTTATGTAAAGCACTGAGTGAAAGAAAAGATGTCGGCGATTTCCATTTGGTGTCAAATGCAGGTGGAGTGGACGGTTGGGGCGTGGGTATGATGTTTGAAAACCGGCAGATTCGCTCTATTGTCGCCAGTCGTGTGGGACCAGCTTGCAAAGTCTATGAAGAGCAAGCTTTGAGAGGGGAAATCGAAGTCGAGCTCTCGCCTCAAGGAACATTTATAGAACGCATTCGAGCAGGTGGAGCCGGCATTGGTGGTTTCTTCACGCCCACAGGAGCAGGCACCATCGTTGCTGAAGGAAAAGAGACAAGAATAATTAAAGGGCAAGAACACATATTCGAAGAACCTATTCGTGCGAATTATGCTCTCGTTAAGGCTTGGAAAGGAGATGAGCGTGGGAATCTGATATACAGGATGAGCGCGCGGAATTTTAATCCCGTCATGGCTACTGCCGCCGAGGTGACTATCGCTGAAGTTGAAGAGATTGTTCCTGTCGGTGAAATTATCCCAGAAAATGTGCATACGCCTGGAATTTTTGTGCAACGTGTTGTTTTAGGTGAAGATGTTGAAAAGCCTATTGAAATCATGACGAATCGACCACGAAATGACCTTGGGAGGAGTTGATTTGCCTTTGAGCAGACAAGATATCGCCAGGCGCGCAGCCATGGAAGTGCCTCGAGGGGGTTATGTCAATCTCGGGCTTGGTATACCTACTCTTGTGTGCAATTACATTCCCGAGGAATACGGTGTCACTGTCCATTCGGAGAACGGGGTGTTGGGCGTAGGCCCTTTTCCATTCGAGGGAGATGAAGA
This sequence comes from Nitrospinota bacterium, assembly GCA_026706735.1. Lineage (GTDB taxonomy): Bacteria > UBA8248 > UBA8248 > UBA8248 > UBA8248 > Bin107. The sequence goes on along the minus strand of JAPOYD010000021.1, from coordinate 59,540 downwards.
CCCCGACCTGCTGAATGCCGGTAAAGAAACCGTGACAATTATGCCGGGAGGTTCGTTTTTTGACAGCGCCATGTCATTTGCTATGGTCAGGGGCGGGCATATAGACGTGACTATACTCGGTGCCATGGAAGTCGCTGGGAACGGTGACCTGGCAAATTGGGCGATCCCTGGCAAGATGATATCCGGCATGGGCGGTGCGATGGATCTCGTCGTGGGCGCCCGAAAAGTTATCCTCACAATGGAGCATGTTTCAAAGCGAGGTGCGCCGAAGATTGTAAAGGCATGTTCTTTGCCTTTGACAGGCAAAAGCGTAGTAGATGTCATCATCACTGATCTCGCGTTTATTACGGTAGAGACCGACGGGCTCTTGCTGCGTGAACTTGCTCCTGGAGTAAGCGAAAATGATGTGCGGGACAAAACCGAGGCGCATTTGCTTGTAGCTTCAGACTTATGCGAGATGTTTGCGAGTGACTGAGTTTCGATAATGATAGATCTTGAAAAATACACTCAAGAATACTGGGGAGTAATACGCCAACACGCCTATCGGCTTACAGGCAGCATTTTGGATGCGGATGACATCGTCCAAGATACCATGTTGCGAGCGATTGAGATGGGCCCGGCTCTAGAAAATATTGAAGATCATCCTGAGTGGTTGTACACAGCATGTACGGAAGCGGCGCTTTCTCGATTGAGAGAGAAAAAACCGTTGGAGTTGAAAGAGTTCGACCTGCCCGATTTGATTCAAACGATGGGTTCAAGTGCGAATGGTGTGACCAAATCGATAGAGGCGGGTGCTGTATGGCCAAGCGTTGCGCTCGAGTTTTTATTCCCTCTCCAATACATGACGCCCGAACAGCGCGCTGTTGTCGTGCTTAGGGACGGGGTCGAAGATGGTGACCGGGTCGCGGCATCCACAATGGGAGTAAAAATTCAGGAGGTTTTCAAAATTGCCGATAATGCGGATAAAAAACGAGCGCAAATTCATAAGTACTGGGGAAAGAATCTTTTCTTCTCATCCACCGATGAACAGGAAAAAGCATCGCGGGTATTCGAGCGATTTGTCGAGGTGCTCGGATTTCGAGACAAGGTATTGATGCAAGGGCTCATGTCACCGGGTGTAGAGCTTGTCGTCCGAGGTGAGCGAAGAACGGGTGATGATTTCGTAGCCATGGCTTGTATGGAGCTTCTTGGCCAAATGGGAGAAAAGCTGACTTTTAGCCCTGTCTGGCTCAACGGTTGTCGAGGCGTGCTTATCTGGACTTGGCGAACAAGAAGAAACGAATGGCTAAGATGCGGCGCCATCACGATTCTGAATGATGATTCGAATGTTAAAGCAATGAAGTGGTATTTGGATGGCCACCTTCTGCGCGCCATTCAGACCGAAGTCCCACAAGTTTCATGAAACTTCATACCAGAGTAACTAAACCCTTCGAGCCCAAAGGCGATAAAAATGTCTAAGTAATCGAAAGTGGTCATCTATGCTGTATATTTAAGAATTCTATCGCTTTTTCTATGTTTCGCTCTTTTTTCCGATCGCTTCGCATATGTGATGCGGGCCCACCGGGATATTAAAAAATCGAGTCTCCACCGCATCGGCGATGGCGTTCATGATGGCAGCGGGGGCTGCAAGTATGGGCGGTTCACCGACACCTCTCATACCATAAGGCGTATCATCCGCCTTGTTCTCAACCATTACGGTTTTCAACTCGGGTACATCCAGACTGGTGGGCAGAAGATATTCATGGAGAGTTCCGCCAAAGATATTGCCGGCCTCGTCTCGAGGCTGTTCCTCCATAAGCGCCAAACCGATTCCCTGAAGCATCCCACCTTCCATTTGGCCGACGACGGAAGTCGGGTTCATGGCGAAGCCCACGTCCTGTGAACAAATCAGCCTCAAAATTTTAACCTCACCCGAATCCAGATTCACGGCCACCTCCGCGATTTGCGCTGTGTAGATGGGGCAAAAAGCCGGCGTCTGTGTTTCACCTTGGCCCATAATGTAACCTGAAATCCCTGGCGCTATTTTCGCCACTTCACTCAATGACATGGAGCGCTCGGGCGTAGATATCGAAGAGATACACCCTGCTTCTATTTTCAAATCATCCGGGTCGGCTTCAAGTTTTTCGGCGGCTACGACTCGAATTTTTTCTTTCAAATCGTCTACGGCAACGATGACGGCGGCGCCCATTGAGCGGGTCAGCATGCTGCCCGCCGCGTGGATGGATTCCGGAGCAGTGTCAGTATCGCCGCTGTCAAAAGATACTTGCTCAAAACCGATGCCCATCATTTCCGCGGCAATCTGGCACATCGAGGTTGTTGCGCCCGTAAGGTTCACGGAGCCACTGAGTAACTGGATGCTACCGTCTGCATTTAAGCGCGCCGTGCACGCGGAAGCTCCGCCACTTCCGCGCCAAAAACTAACGGCAAGGCCACGACCGAGCTTCCAGCCAGGACCTTCCAAGTCCACATTCGTTTCAATAGTCTCGCCCCAGTTTCCTTCTTTGGCGGTGCTTTCCAAAACTTTGAGCATGCCGTCGTCTTTCTGCGTACCGAACAAGCCGGTATCGCCTTTTCGAATGGCGTTTTTTCTCCTGATTTCAAGGGGACCGATGCCTAGTTCGCGCGCGATGATGTCGAGATGCACCTCTGTTGCGAAGAAGCACTGGGGCCCGCATGGTCCTCTAACCGAGCCGCATATGGGTCCGTTGGTGTAGACGCTCGCCATTGTCACTGAACAATCAGGGATATTGTAGCAGCTGGTGAACATTGGAATGCGGGAACTCGCCTGGGTCGGAGCGCCGGGGCCATATGCGCCGTGGTCGACGATGACATCTGTTTCGCGAGCTAGAATTTTGCCATCAGAGGTTACCCCGGTTTTTAAGTGTATTCGTAATCCTTGCCTGGGACTGACGCCATTATGATCGTCTTCACGCGTCATCTCGTGGCGCACAGTGCGCCCGCTTTTGAGAGCAAGCAATGCGATGATGTGTTCAACAAACGAATGAATCTTACCTCCGAATCCACCGCCGATTTCTGTAGGGATGACTTTTACTTTCGTCAGTGGAATCCCCAAAGCCGCTGCGACTTGGTCGCGGATGACGAAGGGTGCTTGCGTTGTTGTCCAAATCGTGAATTTTCCATCGGCCCCCGGCTCCACCGTACAGGCATGAGGTTCGATATATCCAGAATGCGCGTATGGGGTTTGGAATGTGTGTTCGAATATGTGGTCTGCTTTTTCCATAGCGGCACTTGCATCGCCCATGGCCATTTCATAGCGACCGATTACATTCCCTTCTCCATTGGGGCCTAAGCCTATTTTTTCCCAATCTTCATGTACGAGTGAACCCTTGCCATCACGCGCTTCTAAAAGGTCCACCACAGGTTCAAGGGTTTCATAGTCCACCTGAATAGAATCTAGCGCCGCCTGAGCGGCATCCATCGATTCAGCTGCAATGGCTGCAACAGGGTCTCCGATGTATCGGACATACCCATCGCGAGCCAGCCAGCACATGTCTTTGATCTCAAGACCGAAAAGATGAGGGGGGCAATCATTGCCCTTCAGTACGGTTCGCACGCCCGGTATTTCTTTTGCTTCCTTCGTGTCCATAGAAACGATACGAGCGTGTGGTAGCGGACTTCTGAGAATTAAACCAACAAGGGGCTGCACAGCAGTGACGTCTGCTGCGAATTTTGCCGTGCCCACAACTTTATCTGGCAGATCGTATCTGGGGATTTTTTTCCCAGCTACCTTAAATTCATTCATGAGATCCTCAAATATGTGGCGTATGTGGATGTCTGGTCTTTTGTGCGATGTTGAGCTTTGCAGGCTCTCAAACACCTAAAGAGATGCGATGATCTCTCGATTGCGAATAGACTCCGAAATATCTAGTCTATGTATATATTCTAATAGCTACAAGTTGATCACGAATGCTGTATTACTTAATGGAATGATGTGAAGGAGAACATTCATGCTAAATCCGATTCCATTGGGAGTTCTTGGATATCCGGCAGGCCATATTTTATCACCTGTACTGCATAACAAAGCGGCTGAAGTGTTGGGTTTGAATTATCACTATCTTGCCTATGAAGTGCACCCGGATTTTTTGGAAGAAGCCGTGCGGGGAGCCCAGGCGATGGGATTTCGCGGACTCACAATCACGATTCCGCACAAGGTGGCTGTTGCCAAGCTCATGGATGAATTGAGTGAGGATGCCCGTTTGATGGGTGCAGTAAACACGATAGTTTTTGAAGAAGATGGGAATCTTATCGGCCACAATACGGATGGTATCGGTTGGCTCCGATTTTTGGAGGAAACAACGGGAGAGCATCCTAGGGAAAAGAAATGTCTTGTTTTGGGTGCAGGAGGGGCAGCGAGAGCCATTGCCGTCAAAATAGCCCAGTGCGGAGCGGCTCACCTTGATATTAGAAATCGAACATATGACAAAGCATTAGAGTTGGCACAATTTGTGAAGAAGAGCGTTCCTTCTTCCAAGGTAAATGGTAGTGGCTTAGACGATCTGTATTCGGCGGCTGATGGTTGTGAGATTATCGTGAATACGACAAGCCTCGGGATGTGGGGAGACACCGAACGTATGGCGACCACCCCGATTCCCGAAGACGCTATACCTGAGGATTGTATCTGTTCGGATGCGGTCTATGTTCCTCCTGATACGGAATTTCTAAAAGCAGCAAGACGATCTGGCGCTCAAATTGTTCACGGAACGGGTTGGCTGGTATATCAAGCAGCGGCTGCTTGGAAGATGTGGACGGGAGTGGATATGCCTACAGATATAGTGATGGAAGTTTTAAATAAAGCATTGGAATTACGTCTCGGAGGCGAAGGTTAACTATCGAATGTTTTTCGTCTTTTTACACGTTCCTCACATGGGGTTGTCGCATCATTGCCCAGCCATAAGTCCCATGCGCCGTGATGGCCGATATCCACTCCTTCTGTTTGGGCTTTTTTTTGAAGCGCGATTTGTAATTCATCCATGAACGCACTATCCATAAGCTCAAGGTGCTCTCCGATATGGCGATGAAGTATCCTGTAAACTAGTTTCATGTCTTCTATGGATGTCTCGAATGAGTATGAGTCGCCTTGTTGTGAAAGAGCCATTATTCTTTCCTGTTGAAACAAAAGGTTTAAAAAACCAAAGACAAATATGTGTTAATTTTACCGGATAATTTATAATAGTAAAATCTCTCTACAGTCACTCTGCTAGAAGGGACCGGGGACCCGGTATTGCGCATGGGACCGGGCCCCCGGTTTTGGGGGGGTGGTGCTCTTGGATATCAGTTCAGACAGACTTGCTTGAAGTCTTTTAAGTGGTCTAGTACGTGTCCAGTACCACGGACGACAGTGGTTAGTGGGTCTTTTACTCTATAAATAGGGAGACCTGTTTCTTTGTGGAGCCTTGTCCCGAGCCCTTTCAAGAGTGAACCTCCGCCAGCTAAAACGATTCCTCTTCGGTAAATGTCTGAAGCTAACTCAGGGCTTGTTTTGGACAGCGCTTTTCGAATTGATTCAACAATAGCTTTCACAGGAATGTCGAGAGCTTCTCGCACTGATTCATCGGATAACTTGATGGTGCGGGGCATGCCGGTGGAAACATCTGCGCCAGAAATTTCCATTTCAAGCGGCTCTGTAAGTGGAGCTGCTGCTCCGATTTCCATTTTGACACGTTCAGCCTCGAATGAGCCGATCGATAAACCGTGGTGTCTTTTGATGTGGCGTTGTATGCATTCGTCCATTGCATCTCCCGCCATGCGTAGAGATTCTGAATATGCAACGGCATATTGAGAGATAACGGCCATTTCGGTTGTTCCTCCCCCAATATCAACAATCATAGAGCCGGCGATTTCATGGATTGGCAGTTTGCTTCCGATGGCCGCAGCCATGGGTTCTTCGATTAGATGGACCTTGCCGGCCCCACATTGAGTGGCGGAATCAATTACGGCTTTCATTTCAACGCTGGTGATTCCTGAAGGAACACAGACCATCATTGTAGGTCGGCTGAAAGATCTTTTGGGTACTATTGTACCCACAAAATGGCGTATCATGGCTTTGGTTACGTCAAAATCTGCAATTACTCCATCTTTCATGGGGCGAATTGTCCGAATGGAATCTGGAGTCCGACCGTACATTTCCTTAGCTTTTTTCCCTACAGCGAGAACAGTTCCTCCATTATTCGAGTTCAAGGCGACAACAGAGGGTTCATCAAGAACGATTCCGGCATTTTTTGTGTAAACGAGTGTATTCGCTGTCCCTAAGTCCATCGCGATATTGGGCCCCATCCAAGATCTGAGACGCTTTACAAAATGTAATTTCATGAACTATCTCCCCCCATAAAGCAAAGTTGATTTACACCGCCCCCCTTTTGAGCGAATCCGAGTGCTTCAAGAGATGATTGGATAAGGTTTCTTGAGCTTCTCGCAGTTTCAGGGAAACATGCTGCACCTATTGAAATCGTGATTTCGAACTCTTTTCCGCCGAAGTAGAAGGGGGTGTGATCAACGACATTTAATATTCGGTCTGCTACAGCTTCAGCATATTCTTGGGAGGAGTCTTGCAACAACAAGAGGAATCGGGGCCCCTCATGCCGCACTAAAATATCATTTCCAGTAGCGAATTGTTTTAGCGAATTCGAGAGTTGAAGAATTACCTCTTCCTGAGATATATCCTTGAATTCTGATGAAGCATCGGGAGCGATGCTGAGCAACGCTAGTTGGCGCCCCCTTGCTTCTGCCTCGCAGATGATTTCATGAAGACGAGAATGCAGATACTGTATATTCGGTTCGCCAGTGAGGGTGTCGATTTCTAAACGTGCTTGCCAGCGCAAATCGTTTTTCCGATTTGCGATTGTATCTGCCACAATAGCGGCAATGATTTCTCCGCGTTGAATAGAAGTTGCGTCAAATTGTGCCCGATGTTTGCTAGTGAACCCCAGACAACCAAGAATTTCACCTCTTGAGATGAGAGGAAGGCACACGGCGGAACGCGCATCGAACTGGGGTTCATCATGATGGAAGAGTGGTCTGGTTCCTTTTTTCCCCTTCAGATCCGTGAGCCTTAAGCTTTCTTTTTTATTTAGTGCATACCCCGCCAGGCTTGCGCGTTCACTAATGGTGACTTCGCCCAGGAAGAGTTCTCCAAATCCAGAAGTTCGGACAAGACGGGGGAAGCCTGCTTCCTCGTCAATGAGGACGAGGAAGCAGGCGTCGAAGGGAAGCAACTCGCGCGGTACCTGGCATATCGCATTCAACAATTGACCTTCGTTCTCGCTGGATCGAAGCGAAGTCAGGTATCTGCTGAAGGCGGGAACGTTCATGGAGCGTCGCTCCATTTGAACGCTCGTCATGGCACCGTCTGCAAGATAGGCGAATTGCTGGGCGAACCCCGCGAGTATCTTTTGGTCTCTGGACGTGAAGCACCAGCTTTTTTTGCTGTCGATGGCGAGCGCCCCTTTGTTGATTGAAGAAGGCAGGGGGGTCGCCATGAAGGACTTGATATCCTCATTCCTGCTGTAATAGCCGAGAACCAGGGTGTCTTTGTCGAACTGATTGACGCTTAACGGCTCGTTGTTCTCCAAAACCCAACCCATGAAGCCCTGGCCCACATCGACCGAAGCATCCGCGAGAATATATGGACTCAGGCTGTGGTACGTGGTGAGCTGATAAGTCTTACGGCGTTTGTTTTCAAGGAATAAGCAGGCGGAATACGCTTCCGTCACGTTGCTGACGAGCGTGATGAGGGAGAAAAGATCTCTTTCCAGATTCGTCATTGCTGACACCCGACGGGACGGATTGGGACGTTCCGGAATATATCAAATGCCTGGAATTTATTTCAAGTAATTTTTTCATTAGTCATCATAATCTGTTGTATTTATTGATATTAAATGAAATAAAATAATTTGGCCTTATCCCTCCGCTTAAAGCGATTCCTGCATAAATAATTATAACTTATTGATATATAATGAGTTGTTGTTGTAAAAAATAAATTTTCTGGTGATTTTTCCGCAGATGAGTCGGGATGGTCCATATATTGTGTAAGAAATCATTTTTTGAGACTACATATTGTGGTATTCGCGGACGCCCGGGACGAACGCCCGCCCTTGGTTCCAGCCCCGCAATTCCCCGCAGTTGCCGCAGCGCGCACCCCTGCGGAGCCGTGGTATCCTCACGATGTTTCTGCGGGAGGAGGATTTTCACCCGCGCAGTTCCCCGCATTTGCGCGGGTTACGCGCCCGCAATTCCCCGCAAATCCGCGCATTTCCCCTCAAAAATTTGCGGAAATGTACCGAAAAACCCCGTGAATTTATCCTATTTTATCGAATTTTACGGAAATTCAAGGCGGGAAAAGCGCAACTCCCGCTCTAGTGCTCATACGCCTTGGTAGCGCTCACGGGAATCATGCAGACGAACTCCATGGTCTCGTCCGAATCGTTGTGGAAGGTGTGGTTCTCGCCGGGCGCCACGAATATGGCCGAGCCCGGCGCGATGGCCCGCGTCTCGCCGCCGGCGATCACGCGCCCCTCGCCCTTGAGCATGAACACCTGATGCTCCCAGGAGTGGGAATGGTCGGGTGTCTGCCCGCCCGCCTCTATCTCGATGACCCGCATCGCCATTCCGGTCTCGCCGTCGCGCTCGCTGAGCAGCCAGCGGATGCCCGCGCCCCTGGCCGCCTTCTCTGCCTTGAGTTCCGCGTCCTTGTAGTTCATCACCTTCATGGCGTCACGCCTCCTTGGGTTTGATTCGGCCTTTATGTCCCCGGCCGGGAACCATAAATCTTACCACATCCCGGCTTAAGCGTGTCAAAACCGCCGCCGGGTGAGAAGAGAAAAAGCACTCTCCCCTTTGAGGATCAATCGCGACCGAAGCGGGGCTTGTTGAAAAACCGCCGGGAAGCGATTTTGGATTTCACTCCCCCCCTTGAGGGTCTGGCTTCCCGAGGGGAAAGCCAGACGAAGAGGCCGAGCCCTTGGGCGAAGGCCGATTCGGTGGGGGGATATGCCACTGAAGAAACTCCCCCCACCGACTCGCTTGCGGGCTTACGCCCTTACCTCGTCGACTCCCTCTCAAGGGGGGAGTGGTTCTCTTCTCTCTCGTCGGCTGGCAATGCCGTTCAAGGGCGAAGCCCTTACTGCACCGGTGGGGGGTTGAACCTGGACGAAGAAAGAGGAAATGCCGGGGATGGTTCGTCATTCCGGCGCATGCCGGAATCCATTTTCTTTTTTGTTTCCGGTTTTCCCGTAGGGGTGTTGGTATCCCCGAGGAGGGGAAGACCGAACGAGCCGCCCTGCCGCAAGGTGGCGATCTTGTAGGGGTGCCGGTATTCCCGAGAAGGGGAATACCGAAAGTGTCCACCCTGCGGCAGAGTGGCGCTCCCGTGGGAGCGTCGCTCCTCCCCTCTTCGGGACCCTCCCTACCTCCTCAGTTTCGGATCGAGCGCGTCGCGAAGCCCGTAGCCCAGCAGGTTGAAGGAGAGCACCACGACCATGAGAGCTTAGCCGGGGATGGCGAGCAGGTGCGGCGCCGGGGCCATGCAGGAGCCGCGCGCCGGGCGTTTGGTGATTGCTTATTCTTGCCTTTCCCAGTCGCCGCCCAGCGCGAGATAGAGATTGACGCGCTGCTCGAGCGCGAGACGCCCGACGGACAACATGTTGCTCTTCGCCGAGAGCACGCGCTGTTGTATGGTCAGCAGATCGATCAGGGCGATTTCGCCTTCCTTGTATCTGAGCAGCGCGATCCGGTGGGCCTTTTCCGCCTGCGCGAGCGCGACGCCGAGCGCCTCTTTACGCCGGGCGAGCGTGCCCGCCAGGTCAAGATTGGTTTCCACTTCGCTGAATGCGTTGAGTGCGGTTTGGGCATACGCCGCCAGGGCTTGTTTTTGCTCCGCCGTCGCAATTTCCACCTGCGCTTTTCTGGCGCCGCCGTCGAATACGGGGGCCAGCAGGTTGCCGACGAGCCGCCAGGCGATGTTGGCCGGGTCGGTAATATTCGACAGGGAACCAGAGGCTCCGCCGATGTTGCTGGTCAGGCTCAACTGCGGCAGGCGCGCGGCCTTCGCCTGTTTCAGGGCGTTGAAGGCGGCGGCGACGCGGCGTTCGCCGGCAATCAGATCCGGCCGTCGCTCCAGTATGTCGGAAGGAACGCCCGGCGGCGGCATGGGCGGCAGAGGCGGCAGCGACGCGCGTACGGCGACCTCGCCTCTGGGGTAGCGCCCCAGCAGCACTTCCAGCGCCCGCAAGGCTTCTCTCTCAGACGCCTCAAGCGCGAGCAGTTGTTCGCGGGTGGACGCTAGATCTGATTTCGCCAGCGCGACGTCTTGAGCGGAGGCGAGTCCGTTCTCGTATTGCACATTGACGATGCGGAAGGTTTCGTCGAGCGATGCGAGGATTTCCTTCAGTATGGCCGTTTGCCGCCCCGCCTCGATGGAGATGAAGTAGGCTTTCGCGGTCGCCGCCGCCAGGGAGTGTTGCGCATACTTGTAGTCGGCGGCCGCGGCTTCGGCGCTGGCGACGGCGGCGCGTCGCCCCGCGCTGATGCGTCCCCAGAGATCGACTTCCCAGTTCAACTGGACCGAGGTCGAGAAGTTCGAGACCTCGGGCGCGGCGCCCTCGAGCGAGCCGGAACGCGAACCGGCGAAGGCCAGATTCACCTGGGGTTTCAATTGAGCGCCCGCTTGAACGGCCAATGCTCTCGCGCGTTCGACGTTCGCCGCCGCGGCCATGAGGTCGCGGTTGTTGGCGAGAGTCTGGGCGACGAAGTCACGCAGCATCGTGTCCTGAAAGGATTTCAGCCAATCGACTCGTCTCGCGCTTCGCAGCTGTGATTCATCCACGCTCGTCGCCCACGATTGTGGCGTAAACGTGGTCTGACGCGTAATTTTGGCTTTGACGGCTTCATCGTCTCCGACTTTGGCGCGACCGCAGCCGGTCAATGCGACCAGAACACAGACCGATAACGCCAGAATGGACAACGACGCCCATTTATTCCGCATGGTTTAACGCTCCCTCGATTTCCTCCGAATGAATACGGAAAAACACGGCGTAGAGCACCGGCGCGATCAGCAGCGTCAACAGCGTGGCGAAGGTGAGTCCGAATACCAGCACCACGGACATCGACTTGAAGAACGCATCGAAAAACAACGGCATTACCCCCAGCACGGTTGTCAGTGCCCCCAGTATGACGGGGCGCACGCGGCTGGCCGCCGCATCGACCACGGCATCGAAACGCGCTTTGCCCTCGCTGATTTCCAGATCGGTCTGATCGACGAGCACGATCGCATTCTTGATCAGCAGCCCCGACAACGACAACAAACCCAGTATCGCCATGAACTCCATGGGCGTGCCCGTCGCCACGAGTCCGACGACCACCCCGATGATGGCGAACGGCACGACGAGCCAGATCACGATGGGCTGCCTGACGCTGCCGAACAGGATGAACACGACGAGCACCATCGCGAGGAAACCCAACGGGAGGGTCGAGGCCAGGTTTTCGTTGGCTTCGGCGGAGTCGCCGTGCTCCCCGCCCCATTCGAGCCAGTAGCCTTCGGGCAGGTCGATGGCTTCGATTTGCGGACGAAGGCGCGCGAAGAGGTCCGCGGGCAGTTCGTTCGGGTACGGGTCGCTTTGCGCCTTGATTCTCCAGACGCGGTCCTTGCGCCGGACCAGACCATCGCGCCACAGCGTCCGGAAGCCGTCGGTCACCTGACCGATGGGCACCGCTCTGCCCGTGACCGAACTCAGCACCTGGATGTTGTGGATGTTGTCGATATTCACGCGTTCCTGCTCGGGAGCGCGGGAAATAATCGGAACCAGTTCGTCGTTCTCGCGGTAGACGCCGACGACGCGCCCGGAAAAGTTTCTTTGAAGGGCCTTCGCCAGGTCCTCGCGGGAGACGCCCGCGCGCCGCCCAGGGCTTTCCGCATAAACGGGTTCGATCACGCTCACCGGTTGCCGCCAGTCGTCCTTTATCGACAACGCTCCGCCGTCGGCCGCCATGACGGCCTTGGCCCGGTCCGCCAGGGCGCGAAGCATCTCCGGCTCGGGACCGCTGAACTCGGCCTCGATTTTCGATCCGCCGCCGGGTCCCAGCACAAAGCGCCACACCTTCCCCTGGGCCTGGGGAAAGGCGTTTTCCACGTATGCGTGAATCTTCGGCATCAGGCCGCCGATGATTCGATAGTCGTCCGTGCGCACCAGCAGTTGTCCGTAGGCCGGGTTCCCGGATTCGGGAGGATAGACCAGCATGAATCGCGGGGCGCCGGCCCCGATGGACGCCTGCACCGCGTCGATCCCCTTGAGGCCCGCGACGAACTTTTCAAGCTCCGCGATGTCGCGCGCGGTCTTGGAGATGTCCGTCCCCTCGGGCAGCCAGTAGTCCACGACGAATAGCGGCGTGGTGGATGCGGGGAAGAATCCGGATTTGACGAACCGAAATCCCCACACCGAGGCGAGAAATATGCCCACCACGCCGACGAGGACGACGATGCGCATTCTGAGCGCGAAGCGCAGGAACCGCTTGTATGTTCGCAGCAAGCCGTTCTCGGGCCTCGCGTGGCTTCCCGGGGACGCCGCGGGTTCCTTGAAGAGCCAATAGCAGAACAGCGGCGTCAGCGTGACGGCGAACGCCCAGCTGTACATCAGCGAAATCAGGATCACCCAGAACAGATGGCCGGTATACTCGGCGGTGGAGCCGGGCGCGAAGCCGATGGGCGCAAAGGCGATGATGCCGACCAGGGTGCCGCCCAGCAGCGGCCAGATGGCGCGTTTGACGATGCGGTTCGCAATTTCCAGTTTCCCGGCGCCGCTCTGCACGCCCACGAGAATGCCCTCGGTCACCACGATCGCGTTGTCCACCATCATGCCCAGGGCGATGATCAGCGCGCCGAGGGAGATGCGGTGCATGGGAATATCGACGGCATGCATCGTCGCCAGGGTGGCGAAAATCGTCATCAGCAAAATCGCGCCGATCACGACGGCCGATCTCAGCCCCATGAAGATCAGCAGCGTGACGATGACGATGACCAGCGCGGCGATCACGTTGGCGACAAAGACGCGCACCGACTCGTCGACGATTTTTCCCTGGTGGTAGAATTCATGAAGCTCGACGCCCAGCGGGCGTGACCCCTCACCGTCCGCGATTTTCTCGTCGATGGCCGCGCCGATTTTCACGATGTTGCCGCCCGATGCGCCCGAAACGCCCAGCGCAATCGCCGGTTTGCCGTTGTATCGATAAAGTTTTTGCGCGGGCTCGCGGTAACCCCGCCAGACGCGCGCGATGTCTTTCAAGAAAATCACTTTCCCTTTGTTGTCGGACGATACGAGGAGATTTCGGATCGCCTCGACGGAATCAATCGACCCGGTGGGATCGATCACGATGCGCCGGTCGCCGATTTTGACGTCCCCCGATGCGACGACGGCGTTTTGTTGCGCGAGCGTGTCGTAGATGTTGGAAATGGAAAGCCCCAGGGCGGCCGTATCCTGCCTGGAGATCTCGACGAAAATCGCTTCCTTTTGCAGTCCGTCCAGCGTGACGCGGGCGACGCCCTCAACCTGGAGCAAGGAGCGCTGCAGGGATTTGCCGTAGCGTTTAAGCTCGGCGAGCGAATAGCCGTTGCCGGTAATGAAATACAGCAGGCCGAACACGTCGCCGAAATCGTCGGCCACGTAGGGCATTTCCGCGCCGGGCGGCAGGCCCTGGGCGGCGTCGTTCACCTTGTTTCGCAGCTTGGTCCAGATGATCTGGAGGTCGGCTTTGGTGGGTGACGCTTCGTATTTTATCTCGACGGAAATTTCGGATTTTCCCGCAGTGGATATGGATTCGATGGTATCGATTTCCGCCATTTGCCGGATGGCTTTTTCCAGGGGCTCGGTAATCTCGAGCGCGACTTCGTGAGGGCCGGCGCCCGGATAGCCCGTGATGACGAGAGCCTGGCGAATGATGAATTCCGGATCCTCGAAACGCGCCATGCTTCGGTAGGCCGACCAGCCGCCCGCAATCGTCAACGCGATGACGATGACGCTCAACACGGTATTCCTGATGGTGAATTCGGCGATGTTCATGGCGCGGCGCACCCGATTGCGCGGGTCGATCCGAGCAGTCGATTACGGCGCGTCATTTCCACTCTCTTATCTTCATGCCCTCCGACAGATAGGCCGCGCCGGCCCCGGCGATGGTTTCCTCAGCCGCGAGCCCGGCGGTAACGACAACCGTTTCGCCTACGCCTTCTTCGAGAGTGACGGCGCGCTTGGACACCTTCATCGTTTTCTTGTCGACGGCCCAGACGTAGTTGTTTTTCCCGTCGCTGGTCACCGCGGCCAGGGGCACCGCCACGCGCGGCGTCTGCGCCTTGTTTTCGATTCGCAACTCCACGTTGGCGTTCATGCCGGGCAGCACGAGCAGGTTCTCGGGAGGACGAAACGCAAACGTGACCGCGTAGGTTTGGGACGCCGTATCCGCCAAGAGCGTCGCTTCCTTGTAGAGGGCTCTTATGCGCTGGTTCGGGGCCGCGTCCAATATGACGAATGCATGCGGATCGGGGTTTTCAGCAGCTTTTTTGGGAATCCTGGCCACAAAGCCGGCGGGCAGATCGATGGTGGCTTCGAACGTGTCGTCGCTCATGAATTTTACGACGATCTGGCCCGGCTTCACGTTTTGCAGTTTCTTCACCATCGTTTGCGCGACCAACCCCTTGAAGGGGGCGCGCAGCACGGAGTCCGCCAGCGCTTTTTCGGCGCGTTCCAACTGCGCCTTGTTCACATCCCGCTGGGTTTTGCGCTGCTCCAGCACGGCGCGCGCAATGGCGTCCTGCGCCGCCAGGCGAACCGCGCGCCGATACTCTTTTTCCGCGTTTTGGTATTGCGCTCTGGCCGAGGCGAGGGTGGATTTGAAATCCCGCTGATCCAGTCTGGCGATCAGATCGCCGCGCTTAAGACTCTGCGCTTTCTTCACCGGGAACTCGCGCAGCATGCCGCCCACCTGGAGGCTCAACTCGGAGAGCCGGCCAGCACCGATCACCGCCGGGAAGCGATTCACCCGCATCGCGTCGGCCGCTTTGACCGTAATCAGCTTGACCGGACGCGCGGTCGGGGTTCTGCTCTTCGTTTCCTGGGCATTGTCGCAGGCGGACAGGGAGAGGGCGAGGAGTAAGGCGCCACACGGGCTGAAACGGATTCTGGCTGACATCTGAACGCTTCTCTCTCGATGAGCGACCGCGCTGACGGCGAAAACCGCTGGCGTGGAACGGCCTGGATCCTCCGCGCATGATGGAAACAACGATTGAGAATATATAATTGACGCACGAAGCCTTTGCAACCGCGCGATGACGCCTAGAAGGCGCATGCGCGGTGTTGGTTCGAGCGAATTTGTCGTCTATGAAGGGAGAGTTTGTTGCGGCTGAGGAAGGAGGGGATGCCTGATAAGAAAAGATGCAATCGCTCTATCCTCCGTCGCGATTGGCCCTCCATCGAACCGGCCTTCCCGAGAAAAAGGCCGGGTGCGTCCGAAAGCATCATGGCGAACGTGATAATCCTTGCCGTCCGAGACAGTTGTTAAAAAAATCCTGAACAACTTGCCCCCCTCACGAATAAAACCGCTTCACCAGGTCCTCCAGACTGAACTCATCCGCGCGGATGGCGTCGAGTATATCCGCTTCCCTGGCGAGCACGCGCTCGGCGGCGTCGGGCACTTCCGCCGCGATTTCTTTCGGCACCACGAGCGCGCCGCCCGAATCCGCGTGAATGAGGTCGCCCGGCACAACGGCCATCCCGCCGACCGAGACGGGCGTGTTCACCGCCACCACGCGCACGTCGCCGCGCGAGACCGTCATGCCCGCGCACCAGGTCTTGAAGCCCGCCGCGCGCATCTCCTCGGGATCCCGCACCACCCCGTCCGTCACCACGCCCTCCGCCCCCAGGCGCGAGAACAGGTTCGACATGATCTCCCCCCAGAGGCACGCCGAGCGGGGCCTGGGGCCGACGTCCTGCTGCACGAGGACGCAGGGCTTGGGCGCCGCCGCCACGGCCTCGTAGAGCGCGATGCGCGATGCGTGCGCCCGCTCCTCGCCGGTCGCGTATTCGCCCGTCGTGAATGTCACGGCATAGCCGAGCGCCACGCCCATCTCGGGGAACATGCACTTGATGCTCGCGTCGGTGTGGCCGAGCGTCCTCGGGCGCACGCCGAACGATTCCACGGCGTTCGAAACCGTGGGGGTGTCGATATCTCTCAGCTTTGCGAGCGTTTCAGCGGATAGCGTCATCTGTCGTCTCCTTATTGGATAAGAGGCCGCGCCGCGCGCGCCTCTCGTGAACCGGAAAGATCATAACGGGTGGCGCGATTATATGATCGGGAGTGTTCACCGTCATTCCGGTATCGGAGCCGATCGAGCGAGGGCTTTTTCAACAATCCCGGCTTTCGAACCCCGACTGGATCGGCCCGGCGTTGACTGGCATAACAATTATGTTATATTCAATTGACGAGGGCCCACCCGGTATTCCTGCGAATGCTCACCGCCGAATCACGAGGAGAAAGGATGAACAATTTCCGTGCAGCGCAACGGGTCGAAGACGCCCAAACCGATATGGTGGCTAGGCAGGAGCAAGGATGCGTTTGAGCGATTTCCCCATGAGGTGCAGGAGGGAATGTTCTACGCCTTGAAGGTAGCTCAATGGGGAAGAAAAGCCCTCTCCGCCAAACCGCTGAAGGGTTTCAGGGGCGCCGGGTGTTAGAGATTGTTGAAAATCGCGGCGGTGACGCGTATCGGGCGATTTACACGGTGAAATTCAGGGCGGCCGTTTGTGTTCTGCACGTCTTTCAAAAGAAATCGAAAAGAGGAATCCGAACGCCTCGGCGGGAGATGCGGATCATCGAGGCCAATCTCAGGGGATTGATTGAATATATGAAAAATCAAGAAAGTGCGGAATGAGGAGGTTGATAGATGAGTGAATTTGAAATTTTCAAGGGAAGCCACAATATCTTCAAGGATCTGGGACACCCGAAAGCGGATGAGATACAGCTGAGGTCGCAACTCCTGAGCGAGGTATCGAATACGATTCAGTCGAGAAAACTGACCCAAAAGGAAGTGATGCGCATTCTCGACATCAAACAACCCGAGGCCTCGTATCTCATGAACGAGAAGCTCTCGCGCTTCTCCCGCGGAAGGCTGATCGACTTCATGGTCAAGCTGGGCATGACGGTGGAGTTGCGGGTGAAAAAACCGAAGAAGAACGCCCCCCTCAAACCCGGCGCGCTTGTTTATGTGGGGGCATCGTAGGGGGGCCGAGAGGGCCGCCCGCGGGAGCGATGAAGAAGGAATTCACTCCCCCTTGAGGGGTGCCGGGAAACTCCTGTGAGTCGGTTGCCGTGACGGTCTTTGATCGTCATTCCGGCGAATGCCGGAATCCAGAGCCGATGAGAAGGGTAAATTACGGCGTTCCATTTCCTCGTTCATTCGCCTGGAATAATAGCCAAAGAACAAAAAGCAAAGCCCCTGGATTCCGGCATTCGCCGGAATGACGGCGTGGGAGACGGATTCGCCGGCAGGGGAAACCTCCCGTGATTTCCCCCTTTTTCGGACAGGCGCAGGGGCTTCGCAGGACGGTCAAAGGGTCTGCTCTTATGGGATTGGATTAGGGGTATGCTGTACAGTTCATCTGGAATTATACCATATACAAGGGAGGCACCTTGTCGCTCTTCTCGCCACACACGGACTTAACACCGTCATTCCGGCGAATGCCGGAATCCAGAGCCGATGAGGTCCTCATACAAATCACGCCAGTTCGGATTGCCTGTTTCAATCAATGAGAGCTTTCGCGCTCTTGGCCAGTTTTTGAGTCTCTTCTCATGTACAATCGCGCTATCCATGGTTTCGTGACTCTCGTACCAGACCAGGGTGTGGACACCATAGCGCTTTGTGAAGCCTCCCGTCGCATTGTTCTTGTGTTGCCAGACCCGCCGGATGAGGTCGGACGTAACACCGATATAGAGTGTACCGTTGCGCTTGCTTGCGAGAATGTATACGCAGAGTTGTTTCATGGATCAGGAAATTCTTCTGGATTCCGGCATTCGCCGGAATGACGACTTGGTGGACGGATTTGCCAGCATGGACAACCCTCCGCGATTATCCTATTCCCGTGGTTTTCTCTTTAGGACAACTACCCTCGCATCCGCTCCCGCCAGTCGCGCATGGCGGCGCGCGTGGTGTCGAAGGCGAGCTCGTCGAAGTCGATCGCATCGGGCGCGACGAGCTTGACCTCGGTGGTCTCGGCGAGGGCGCGCGGGGCGCCCCCCGTCACGGCGCCCGTGTAGACGATAAGCACGGTGGCGTTTCCCTCGAACGAGTACACCCCCAGGAGAGATTCCACCGCCACTTCAATTCCCGCCTCCTCAAACGCCTCGCGTGCGGCGGCTTCCGGGACCACCTCGCCCCGGTTCACGAAGCCGCCGGGGAACGTCCAGAGCCCCTTGCCGGGGTTATGGGCGCGCCGCACGAGTACGGCCTCGCCACCTATCGTCGCGACGACGCCGGCCGCTACCTTGGGGTCCAGGAAATGGACGTGGTTGCAGGAGGCCGCGCTGCAGCAAAGCTGCATGGTGCCGTCCCCCTCCGTCCAGGGGCGGAAGAGGAGCGGACTCCCGCAGGCGACGCAGAACTTCACGCCGCCTCCCAGATGGGGGTGGGCCTGCGGGGCGTCCGGGCTCAAATCAGAAATTGTTCGGCTCCGGGCTGGCAGAATGGGTTGGTGGCTTTCTCGTGGCCGATGGTGGTCTCCGGCCCGTGGCCCGGATGCACGACGGTGTCGTCCGGCAGGGTGAGCAGTTGCGTCCGGATGCTGTTCAACAATACGCCTCCGTCGCCCATATAGAGGTCGGTCCGCCCGATAGAGCCCGCGAAAAGGGCGTCGCCGACGATGGCGTGCCCCGCCCCGTTCTCGTCTCCGGGCCGGTAGAGCGTTACGTTGCCCGGCGCGTGCCCGTCGGTGAGCCTGATCTCGAATTCCAGGTTTCCCACAAGGATCGTATCGCCCGGCACGAGGTGCGCGTCCACCTCCGGGACGGGCGGTTCGGGGAAACCGTAGCCCCGCGCCGCGTTCGGTATGTCGCGCAGGTTGAACAGTTCCGCCTCGTGGAGCCAGTAGGGAACCCTGAGCTTTTCCTTCGCCTCGGCGACGCCTTCTGCGTGATCGATATGCGCGTGGGTGCCGATGATCTTGGTGAGGTTCAAGCCGTGCCCGTGCGCCGCCGCGATGACGCGCTCCACCTCCGCGCCCGGGTCGATGTAGGCGCCCTCTTTCGTCTCCTCGCAGCCCACGACGTAGCTGTTCACCTGGAAGGGGCCGACGGGTATCCGCTCGAGGATCAAGGAAAATCCTTTCTGACGGTGCTGCGCGGGAGAGCCCGCCCACCAGGGGGCTGTTGAAAAAGCCGCCCCGCTCGTCATTCCACCGCCCTGAAAACCAACCCCCCCTACCCCCCTTGTCAGGGGGGTATAAAAAGGCGATGCGCCCCCGCCGGGCAGAGGGGGCTTTGCTTTTTCCTGCCCCTGCAATAACTCCCTCATATCAAGGGGGCTTTTTTCTTTTTACCCCCCTGACAAGGGGGGTAGGGGGGGTTGCCTTTGCCCTCTCAGGGCTTTTTCCAACAGCCCCGCTAGGAATCGGGGGGATAGATGATGATTTCGATTCGCCGGTTCGTCCGGCGGCCCTCGCGCGTATCGTTGTCGGCGATCGGGCGGAACTCGCCCATCCCCGCCCCCGAGACCCGGCGCGGGTCGAGGTTTCCCACCTCGACGAAGTAGCGCAGCACCCGCGTGGCGCGTGCGGCGGAAAGCTCCCAGTTCGTCTCCCAGCGCTCCGCCAGGCGATCGGATATCTGCACGTTGTCGGTGTGCCCCTGCACCTGCACCTCGCGGTTCGCGTAGCGGCGCAGGAGACTCGAGAACTTGACGAGCAGGGCTTTGCTTTCGGAGCGGATCTTCGCGCTTCCCGACTTGAAGAGGATGGCGCTCGCGATGCTGATCAACACCCGGTCGCCCTCGCGCCGGACCTGAACGATTCCGCGTCGGCGTTCTCTCGAGAGTTGCGCCTTCATGTCTTTTTCGAGTTGGATCTGGAAGCGAATCCGGTCCTCGAAGCGGAGGAGTTTCTTTTGCGCGGCCACGAGGTTTTTCTGAAGCTCCCGGACCCGCGTGCGCGCGCTCTCCAGGGCGCGCTGCAGGCGCTCTACCTTCTGGGCGCTCTCGGTTTGCTGTGATTGCTGGGAAGTCATTTGCGCGCGCAGGTCGGCCACGCGCGTTTCTATCTGCTGGCTGTGGCGCCTGGCCATGGTGAGGGACTGGCTGAGTTCCTGATTATCGAGGTCTTTTTGCTTGATTTGCCCTTCGAGTTCCTCGATTTTCCGGCGAAGTTCGTTAATTTCACCCTCGAACTTCGCGATTTCGCCTCTGAGGCCTGCTGCTTCATCCGTTTTTCGCTCATAGTCTTCGATGCCCACGCAGCCGGTCAGAAGGATGGTGACGAGAAATAAAAAAGCGAGGCGATGCGTCTGCATTCAATTTCCCCCTCTGGACATGAAGCGAATGGCGTCGGCGACGTCGTGCTTGCTTCCGACGATGAAAGGAACGCGCTGGTGCAGCTTTTCGGGCTGGATCTCCATGATCCTGCGGTGGCCGTCGCTCGCTGCGCCCCCGGCCTGCTCCACGATGAAGGACATGGGGTTGCACTCATAGAGAAGACGCAGCTTGCCGCTGGGGTTTTTCTTGTCGCCCGGATAGAGGAAGATGCCGCCCTTCAAGAGGTTTCTGTGGAAATCGGCCACCAGCGAACCGATGTAGCGCCCCGAATAGGGGCGGCCCGATTCGGCGTCTTCCTCTTTCAGGTACGTGATGTAGCGGGAGGTGGATTCGTCCCATTTCGAGGAATTGCCCTCGTTGATGCTGTATATCTTCCCCCGCTCGGGAATCTGGATGTCGGGATGGGAGAGAAAGAACTCGCCCACCGAGGGGTCGAGCGTGAAGCCGTCGACGCCGTTGCCCGTGGTGTAGACCAGCATGGTGGATGAGCCGTAGATGACGTAGCCCGCGCAAATCTGGGACACGCCCGGCTGGAGGAAGTCGTCGAGCTCCGTGGGGCCGCTCTCGCCCTTGCGGCGCAGGATGGAGAAGATCGAGCCGATGCTCACGTTCACGTCGATGTTCGAGGAGCCGTCCAGCGGGTCGTAGAGCACCACGTATTCGCCCCCCTCGATGTATTCGCCGGGGATGACGTAGACGTCCTCCATCTCCTCGCTCGCCAGGGCGGCCACCGAACCGGTGTGGTCGAGGGCCTTTCTCATCACGTCGTTGGCGTATTCGTCGAGCTTCTGGACTTCCTCGCCCTGCACGTTGACCTCGCCGGTCAGGCCCAGGATGTCCACGAGGCCCGCCTTGTTGACCTCGGCGTTGATGATCTTGGCGGCCAGGGTGATCTGCGTGACGAGGCGGGTGAAGAGCCCCCGCGCGCCCGGGTGGTTTCTCTCCTCCTCGCGGATGTGGCGCTCGAGCGTCATGCCTTTGAAGTTCGTGGTGCCGACGGCGGCGGCTTCCTGTTGCATCCTCACTCCTGTTCCCTGGCGGGCGGTTATTCCTGCGGTTATGCCGCGGCGACTTCTCCTTCCATCGCCTCCTCGTACGCTCCCGCCCTCGCGGCGCCGTTGCACTTGCACCGGTGGAGGAAGAGCCTCTGGGCGAGGGGCGCGTTCGCCGCCTCGCCGCCCCAGCCCTTGAGGGCGGGCGCCTGCAGCGCGCGGCCGTAGGAGAAGCTGAGCTCCCAGGGGTGGGGGCCCATCGCGTTCATCGCGTTTAAGTGCGCGGTGGCGACCGCGTCGCTCTGTCCGCCCGAGAGGAAGCAGATGCCGGGCACGGCGGCGGGCACGTTTCTCGTGAGAGAGCGCACCGTGGCCTCGGCCACTTCCCCCACGCCCGCCTGCGTCGGGCATCCCTTGCCCGAGATCACCATGTTCGGTTTCAGGATCATGCCCTCGAGCGAGACGCGGTGTAAGTGCAAGGCGTGGAAGACGCTTTCGAGCGTCTCGTTCGTCACTTCCTCGCAGACCTCGATGGTGTTGTCCGCGTCCATGAGCACCTCGGGCTCCACGATGGGGACGAGGCCCGCCTCCTGGGAGAGCGCCGCGTAGCGCGCGAGGCCGTGCGCGTTGGCCTCGATGCAATAGGCGGAGGGAATACCCTCGCCGATGGTGATCACCGCGCGCCATTTGGTGAACGTGGCGCCGAGTGAGACGTACTCGCTGAGCCGCTCGCGCAGGCCGTCGAGGCCCTCGGTGACCTTCTCCCCCGGGGCGAAAGCCAGGTCCTTCGCTCCCTTGTCGACCTTGATGCCGGGCAGGATGCCGCGCAAGGCGAGCAGCGCGCCGAAGTTCGTTCCGTCCGCAGCGCTCTGGCGCAGCGTTTCGTCGAAGAGGATGACGCCGCTGATGTATTCCTCGATTCCCTCCGTCGTGAAGAGAAGCTCGCGGTAGGCGCGCCGGTTCGCCTCGGTGGATTCGACGCCGATGCTGTCGAGGCGCTTTTGAATCGTGCCCGAACTCTCGTCCGCCGCGAGGATGCCTTTGCCGGGCGCCACCATCTGCTCCGCGATTTCCGCCAGGTTATTCGTGCTCATGATTTCGCTCCTGCAAGTATTGCCATGAGGTGAAAAAGATAGAAGAATCTCCCCCTTCCACGGGGGTTTTCCCGCTTTTCGTCGCTTCCGGAGTCGCCGTCGCGGAAGCCAAATCCCGGTCCGCCCGGCGTTCGATAATCAGGTTTGGAACAAAACAATCCATCGCGCGTGGAGAATAACAAAACCATGCCGAAGAAGAAACCGCCGCCCGGGTGGAAATCATTTTCCCTTCGTGGTCGAATGGGTCTTCCCGCCCGGGTTAAGAGGTTCCAGGTGCCCCGTAATCTCTGCGCGCGCTCATGAGCGCGCAAGTCCCCGGCGCGATTCCCTTCTGGCGGATGCCCGCGTTTTATTTCCTGCATTTTTTCGCCGTCGGCGTCATGCTCCCGTTCCTGAACATCTTTTATCATTCCGTGGGCGTGAGCGGGTTCCAGCTCGGCCTGCTGAACGCCGCACCCCGCCTCTCGAACGCGCTGGCGCCGCCCCTGTTCGGAGCGCTTGCGGACAAGTTCCGTCTGGGCCGCAGCGTGGCCTTCACCTGCGCCATAGCGAGTTCTCTCCTGGCGCTCTTCTTGTGGGGGGCGAGCGGTTTTGTCGCGCTGCTCATATTGATCACGCTCTTCTCCGCCTTGAGAGCTCCCCTCGTGCCGATAGCCGAGAACCTTTGCTTGCGCGAGATAGAGGCCACGGGCGCGCAGTACGGCCGGGTGCGACTTTGGGGGTCGCTGGGCTTCATCGTCGCGGCGATGGGGGCGGGCCGTCTGGTCGAGACCACCGGTGTCGCCTCCATCTTTCCGTTCGTGGCGTGCGTGGGAATCGCCCTCGTTTTCGTGATCTTTCATCTGCCGAGGGAGGTTGGCCCCGCGCGGCCGCGCTTCCGGGCCGACTTGAAACTCCTGCTCCGCAGCAGCCCGCTCGCCGTCTTCCTTCTCACCACGATGTTCGCCGCGGTGTCCGCCGGACCCTTCGGGATTTACTTCAGCATCAGGCTCAAAGAACTGGGCATGTCGGCAGACCTCATCGCCCTGGCTTGGACGGTGGGCGTGGTGAGCGAAATCGTTTTTCTCATCTACGCGCAGGCCATCCAGAGAAAGTTCGGCCTAAAGTGGATGATAGCCGCCGGCATGATCGCCGCAGGCTTGAGATGGGAGTTCGTCGCTCTTACGACGGACGCAGTTTTGCTCATCCTCATCCAGCTTCTGCACGGCGTCGCCTTCGGCGTCTTTCACGCGGGCGCGATCCAGTACGTCGACCGCCTGAGCAGCCAGGCGACGAAGAACACCGCGCAGTCCCTCTACAGCGCCGCCACCTGGGGGGTCGGCTCCACGCTCGGCGCGCTGCTGGCGGGCTGGCTGCTCCCGATATGGGGGTTCGTGACGCTGCTCCACGTCGCCGCCGGGGTGGCGCTGTGCGCGGGGCTGGCCTTCGCCGCTTTCGGCGAGAACGTGGAGTGAGGCCGAACGTTCACCCAGTCTCAAGGAGAGGTGCGGGGAATGGACAGGCGGTTTGGGCGGAGCCGCGCCTGCGCTGGACGATGAGTCTTGCCATGTGGGAGTATGACGCGCGCTCCCTTATCGATAGCGCGAGGCGAATGAGAGAGGAGAGGGGGTGAGCATGGCGAAAAAGACCCTGTACCTGGCGAGTCCTTACGGCTTTTCCTTACAACAGCGCGAGGGGCCGCTGCCCGATCTCGTGGCGGCGCTCGAGGCCGTGGGCGCAGAAGTGTGGGAGCCGTTCACGCGCAACAACCAGCCGGAGATGCTCGCGAGCCCCGGCTGGGCCTACCGCGTCGGGCAGAACGACATGCGCGACGTGCGCGATGCGGCGGGCTTTTTCGGCGTGGTGAACGGCTGTCCGCCCGATGAGGGCGTGATGGTCGAACTCGGCATGGCGGTCGCCTGGGGGAAGCCCGTCTTCCTGTTCCGCGACGACTTCAGGCGCTCGACCGATTGCGAGGCCTATCCGCTGAACCTCATGATATTCACCGGCCTGCCCGAGGTGGGCTGGGAGGCCTACTACTACACCTCGCTCGATGAGATCGCAGACCCCGAAAAAGCCCTCGCCCGCTGGCTGAGGGACGAGCCCCTGCCGTGAGGGAGGGGAGTGATGAGCTGGGTGAAAAGCAAATCAACTTAGTATTTCCCTATAGCGTCAAAATCCAACTCCATAATCCATCCATCGGATTTCGTGTCTGTGAGCTTCAAGAAGCCGAATTCTTCGAGTCGTACTAATTCCCTAAAAAAGGTTCTTGTGGATACCTCCTTGTATGCTCCTCGAATATAGGGGGATTCGAACAACTCACTTACACTCAGGCTCTTCGAGGGTTGCTCGGAAAACGGATCAAGAGGCTCGGTCTCCGATATCAAGAAATCCAGAAGGCCATATTCCCTGTCGTTAATCAGGTATCTCCTTTCGGATATCTTCTTGTTGCGCGCCTGCACCAGCATGTTTCGATAGACGATTCGATTCAACTTCGTCTTGATGAAATTGTTGATTCCTTTCAACTCCTCCATAAAGCCCTGTAAGCCAAAAGCAATAAACGGGGTAACATTGAAGGGTTGTTCTTCCCTGCACTTTTGAAGAAGCCTCTTGTATTCATCGTCGTGGCGATAGAAATAGTTCGACAGTCCGTAGAAGCCGTGTACGTTATACTCCCCGCGGAACAAGATTCCCGCCTCCACCAGGCGGGATGTTCTTCCGTTTCCGTCGCCGAAGGGGTGGATAGTCACCAGGAAAAAATGCGCGAGTAATGCGCGAATGGCGGGGTGTTCCGCCTCCATTTTGCGGGCTCGCAAAAATTCGATGTATTCGTTCATCAAACCGGGCAGCTCCTCATGCGGCGCGCCCCTGTGAACTCCTCCCAAAGAAGGGCTACCAACTTGAACCGAAAAAGCTCTCAACTGCCCGGGCGTGTTGTCCGTCATGTCGGCATTCTCGGTAATCATTTTGTGCATGATCAAAATGTCAGAGAGAGTGAAGGGGTCGCTGCCGGGTTTGAACCTCTCTTGGACCCACGTTTGCGCGGCTCCGGCGTTTCTAATCTGAATTTGCTCCTTGCTGAGTTGCGTTGCATCCTGGTGATCGGCGGATTGCTCCTGTGCCTCGATTTGTTGTGAGACTTCGGCTTCTGAAAGGGGATTTCCTTCGATGGCCGTGGTGCCGTGAATGGCGCGGACACGGTTGAGCTTGTTCAATGTTTCCCCCCACTCAGGAGGGAGAATGAGGCTCATGGCCGCTTCTTTGGACGCTTCTATGGAAATAATGGTGCTCGTGAGACCAGCGGGTTCGTAATGATATTCGAATCTGAATTTTCTCCAGTCCAAGATATCTCCTTATTTGACACACTATTTGACACACTATTTGACAACACATCTATAATTATAAGTATATGATTATAATATGTTTGTCAAATTTTATTTGAAAAATATACTTTTAATTATACGTTATTTGGCACACTATTTGACACGCTATTTGGCAGGGAATTAAGGACTGCCAGGAGGCTTATCGAGGAGTCAGATATTTCACCCCTTCCTGATAACGACCCGCACGCGGCCTTGCGCATCCGGCGTCGCGCTCTCGACGGCGTGACCATCGGCGGCGGCGCTTTTGGGGACGCTGGTGGCGGCCTCGCCCGCGTCGAGCCATACTTCGAGCGTATCGCCCGGCGCCATCGCCTCGAGCGCGAGCTTCGTCCGCACCCAGTTCATGGGGCAGAGTTCGCCCGTGAGGTCGATGGTTTTGGCGTGGCTCATTTTCGGCTCCTCGTGAGGTTCGTCCGATGTCCGATATTGCCATCTTTTTGACCGGAACGGGAACCGGCGTGGGAAAGACGGTGGCGGGCTGCGTCATCGCGGCCCACTGGGCGGCGCAGGATCTGGACCCGAGGGTGATGAAGCCCGCCGAATCGGCCTGCGCGTTTATGGATGGCAGCCTCGTCCCCAGAGACGCTCTGGCGCTCAAGACGGCGGCGGGTGACCCGAGGCCGCTCGATGAGATTTGCCCCTACAGATACGAAGTTCCCCTGACTCCCGCTCACGCGGCGGAACGCGAGGGCGCGCCGCCGGATTTGGAAAGAATCGTCGAGCAGATAGAAGCGCTCAAAAAAGAGTGCGGGCCATTGCTAGTCGAGGGCGCGGGCGGTTTACTCGCCCCTTTGGCCGAAGGCGTCTCGATGAGCGATTTGGCGCGCCGCGCGAATCTGCCTACCGTGCTCGTCGCCCCTCTGGGTCTCGGGACCATCAATCACACGCTTTTGAGCGTGCGGGAGGCGAAGAGGCAGGGCCTTGCGATTTTGGGCGTCATCCTCTCCGACACGACGGGGGAGGCCACGCCGGCGGCAGAGCGCAATCCGGCGGCGGTCGCCGAGCTTTGCGGGCCGGATGCTCCGCTTCTGGGCGTGATTCCTTACCTGGCGGGTGTGTATGAAATGATGGCTGGCGCAGCCCCGGGCACCCAGGATGCAGAGCAGCTTCTCCGCCTGGGGCAGGGCTTGAATTTGGACGCGCTCGGGTAGTGGGGCGAAACGTGAGGCCCGCTATTTCGCGTGAACGCGCCTGCGCAGGGATTCCACTTCCTCGGGCGTGCCCAGGGCGTAGAGGTGGTCTCCCGCCTGGATCTGAAAATCAGGCCCCGGGTTGAAGCGCATCTCCCCGCTGTTGTGGCGGATGGAGAGCAGGTAGACGCCGGTCTCCTGGCTGATCTTCGATTCCCGGATCGCCATGCCGACGAGGTCCGATCCTTCGGGCACGGTCACCTCGTCGAAGTCCAGGTCCGTCGTCGCGTGGCTGGTCACCTCCTCGAGAAAGCCGGCGAGTTTGGGCCTCAGAACGGACTGCGCCATGTGCATGCCGCCCATGATGTAGGGCGAGACCACGCGGTTCGCGCCCGCCGCCTCCATCTTGCCGATGGAACTCTCGAGCGCAGCGCGGCTCAGGATGTAGAGATTCGGGTTCAGCGCCCGCGCCGTGAGTGTGACGAACACGTTTTCCGCGTCGGTAGGCAAGGCGCAGACGAGGCTCTTCGCCGTCTTCACGTTCGCCTCGATGAGCATTTCATCCCGCGTGGCGTCGCCGAGAATCACCAGTCGGCCCTCCTGATCGAGTTGTGCGGCAGTGGTCTCGTCGCTCTCGATGACGACGTGGGGCAGTGACTCTCTGGCGTATTCCCCCGCGACGGTGGAGCCGATGCGCCCGTACCCGCAGATGATGTGATGGTTTTCGAGTCTCTTGAGTTCTTTCACCAGTTTTCGCCTCCCGAAAATCTGACGCACCCGCTCTTCGAACCTGATTTCGGCGATAATCGCGATTCCGTAGAAAAGGGTGCCCACGCCCAGGATCATGAGCGCCACGGTGAACATGCGCCCTGTCGTGCTCAACTCACGCACCTCGTTGAAGCCCACGGTCGTGACGGTGATCATCGTCATATAGAAAGACTCGACGAGCGACCATCCCTCCATCAGGGTATAACCGACCGTACCGAGGAGGATGATGCCGACAAGGGATGCGGCAATGTAGCCTATACGCAAGGTTTTTCGCGCCTTCTGTGAATAACCTGTTCTCGATTCGCGCTGTACGGGGATAGATTCTAACCGGAGCGAGGGTGCGATGGCGAGGAGGGCAGAGCGCGGCAGCGCAAGCGGGAGTTCTTTCCTATTTTCTCCCGGCCAGATCGAACAGCGCGCTCCCGAGCCTCTCTCTCGCTTCGGCGCGTATGGGTTCCGTCGCATCCGCGAAGGCCGCGCGCTCCGCATCGCTCAGGTCCACGAAGGCGACTCCCTCTTCTTCGAGGCGCTTTCGAATCGCGATCTCCCCGGCCTGGGCAGCCTCTCTCTGGTAGTCGATGGCTTCGCGGATGCACGCCCGCGCCGCTTCCTGAACTTCGGGGGGCCAGGCGTCGAAGCTCTCCCGGTGGGCGAGCAGGGCGCGCGCCCCGTAGAAGTGGCCGCTCATCGTGATGCGTCTTTGGTGGTTCGTGACGCCGTAGGTGACGGTGTTCGAAAGCGGGTTTTCCTGCGCGTTCACCTCGCCCGATTCGATCATGGCGATCCCTTCCTTGAGTTCCACCGGAACGGGCTCGGCGCCCAGGAGCTCGAAGGTCCTCACGTGCGTCTCGTTGGGCTGCAGGCGGACCCGCAGCCCCCGGCAATCATCGGGTGTCCTCACGTCGCGGACGCTGTTCGAGAGGTGGCGGAAGCCGTTGTCCCAGAAGCCCAGGCTCCTGTAGCCGGTCTGCGCTTCGATTCGCTCGCTCAAGTGCGCACCGAGCGCGCCGTCGAGCGCGCCGTAGGCGTGGTCGGAATCCTCGAAGGTGAAAGGCAGGTCGACGATCTCCAGCTCCGGCACCCTGTCGGCGAGATAGCTCGTCGAGAAATAGCACATGCCGAGCATTCCGCATTCCACCATGGCGAGCAGGTCGGGCGCGCCGTAGCCGAAATCCATCACGTTCCAGAAGATGTCTGTCCTGACGTCATCGCCCAGCCGCTGGCCCATCTTCTCCCGGAAGAGAACCATCGCGCGGCTGTGGGAGGTATCGGGCGGGGAGTAGCCCCCGATGCGGATGTGGACGGGCCCTGCCATCTGAAATCGCTCCTTGTCAGAGATTGAGAGATGAGGCGCGCTTGAAAAGCGCGACCATATCACATATATCCTCCTTCGCCGATGGGGATCGGAACCCTTTCATTTTCAATATGCGGATTCTTGAAACGCCTCTGCGGGTCTTGACGCATTCGCCGCGCTGGGGCATGTTCCATCCTCTGATTTGTTCTTCGAAGCCGAGGAGATCGAAAAAATGTCTTCACTTCAGTCGCAGCTTTTCATCGAAACCGCTTCCGTCACGCTGAACCGCTTAACGAAAGACCTGCAAAAGAAGTTCGAGCCCAAAAAAGGAGATCGGTTCAACGTCGAGGGCATCACCTACGAGATCGGCCCGCCGAAATTCGTGGATGCCGACAGGGCGATTCGCTTCGAGATCAGCTCGAAGATACCGGGTGAGGAACTGCCCAAGTCCTACGATCACGCCAAGTACTTCAAGCAGATCGAGAAGCGCAACGCCTCGGCGAAAAAACCCGTTTCCGCCGACATGGAGAACATCGTCCGCGAAACGCGCGATCAGGAGAGAAAAGAAAGAGACTACGTGAAGCTCACCTATCAGTACGGAGAGAATGAACTCTACGACGACCGGGACATCCTCAAGGACATCGAAGAAATTGCAAATGGCTCGAGCGAAAAGAATGTGCCGGCCAAGGTTCCGGGTGTTACTACCCTGGCGGGCCGCCTGATACTTGAGCGCGTGCAATCCTCCCTGTATGAGGTGGCGAAAGGGAACGTCGAGTCGCTCATCAACGCGAACGCGAAGGTGCGCGCGGAGCTGAAAAAAAGCGCAAAGAAGAAATAGGCCCGCGTCATGGCCCTGTGCCTCGTGGGTGTGACGGCGTATACGCCGCTTGAGAGGATAGCCGACGCCCTCCTCGTTATCGAGGAGGGCGTTTTTTCTTATGTGGGTCCGCGCGGCGCCTGTCCTTTGGTTCCCGGAGCGCGCGTTCTCGATTTGGGCGGCGCGCTGGTTAGCCCTGGTTTCATGGATCTTCAGGTGAACGGCCTGGGCGGGGATGCGCTCCTGACGACCGACGCCGCCGGCGTGCGGCGGATCGCCCGGGAGTTGGCGAAGCGCGGAACAGCGGCTTTTCTGCCCACCCTCACCACGGCATCCCGGGAAGAGCTGATTCGCGCGGCCCGCGCGGTGAGTGATGCGTGGGCGCTTCAACAAGAAGAAGACGCCGCCGAGGCGCGCATTCTGGGCGTTCATCTGGAGGGCCCTTACCTGGAGCCTGAGATGAGGGGGGCGCATCCGGAAGAGCACATCCGCGCGCCCTCTGAAGAGGAGGTCGAGGCGATCGCGCAGGCCGCGGGAGGCTGGGGTGTGGACGGCGCGCCGGGGCTTGCGATGATCACGCTCTCACCGGAATGGGAGGGTGCGGCGGACTTCGCCCGCTGGCTGGCGGAGAAGGGCGTCGTTCCCGCGATGGGACACACCCGGGCTTCAGCCGCTTGCGTGGAGGCGTTTTTGGAGGCGGGCGGCGCTTTCGCGGTTCATGCGTTCAATCGCTACGGGCATCCGGAGACGCCCGCGCACAGGGTCGACTCGCCGATGGATTACGTGCAAAACGACGCGAGGCTCTCCGCCGGCCTGATAGCGGACGGTGTGCACGTGGCGCAACACCCGCTCGCCTCGTTCGTTCGCGCCAGGGGCTGGGAGCGGACGGTACTCACCTCCGACCTTGTGGCTGACGGGGGCTTAAGGCCTCAAGGCGCAGCGCGCGAGACGAAAGATGGGATGCCGGGCGACGCGGTGATGCGCGGGGGTGTGTTGAGCGGCAGCCGTCTCTCACTCTCGGGGATGCTCCCCAGGCTCAGGGGTTGGTGCGGGCTCGATACCGCCTGCGCCCTGGCGACGGCCACGCGAAACCCCGCGCGCGTCCTCGGCCTGGAATCCGCCCAGGGCCGTCTCGCCCCGGGTCTGCGCGCGGATATTTGCGTTCTCGAACCCGATTCCCTGGAGCTGATCGCCGGGATGATAGGCGGAAATTGGGCCTCGGACGCGCCGCCGATTGCAGGCGGATGAAGATTCGCTCATAATTCGCTTTGCTCTCGACGATCGAGCAGAATCCGCCCCGGGCAGTCCACGATGTATGACGTCATATTTCACCATGCCATAATATTCGACGGCTTGGGTGACTCCCCGTATGAAGGTGCGCTGGCCATTCTCGGAGACACTATTGCGGAGGTGGGGCCCGGAGTGAGCGGCTCCGCCCGGCGAGAAGTCGACGCGCGGGGTCTGGCCCTGAGCCCCGGGTTCGTCGATATCCATGGTCATTCGGATTATTACCTCCTCATCAATCCCGAAGCGCACGCAAAGGTCCGCCAGGGGGTGACGACCGACGTGGGAGGCAACTGCGGCTACGCCGCCTCTCCGATTTGCGGGTCCGAGCTCGAGGAACGCAAGAAATGGTATCGGGAGCAAGTCGACCCCGGCGTCCCCAATCGTGGACGCGGTGGGCGTATCGATCAACTACGCGCATCTGGCGGGACACAACACGATTCGCGCGAGCGTGATGGGAGGCGAGGCGCGCCCGGCCCGCCCGGAGGAACTCGCCGCGATGGAGGAGATGCTCTCCGCCGGCATGGAGGAAGGGGCTTTCGGCCTGTCCACCGGATTGGTGTATGCGCCGGCTTGTTTTGCGGATAAGGAGGAACTCACGGCGCTTTGCCGGGTCTCGGCGCGAGGCGGGGGGCTGCTGGCCACCCACATGCGCAGCGAGGGAGACGGTTTGCTCGAAGCGATGGACGAGGTGATGAGCGCGGCCGCATCGGCGAAGTTGCCGCTTCAGATCAGCCACTTGAAGACGGCGGGCGAGCGCAATTGGGACAAGCTCGACGAAGCATTCGCCCGCATCGAGCGTGCGCGAGAGATGGGAGTGGACGTGACCTGCGATCGCTATCCGTACACGGCCTCGAACACCCACCTGAGCGCGCTGCTGCCCGATTGGGCGCACGACGGCGCCTTCGACGAGAAAATGGAACGCCTCGCGGACCCGGAAACCAGGGCGAAGATAAGGGGTGAAATCATGCGGTCGCATCCCGAGTCCTCCTATTGGGAGAAGGTTCTGATCAGCCGGGTGTTCACGGAGGCGAACCGGTCTTGCGAGGGTTTCACCCTCGCGCGCCTGGGCGAGACACGGGGGGTGGCTCCTGTGGATGCAATGCTCGATTTGCTGATCGAGGAGAGGATGAACGTCGAGGTTCTCATTTTTATGATGAGCGCCGAGAACATGCGACGCATTCTCGGCAAGCCCTACGTCATGGTGGGTTCGGACGCGGGCGCGCTCACGCACGAACCGCCCCTGGGCGCGGGCAGGCCTCACCCGAGGAATTTCGGAACCTTTCCCTTCGTCCTGGGCGCGCTGGCGCGGGACGAGGGCCTGTTCCCGATGGAAGAGGCGATCCGAAAAATGACCTCCGCTCCATGCGAGCGGCTGGGCATAGCGGATCGGGGACGCCTTTCGGTCGGGATGAAGGCCGACCTCGTGTTGTTCGATCCCGACGAGATACGTGATGAGTGCACCTATGAGCGTCCCATTGCATATCCCTCGGGAATCGAAATGGTTCTG
The DNA here is from genome assembly GCA_026706735.1 of Nitrospinota bacterium. Lineage (GTDB taxonomy): Bacteria > UBA8248 > UBA8248 > UBA8248 > UBA8248 > Bin107. The sequence continues at coordinate 26,717 of JAPOYD010000021.1, read as the reverse complement.
GTGAACGGAGAGATCGTCGTGGAGAGTGGAAGCCATACAGGAGTGCGTCCCGGGCGCGCCCTGCGTAAACTCTCGCGACGGGAGATGGCGAATGTTTGAGATGGCTGTCTGGAAGACCGTGTTCGGCGCAGTGGGTGTGCTCGCCCTTTTGGCGATCCCCGTCGTTATATGGATGCGTCTCCGTGCCGTGAGACGCGCAAAAGGTTCGGCGCATGCATGGGGCGGCGTTATGGAAGACGGGCCCGGAGGCAGCGCGCCAGACGGCTGGGAGGATGTTTCCTCGCGCTTCATCGACGATTTCATTCCTGACGTCGACGAGGATCAGGAAGAAGCGGCGAATCGCGGAAGCGCCCGGGAGGCAGCCGGGAATTCCCCGGACTTGCTGGATCACATGGAAGAAGGGGTGCGGGTAATCGGGGAGGAAAGCCGCGAGGTTCTCCCGGAGGATGAGGTTCTCCCCCCCGAAGGCGAGTCTCTTCCGGAAGGTGGCGAAGAGCCTGCGCTTCGCGTGGGCGACGCGCCTGCCGCGGAACCGGGTGCTGCCTGGTGGGAGGGTTTGCCCGCGCTCGAGGGTGCGGAACACCCCCGCACGCCGGATGAACTGCCGGAGGCCGCCCTGGATGAGCCGCCCGGGTCGGCGGTGGAAGACGAACCTTCTCGTGAGCCGATGGAAGATGTCCGGGCGGCTGACGGACTCGACAGCGAAACGCAGATCACGGTGGGGGATGTTCCCGCCGATGAAGGGGAAGAGCCGGGAATCTCCGAAACGATCGAAGGTGCGGACGCCCCGCTGCGCATGCGGATTCCCGCCGTGAGCGAGGTTCGCGATGATGTGGCTTCCGGCGATGATGCGCCTGGTGCTGATGAAGAGGAAGAAGAGGCCCTCCACCTCGCGCATGAGGATGGAGTCGCGGCGGATGCTCCGGCGGAACCCGCGCTTGAAGAACGGGCGGATGTGGACGATGAGGTTTCGGAAACCGCGGCCGAATCGCCGCTGAAACCTCCACTCGAAGGGCAAGAAGATGAACCGCCGCCATCTCGGCCCGAAGTGCTGGTTCTCGCGGGAACTGAACCCGATGAGGCTTCTCCCGATCCACAAGCCCTCGATCCCGATGAGGCGTCTTCGACCCCGGAGCCGGAAGAAAAAGCCGCGGCGGCTGTTGGCGAGGAAGATATTATCTCCCTCATTCAGCGTGAACGCGCAGAGGATGACGCTTTTACGCAAAGCGGCGCTGCGCAAGAGCAAATCGGGGTAGAAGAAGACGCCGATGCGTTTGAATTTCCGCTGGAAGATGACGGGGAGCAACTTGTCTCCGGCGCCGCCCCGCCAGCAGCCGCCTCGCATGAGCCTCCGGCGAACACGCCCTCTGAATTGATACGCGAACTCGTGGCGGATATTTGTCCGGAAGATCTGCTTCTGGCGGAAAACATGGAGCAGAAACTTCCCGCCTGGACCCCGGGCGTGGTAAATGCCGCCGGCATCGATCTCGGCCAACGTGAGAGAGCCCGGCAGACGCCCGCGGCCGAGGAATATCTGCGTCTGGCCATTCTGGAGATGATGCTGGGGCGCGTTGAGGATGCGACGGAGCACCTCAAGGAATCGCTGCGCCGCACGAGTCGACTCGCGCCCGTTCTCAACGCGCTGGCCGTGGCTTCCTACATGCGGGAGAAAGTGGAGCCTGCGATTTCCTATTCCCGCGAGGCTTTCCGCGAGGCGGGTCGGGACGTTCCCGTACAGGCGGTGATTTCCAGGAATCTGGGGTATTTCTACCAGCAAAGGGGCGATGACGAAAAGGCGGCGGAATCCTACGAGAAGGCGCTTGGCTATATCGGGCCGCAGGGAGAGCTTGAACAGCTCTCCGTCTTGCGCATGCGGGTCGGCCGGTTGTTCCGTCGTCTGGGGGAGAAGGAAAAAGCCAGGGAGCATCTTTCCGAGGCGGCGCACCTGTTCCACAGATTGGGAGACAGGCGCAACGAGGCGCGGGCGCATACCGTGCTGGCCTCCGTCCTGAGCGAGACGGGCGAATACGAAGCGGCGCAGGTGAGTCTGGATGACGCTTTGAACCTTTGTCAGAAAATCGGGGACAAGGCGTGTGAAGCCCTGGTGTACTCTCAGATGGGGGTGAGCTTTGCGGCGCAGGAGCAATTCACGCGCGCGCTCCGGTATTACGAGAACGCCTTGCGCCTGAATCGCGGACTCGAGAACAGAAGAGGCGAGGCGGCGAATCTGAGCGGAATGGGGAACATCCACTACGCGAGAGGCGATTTGCCCGAAGCGCGCGAGGCGTATGAGGCGGCCCTGGAGATCAACCGCGAGCAAGGGAGCATTCTCGCCCAGGGGGTGGCGCTCGGAAGCCTGGGCCGGGTGCATTTCGAGGGTCGGGAGTGGGAGGCCTCGCGCGAATGCCTGACCGAGGCGCGCCGGATATTTCAGGACCTTGGCGAGGCGGAAGCGCTCGACAGCATCATGAAGATGCTCCGGACGCTGGACAAGCGCAACAGCGCTTAGGGGGGCGCGACGGGAAGGCCCCTCAGGCCGCGCCCCCTGCGAAGACGGGTTTTCGTCTTTGCCCTCGGCAAGGGGGGTTGCCTTTCCGGGGTTGGGGTTTTGCAGGGGCGGACCCATGTGTCCGCCCGCCTTTCCTCGACTAAATACCCCACCCTCATCCCGAGTAGGCGCGCTCGCGCGCCGTATCGAGGGCACGAACCCGACCAATGAGGGAGGGTTCGCCCTTCGACACAAACGCTCCTTTCTCAGTCGCGTTTTACCTTCGACGGCTACTCAGGACGAGGAGCGGGGGGCCCTTTTCAACCCCCGTGCCACCAGCTTTACGGCGCATCCGCTCCGAGGGCGAATTTTTCGAGCAGCCTGCCGTAGACGCGGGCTGCTTTTTTCAGCGAATCGACCTCGATGAATTCATCGGGCGTGTGGGCTTGTTCGATGTTTCCCGGACCCAGGAGAAAGCAGTTCCGGCTTCCGGTTTGGGCCGCGGCCATGCCTGCGTCCGAATAATAGCTCACCCCCGCGGGCTCAGGCTCTGCGCCCAGGATTTCTTCCAGAATCTGCATGATGAGTCTCGCGCCGGCGCTGTCGGTGTCCGCCGTCACGGGCGGTCGGTCCGCAATGGTGGCGCGCAGGGAGAATTCGACCCCGCTCACTTGTGCGCAGGCCTGGACGGCTTTCTCGTGAATGATCCCCTGGATGTCGGCTGTCCGGAGGGGTGGGACGAAACGGGAGTCTATCTGCATCACGCATCTCTCGGAGACCACGTTGGTCTTGTGGCCTCCCTCGATGATGCTGGTGATCATGGTGCATCGTCCCAGCAGAGGGTCTTCGTAGTGGAGTTGCGTCACCGCTTCCTGTAGCGCCACCACGGCGTGGGATGCGGCGTGAATCGCGTCCGCGCCCATGTGGGGCGTCGCGGCGTGGGCACTCTTTCCGCTGAAGATGAGTTCGAACCACATGGCGCCTTTTTGCGCCGTCACCAGGGCGAGTTCGGTCGGCTCGCAGGAGATCACGATGTCATCAGGGTTGATGTGTCCGCTCGCGATGGCCGCCTCGGTGCCGATCATGGCGCCGCTTTCCTCATCCACCACCATGCAGCAGCGAACAGTGCCCTTCGCCTTCGCGCCGCCGTCGATCCGTTTTTTCAGGCTTGCCATCGCTGCGAGGCCGGCGGAGATGCCGCCTTTCATATCGCAGCTTCCCCGGCCCCAGATTTTTCCCGACTCCTCGGTCGCGAGAAACGGATCGCGCGACCATCCCTCGCCCGCCGGCACGGTATCCATGTGATTGAGAAAGACGAGGGCGTGGCCGCCCCTCGCGCCGGTGATCTCCGCCGTCACGTTCTCCCGCCTTTCGGCGACGCGCTCGCGCATCACCTCGAGACCGATGCCCCGGAAAAAGGCCTCCACCCTGTCCGCCATGGCGAACTCGTCGCCCGTGGGGTTCTCGCTGGGAATCGCGATCAGCTCTTTGGTGAGTGTGACGGCTTGCGCCTCGATGGCCGCGTCCACGTTTTTATCTCCTGATGGTTGAAAGTCGGAAGCGCATGATGCCGCATCTTGAGTCGTTTGTGTATGGGGTTGTTGAAAAAGTCGGAACATAACCTCTATGGAGCTCTCTCCACCAAGGAGAAATCTTAAATCCACTCCCCCCTTGAGGGGGAGTCGCAGAAGCCGAGCGCTTTGTGCGAAGGCTGATGCGGTGGGGGGTGGATCGCGTTTATCGAGTATTTTGAATTATACCCCCCACCGGTTCACTTGCGGGCTTACGCCCTTAGTTCACCGTCGGGCTTTCTCCCTCGGGAAGCCCGACCCTCAAGGGGGGAGTGAACTCTCCTCTCTTATCGGTCGGTCCAATACCTAGAATCATGAAACCAGGACTTTTTCAGCAACCCCGTATGAACCGCCTCACGCGGAATGGAGGAAACGCCTCATCAGGGAGGCGAAATTCCGCCCCGGCGTGATGCTCCCGAGGCATACCGCTTCTTTGGCTCCTGTGACGCCCGGCAGGTTGTTCGCCTGGCTGGTGAGCGTGCCCCACGCCAGCAAGGCGAAACAGACGGCTTCGACCGCATCGGGCGAGACGCCTCGCGCGTCGCTTCCGACGAGGGGGAGATCGCCCAGGGCGCCGCGCAGGCCGCGCATGAGGGTATTGTTGTGGACGCCGCCCCCGCCGACCACCACTTCGGCGAGCGGAGGGTCGGTTGGAAGGAAATCCCGAATCGCATCCGCAACGCACGAAGCGGAAAAGGCGGTGAGCGTGGCGATGGCGTCTTTCAGGTCCCCTCCGCGCGAGATCATGCGTTCCAGGGTTTCATCGACGAACGCCTCGCCGAACGTCTCTCTGCCCGTGCTTTTGGGCGGCTTTCGTTTGAGGTAGGGGTGCCCGCGGAGTTCGTCCAGAATATCGGGGCATACGCGGCCCGCCGCCGCCAGTTCGCCGCCTGTGTCGTGGGTTTTCTCCCCGTTCGTGATGCGCTGCGCGAGAGCGTCGAGCGGCATGTTCGCAGGTCCGCAATCGAAGCCGAAGACGCCCTCCTCTCTCGTGCGAGGGAGATAGGTGATGTTCGAGATGCCGCCCAGGTTCAAGAAGGCGGAGGCGGAATCTTCGTGGCTGAAGAGAATCCGGTGCGCCCAGGGGGTCAGGGGAGCGCCCGCGCCGCCAGCGGCCATGTCTCCCGAGCGGAAATCGCTGACGCAGGTGATCCCTGTGCGCTGGGCGATGAAGGCGGGGTCGCCAATCTGGAAGGTGGAGGGGAGCAGCGGCCCGCGCTCGCCCTCCATGCCCTCGGGCAGATGGCGGATCGTCTGTCCGTGGCTGCCTATAAGATCGATTTTCTCAAGTTCGGCGCCGGTTGATGACGCCACCTCAAAAGCAGCCGAGGCGAACGCTTCACCCACCTCCCGGCGCAGGGAGCAGATCTCGTCCGTCCGGGCGCCCTCCTCGCCTGCTGCGAGCAGGAGACGTTCTCTCAAGTCCCTTGGGTAGGGAGCGGCGCGAAAGCCCAGGGTTTCGACTTGCGTGCGTTCCCCCGGGTGAATCCGCACCAGGGCGGCGTCCACGCCATCGGCGGAGGTTCCCGACATCAGGCCGATGGCCAGAAGGGGACGCTTGTTGTTCATGAGGGGGGCGTTCCCCCCCGTTTCGAGCGATTCGTCTCCCCGTAGATTCTTTTGTATTCGTGGTAATAGCCTAAAACTCTTTTGACGTAGTTTTTCGTTTCCTGGTAGGGGATCTCCTCGATGAAGATTTCCATCGGCTTGTTGCGTCCGGCCTTCCACCATCTTTTGACGGGTCTGCGGCCCGCGTTGTAGCTCGCTATTGCGGGAACGAGCGCGCCGCCGAACTCGCGAATGAGCGCGCCCAGATGCCTCGCGCCCAGGCGGGTGTTGACCTCCGGGTCGAACAGGTCGCGCACGGACTTGATGCGAATTTTGTGTTTCCTCGCGAGTATGCGCCCGGTCGCGGGCATGAGCTGCATGAGTCCCCGGGCGCCGGCGGGGGAGAGCGCGCGGATGTCGAAGGCACTCTCCGCCCGGATGACGGCGTTCACCAGATAGGGGTTCGCCCCTCCGGGCTCTCTGTGTTTGATGGCGAGGGGGTAGACGATTTCCCAGAATTCCCTGGGCAGGTCGCTTCCGCCCGCGCGCACCGCATCCCAGAAGGATTCGTTGATCAGGTATATGGCGCGGTGGCTCTGGCCCGCCGCCGTGAAGGCGCGCGCCGCATGGTAGCGTGAATACGGCGACGGGCCGAGGCGGCGGTATTCCTTGGCGGCGAGTTCATGAAAACCCATGGAGGAGAGAAGCGCGGCCGCCTCTCGAACCGGCGCGCTATTAGGAGGTGGCTGCAGCCACTTGCGGTAGCCGGCTTCTCCCAAAGGGGGAGGCTTCGTCCCGACCGGTTCTCGCTTGCGCGCGAGACGATCGATGGCCCGCAGGGCGAGTTGTCCGTAATAGCGGTGGCGGTGTCCCCGGGCGCAGGCGCGGTAGAGGGCGAGGGCGATCTTTCGCTCACCCGTTCTTTCCGCCGAGAAGGCTGCCCAGTAGGTGGCGGATGAGACCAGCCAGTGTGCGGGGTAGGTGGTTTTCATCTTTGAGAATCCCTGGCGCGCCCGCCGGTAGTCTTTGGACTGGAAGCGAAGCCAGGCGAGTTGGAACAGCGCCTTGGGCGCGAGGGGGGAGCGCGGGTGAGCGGAGATCACATCCTTGTAATAGCGCGCGGACTTTTTGAAATTGCGGTCGTCCTCATATACGCGGGCGAGCAGGTAGCGCGTCTTCGCCGCCCATTTCCCTTTTCGCGTCTCCTTGAGCAGGCGATGCGCCTGTTTTTCGAAAGCGGCTTGATTCCGTTTGCGCAGGTGGTTTCTGGCCAGGAAGTAACGCGCCTCCGCCCGCTGGGCGCTGCCTGCGGCGTAATGTCTGATGGCGTGCCTGAGCGCGGGGTCCGCCTGTTTCGTTTGGCGCAGGGAGAAGAGCGCGAGCGCTTCATTGAATACGATGCCCTTGTGGTAGTGGGTGCGGGAGTAGAATTTCGGGAACAGGCGCTTCAAGTCCTGAAAGCCTCTCAATGACTTTTCGAAGTGATAGCGCTTTCTGAGGAGCCGGGCGCGTTCATAGTGGGCTCTTGGTCCCGGTTTTTTGAGCGGCGGGGAGAGGGCGCCGCCGATTCTCAGCGAGCGTCGTAATGCTCTTCGAGCGCTTGGATGCTCGGGGTGCCGCTGCCACAACTCCCGGAAGGCAAGCGCGGCCCCCCGGTTTCGCCGCGCGGCGCGAAGCGCCTTGGCGCGCCTGAGCAGAAAATCGGGCGCCTCGAGAGTTTTCGGGAACAGGAGCAGGTAGCGCTTTGCGATCTTCGCCGCGCGCAGGGGTTGTTTCTGCTCCCGGAGAATGTGGATCAACTCCTTGTAGACGAAAGGCGGCTCGGGAACTTTTTTCCCTTTTTTGATCAACCTCTCAAGCGCGCGCCTGGCAGTAGCGTTATCCCTGGCTCCTAGTGCGGCTTTCGCCAGAAACAGGAGCGAGTAGTTCTCGAGCGCGGGAATCTGCTCGAGCGCTACTTGGAACGCTTTGACCGCCGGGTGAAACTGCTCGAGTTTCAAATGGGCGTGTCCCAGCAAAAAAGAATGCCTGCCACCCAGGAGTGTTTTCTCCCGGCGCAGCAAGCGGATGAGTTCTTCGTATCGCTCCTTCGCCAGGAGTTTTTCGATCCGGGCGGGAAGGGCGGTGCTCGGTTTGCTCGTGGACGGTGGCGGTGCTTTCGGTGCGGGCCATGCGCTGGTCGAAAGTAGAAGTATGCCGATGGCGGCGATGATGCAGGCTCGCGGCTTCATGTCTGTTTTCCGTTTTTTGATTTTCATGCCTCCCGGCGCTCGAATTCGGCCTGAACAGCCCTGCGCGCTCCTTCATCGAGCAGAAAGTCCGCCCCCGTCATCGCCAGCGCCTTGGCGCCCGTGAGCAGAACGCGCCTGCCCTCCGCTCCCGCCGAGGCTTCGGCGAACTCAGGCGTATGCGCGGAAACGTCGGACGGAACCATCTGGATTTGCGGATGAATGGTGGGCGTTTGCTGGCTCACGTTTCCCACGTCGGAGGAACCCATCCGCAGGGGCGGCGGTGAGTCGGGTTCATGAACGCCGAGCCGGTTCAGGTTATTCAGGAACAACGACGCCAGGGGAGGGTTGGCCCGCATGGGAGCGTAGGTGATGGGGTTTTTCTCCGTCTCGAGTTCCGCCCCCGTCGCCAGGGCCGCGCCCTCCGCGCAGGCGATGACCCGTGGTATCAACGCATCGAGTCCCTCCATCGTTTCGCTCCTCACGAAAAACCATGCGGAGGTTTTTTCGGGGATGATGTTGGGCGCCTCCCCGCCCTCGGTGATGACGCCGTGCACGCGATCGGCCTGCGGCAATTGCTGGCGGAGCAGGGAGACGGCGCTGAACGTGGCGATGAGGGCGTCGAGCGCGTTGACGCCTTGCTCGGGCGCTGCGGAAGCGTGCGAGGCGCGTCCCCTGAAGTGAAAGCGAAGCTCCGAAAGCGCGAGAAGATTAATCTCGGCCCTGGTCTCGTCCGATGGGTGCATCATCATGGCGGCGTCCACTTCCCGGAACATGCCGGCCTGCGCCATCAGAACCTTGCCGCCTCCGCCCTCTTCACCGGGCGTACCGAAAACGGTGACGCTTCCGTATTCGGGGCCAAGCGCTTCTTTGAGCGCAACGCCCGCGGCAGCACTGGCGACACCGATGACGTTGTGGGCGCAGGCGTGCCCGAGGCCGGGCAGCGCGTCGTATTCGGAGAGAAAAGATATGGATGGTTTTTTCTCATCCACGGCGGGTCTGTCCGCTCGAAACGCGGTGGGCAGGTTCGCCACGCCCCGGGTGAGGGCGAACCCGTTGTTCTCCAGGTAGGCGCACAGGCGTTCAGCCGCGCGGTGTTCTTCCAGGCTCAGTTCAGGGTCTGCGTGGATCGCGAGAGAAAGCGTCCACAGCGCGTCCGCCTCATCGTCGATCAGCTTCGATATGGCGGTTTTTGCCTCGTGAATATCCACTCAGGCTACGTCTCCAAGGGGGGCGAGAGGCTCATTATCACCAGCCTTTCAAGGAGATGTCAACGATTTGCGTCGACCCGTTTGGATTGACGAGGATCGTGAAAGGGGCGATACTGCACGCTCCGCCCAGAAGGAGAATCGACTTGCTCCCGTTTTTGGCCGCGGCCGCGTTGCCGACGGGCGAATCCGCGCCGATTGCATCGCTTCAAGAAGAAATGGACGTCATCACCCTCGCCACCCAATCGGGCGGCATGGTGTTTTTCGTTTTGCTGGTGCTCGTTTTTTTCTCGCTCTCTTCCTGGGCCATCATCATCTGGAAGTTTTGGGAGCTTCGGGGAGCGAGGCGGCGCTCGGCGCAGTTCGTCGATGCTTTTTGGCGCTCCAAGCGCCTCGACAGGCTGTACGCGGAGCTCGCCGAGCACGAGAGCAGCCCGGTGGGCGAGGTGTTCGCCGCGGGTTACCAGGAAGCCGAACAGGTGCTGAAAACGCGCTCGCGGGAGGGGGAGGAGGATTCGAGCGTTCTCACCTCGGAAATGACGGGGGTGGAGAGCGTTGAGCGCGCGCTGAGGCGCGCAGCGAACGAGCAGGTGAGCAGGCTTGAACGCATGTTGACCTTTCTGGCCACTACGGCGAGCGCCACGCCTTTCATCGGGCTCTTCGGCACGGTGTGGGGCATCATGAATTCGTTTCGCGAGATTGGCGCCAGGGGTTCCGCCGGGCTCGCCGTCGTAGCACCGGGCATCAGCGAGGCGCTCATCGCCACGGCGCTCGGGTTGCTGGCGGCCATCCCCGCCGTGATCGCCTATAATCATTACCAGGGCCGCGTGAAGGTGATCGCGGATGAAATCGAAAACTTTACGGCGGATTTCCTCAACCTGGTCGACCGCCATTTTATGCGTTTATGACGAGCGGAGCCTCCCGTGGCCGTTAAGCTGAATCGTGGTTCGAGCATCTCTGACATCAACGTCACGCCGCTCGTGGACGTGATGCTGGTTTTGCTGGTGATTTTCATGGTTACGGCGCCCCTGCTGGAGACCCAGAACCGGGCCGTGAACGTGGATTTGCCGCAGGTGCAGGCGGCGAAGTCGAACGTGGCCGAGGACGCCGTCGTCATCACGTTGGACAAAAAGCGCGACATGTATATAAATGATAACCTGCTGGTCGCCTCAGAGCTCAAGGAGAAGCTCACGGTGCTCTTCAAGGACAGGAAGCGCAAGGAAATCTTTCTCAGGGCGGATCGCGCGGTTCCTTATGGCGAAGTCGTAAAGGTCATGGCCATCATTCGCGCGGCGGGCATAGGCCGTCTCAACATGGTAACCGACCCCCTGGAATCCTCTCGGGGCGGTCGGCGCAGACGCTGAAAAGTCAGTGGTCTCATGAATAAACAACCGGAGTTCTCGCAAGATTCCAATTCATCCGGCCCACGTTCACCCCGCTCGGGCGCGGGCCTTCGGGACGCGAACGGCAACGGGGGCGGGTTGCTCCGCGACCGCCGTTTTCTCCGGGCGCTGGCGGCTTCCGTCGTTTTGCACGCGGCGCTCTTCGTCTGGGTGAGTCTGGCGCCCTCTCAGCCGAAATACCGGTTTTTCGGAAGCGGAACGGCCGTCAGCCTGGTCGGAGCGGATGAAATTCCGGGCGGTTCGGCGCTGGGAAAATCCGGCGATCGGCCCGAGGACATGGAAGCGCCCACGCCTCGAAAAGGGCCGGACGAAGGGACGAGGAAGATAGCAGCGCCCAGGAAAAAACCCGCGCCCGCCAAGGTGAAGAAGAAAAAGGTCGTCAGGAAGAAAACGCCTCCTAAGGAAGTCCGGCGCATCAAGGCCAAGAAAAGCAAACAGATTGTGCGGAAAAAGAAAAAGCGTGACCGCGTTCGCGAGGCGCGTCTCAAGCGGATACGCGATCGCCGTGCGCGCGCCAGGCGCTGGCGCAATCGTTTCAAGAAAAACGAAAAAAACGCGCCGGTTCAAAAGAAAAAACGCCCTCGTGATGATTGGATGAGCGATGATCGCCTCGCCAAGGCGGATCTCGCGCCCAGGAGCCAGGGGCCCTTGAAGGGATACGCAGGCGAAGGGGGAGGCGACGGCCAGGGCGGCGGCAGCCGTGCGGGCGGCAGCGGCGGCGTCGCGCGAACGGACGCGGAGCGATATTATGGGCTATTGGCGGAGCGCATCCGGGGTTTCTGGACGGTGCCGCCCGGTATTGCGGATTTGAGCCGACTCAAGACCGACGTCACGATAGACGTGGACCGAGGGGGGAATTACCGCAATTTGCGGGTCGTGCGCTATAGCGGGAACCACATTTACGATCAGGCGGCGCTGCGCGCCGTGCAGCGGGCCGCCGAGCCCTCCCTGCCCAAGCCGCCCGATACGATAAAGGAAAATTGGCTTTACCTCGGTTTCCGGTTCTGCGGAATGGATTTTTGCCGTTGATGCGAGAAAAAAATCAAAACAGACCATACAAGCGGGAGGGCCGGATGCTTCGTCGGGCGGTTTTTCTCATCATCATGATTTTCTCTTGGCCTCAGGCTGCGGACGCCGCGCGCGTGTTCATCGATATCTATTCTCCCACGGCCAGAAAGATACGATTGGCTATCCCTGAGTTTCGCCCCCAGGATACCGGGCGCGACCCGCTGGGCCTCAAGATGGCGCAGGTCATCGAATCAGATCTGAAGCGTAGCGGCCTGTTCTTCATACCCAACCGCAAGGGCTATCTCGAGAACCCCATGCGCGCGGGGATTCGAAGGGACGAGCAGCGCTTCTCCGACTGGAGCAAGGTCGTCAAGGTGGAGTATCTCATCAAGGGCGGCTACACCATTTCGGGAAAAACCATCACCGCGGAAGTCTACCTGTACGACACGCTCCGCTCCGCCCAGGAACTCGGCAAGCGGTATCGCTACCCCAGGAGCGGCTGGCGTTTGCTGGCGCACAGGTTCGCCAACGCAGTGGTCGAGCGCTTCACGGGCGAGAAGGGAGTATTCGACACGCAAATCGCTTTCGTTTCGAGGCGTTCGCTCAAGGAGCGCGGAGAGATCTACATCATGGACTGGGATGGCGCCGAACTCAGGCGCGTGACGCGCAACGGCATGGGGAACAACACGCCCGCATGGTCTCCGGACGGAAGGTGGATGGCGTATTCTTCGTTCAAATCCAGGCCCCCCGGCGTGTTTCTGCTGCCCACGAACGGGGCGCGCGAGTTCAAGGTGAGTTCGTCTCGAGCGCAGGCCATCGGAGGCGCTTTTTCTCCGAATTCGCGCTATTTCGCGTATTCGGAGTTCGTGGGGCGAAACTACGAGATTTTCCGCTACGATTTGCGCACCCGCGTGAAGAGAAGGCTCACGCGGAGCTTCGGGATCGACGTGTCTCCCACCTTCTCGCCGGACGGCAAGAAAATCGCCTTCACCTCGAGCCGTTCGGGCAATCCCCACATCTACGTCATGAACGTGGATGGCTCGGGCCCCAGGCGCATCACGTACAAAGGAAAATACACGAGAAAATACAATACCGAACCCGAGTGGAGCCCCCGGGGGGACAGAATCGCCCTGACGAGCCGCATCAAGAAGGGCAAGGAAATCGACATCGTCACCATGACCCCCGACGGCAGAGACGTGCGCCGCCTCACGGGCAGCCAGGGCCGCAACGAATCGCCCACCTGGTCTCCCGACGGCCGGCACATCGCCTTTTCCTCCGATCGGACCGGCCGGAAATATGTATACGTGATGACCTCCGCAGGCACGCAACTCAAGCGCCTTCAGCCCGGACAGGAGCCCGCCTGGTCGCCCACCTCGAGATGAAATTCTGAAAATCGGGAAATATCTCTCAAAAAACAGGAAACGGGCTTGCTCATCGCGCATTCGCCCTTTATACTTCGCCTGCATATGTCTGTGGATGAATGAAGAGGGGAAGAGTTTCCGCTCCGTGGTTTATCACGCTTCTCACTCTGAACACATACGAACTAAAGACTCCGAGGGGGATGTCTGCATGTTGTTATCGGGCCGTGTTAAATCTTCTCAATCCTTGTTGATGGCTGCGATGCTCATATTCGCCGTAGGTTGCGTGAAACAAACGGTGGAAACCGAAGAACTACCGCCGCCCAAGCCGCCGGCTCCCATGGTGAGAAAAAAGCCACCTCCCAAACCCATGAAGAAAAAGGAAATGGACGTGACGGAGGCGGAGCGTCGTCGCAAGCGCGCCGCTTTCAAGCGCTCGATGGCCGCGTTTGAAAACGATCTGGTGTACTTCGATTTCGACAAATCGGAAATTCGCCCCGACATGCGCGGGATCCTGGATGCCAAGGCCCGCTTCCTGCAGGAGTTCCCGAGTATTCGGGTACAGGTCGAGGGGCATTGCGACGAGCGTGGAACGGTGGAATACAACATCGCGCTCGGGCATCGGCGCTCACAGAGTTCCAAGGATTATCTCGTGTCGCTCGGCGTCAAGCCTTCCCGGGTCGATACGGTGAGCTATGGCGAGGAGCGTCCGGCCGACTCGCGTTCCAACGAGGCGGGATGGGCCAAGAATCGGCGAGCGAAATTCAACGTCATCGGCGGCATTCCGGCGGGCATGAACTAGTCGCCCGGCAGTCCTGCGCAAAAGAAAAGGGCTCCCCGTCGGCATAGGCCGCCGGGGAGTTTTTCTTTATGAAAACTTTCAAGGCATCCAGACTTCAGGCATTCGCGTTGGCGGCGCTCTCTCTTGTTTTGCTCGGTTGCCCCGAGGCGAACTCACCTGCGGGCGACCCTGGTGGAGCAGTCATCTCGGGAACGAGTTCACCGCCTCGCCCCGCCCCGTCCGTTCAAGCCGCCGCGCAGAATTTATCGGACGACGTTGCGGCGATCGAGCAGAATCTGCAAGGGCTCAGACGCGGGATGCGGAACCAGGAGCAGCGCATCGAGGAAGCGCGCCAGGCCATTCAGGGAGTCACGGACGAGGTCGAACGCGCCCGTAAGGATTCCGAGAAGTCTCTCGAAAAAGCCGAAGAAGTAATCGCGAAACTTACGGAGCGGGTCGAAAAGCTCGAAAATGAGGTGAGCCAGTTGCGCTCGAAGCCTCCCCTGGTGGCTGCGCAGAAAAAAGTGGAGGTTGTCGTCACGGCGGTGGGTGCGCCGTCACGAATGTCGCCTGTGGGCATTCCTCCTGCCAACCCTCGGATTGCGTCCGTAGGCTTGCCGCTAAGCCAGGACGCTCAGGCAGCGGGTCAGCCCGTTGCAGACGCGCGGGTTGCCGTCATTCCCAAAGAGCCTGCAAGTCGACCCCAGAAGCCTGCGCCCGCACCGAGACTCCCCGATCCGGAAGAAGACTACACCCAGGCCATTCGCGTCTTGCGCGATGAGAGAAATTTCGCGAAGGCGCGCGGTCTGCTGAATGGGTTCATCTCCAAATATCCCACGCATGAGTTAGCGGATGATGCGCAGTACTGGATAGGGCAGTCCTATTTTCAGGAGAAGAATTTCGAACGCGCCATCCTGGCGTTCAACAAGGTGCAGGTCGATTACGCGAACGGAGACAAGGCGCCGGAGGCCCTTCTTCTGGAGGCGCTCTCGTTTTTGAACATAGAAGATCGCGCGAGCGCCCGGGAGTTGCTTGGCCAGGTGATTGCCAAATATCCGGATTCGAGCGCGGCGTCCACAGCCCGAAAGCGCCTCGAATCGCTCTGAACGCTTCAAGGGGCTTTGCCTGCAAATAAAATGAACGAGCCGAGCATTCCTCCTGAAAAACAAGAGCACATGCAGATACTGGTGAGCGAACTCGCCTCTGCGAATACTGCTTACCATGCGCACGACGCGCCCGTGATGTCCGATGCGGAATATGACCGGAAGATGCGTGAACTGCGGGCGCTGGAGGAGGAGTATCCCGACCTCAAATTGCCCGACTCCCCCACGATGCGCGTCGGCGCGCCCCCGCTCGATTCGTTCGACGCCTTTCATCACGACCCGCCGATGCGGAGCCTGGAGAACGCCGTCACGGAAGAAGAGGTATTGGCCTTCGAGGAGCGCGCGAAGCGGTTTCTCCTGCAGACCTACGACAGGAATATCGAGGCGTTCGACTTTACGTGCGAGCCGAAGCTCGACGGCCTGGCGGTGGAAGTGATTTACGAAAACGGCTTTTTCCACTCGGGCGGAACACGGGGAAACGGAATCAGCGGGGAAGACATCACCCAAAACCTGAAAACGGTGCGGGGCATCCCGCTTCGCCTTCAGACTCCCGAGGGAGGTCCGGAGCCTCCCGCGAATCTGGCCGTGCGCGGTGAGGTGTTCATGAATCTCCAGGGGTTTGAAAGGCTGAACCGCGAGCGGCTCGAAAAGGAGGAGCCTCCCTTCGCCAATCCGCGCAACGCGGCGGCGGGTTCGCTGCGTCAGCTCGACTCGAGAATTACCGCCACGCGCCCTCTGGAGATAGCGTTTTACGCCGTCGGACGCGTGGAGGGCTTTTCGTTTCACAGCCAATCGCATCTGCTGGAGTCCCTTCCGGGATGGGGGCTGCCCGTGAGCCCTGTTTGGCGAAAGTGCGCGAACCTGCGCGAGGCGGTGGGGTTTTACGAGGAATTGCTGAGAGGGCGTGAGGATGCGCCCTATGAGCAGGACGGGGTGGTGCTCAAGGTGGATTCCATGGAATTGCAGAACGAACTGGGTTCCACATCGCGCGCGCCCCGCTGGGCGATTGCCTATAAATTTCCCCCGAAGCAGGAGACCACCCAGGTCGAGGACATCATCTTCCAGGTGGGGCGAACGGGCGCCATTACCCCCGTCGCGCTCATGAAGCCGGTGCGCGTGGGCGGCGTGGAAGTCACGCGCGCCACGCTGCACAACGAAGACGAGATGAGGCGGAAAGACGTTCGAAAAGGGGATCATGTGCTCATTCAGCGCGCGGGCGACGTCATCCCGGAAGTGGTGGCGGTCATCGAGGAAAGACGGCCCCTCGACGCCGAAGCCGTCCCCATGCCCGTGGAATGCCCGATTTGCGCGACGCCGGTAGACCGGCCTGAAGGAGAGGCGGTGGTTCGCTGCCCCAACCCGACTTGTCCCGCCGTGGTGCGTGAGGGTCTCAGGCATTTTGCTTCCAGGCGCGCGATGGACATCGACGGCCTGGGAGAGAAACTCGTGAACCAGTTGGTGGATTCGGGCCTGGTGAGCGAGCCTGCGGATTTTTTCGCCCTGTCGAAAGAGCAACTCTCATCCCTGGAGCGCATGGGGGAGAAATCGGCGGAGAATTTGATCGAGGCGCTCGATAGGGCGAAAAAACCGGCGCTGGCCCGGTTCATCTATTCGCTGGGCATCCGTCACGTGGGGGAACACATCGCCGAAGTGCTGGCCGAGAGGTTCGGCAGCGTCGGAGATTTGTCCCGCGCGGATACGGAAACACTCGTCTCGGTTCATGAGGTGGGTCCCCAGGTGGCGGAGAGGATCGTGCGGTTTTTCTCCGATGCCAAGTCCAGACAGATGGTGGAGAATCTCCTCTCGGCGGGCGTGGAGCCGCAGGCGCCACTCAAAGCGGCGCATGGCGACGTCGGCGGAACGGCTTTCTCGGGACTTTCCTTCGTGCTCACGGGGACGCTCTCGGGAAGGTCGCGAAGCGCGGCGAAAGCGGCCATCGAGGCGTTCGGAGGACGAGTGAGTTCTTCCGTAAGCAAGAACACGAGCTTCCTCGTCGCGGGCGAGCGCCCGGGTTCGAAGCTGAAAAATGCGGAATCCCTCGGCGTCGAGATCCTCGATGAAGATGCGTTCGAGCGGATGCTCGCCCGGGAAAAGGGGTCTTGACCTCGGCTTGCGCCTTTTTTTATGATCTAGGGCAAATGTCACGTAATCACGCGCACCGACACATCTTTATTCTCATGGGAACCTTCTCATGAGCCGGGTTCGCAAGGCTGTTTTTCCTGTGGCGGGACTCGGTACGCGGTTTTTGCCCGCCACCAAGGTGATCCCGAAAGAGATGCTCCCCATCGTGGACATTCCGCAAATCCAGTTCGGCGTGCAGGAGGCCCTGGACGCCGGCATCGAGGAGATCGTCTTCATCACCGGCCGCGGAAAGGTTTCGATGGTGGACCACTTTGATGTGGCGTTCGAGGTGGAATCCTATCTGCGCGACAGGGGTGAGGAAAGATTGCTAGCCGTGGTAGAGGAAATTTCGCAAAAAGCGCGTATCACGTCCATCCGCCAAAAGAGACCTTTGGGGCTGGGCCATGCAATCTGGTGCGCGAAGCCGGCCGTGGGAGATGAGCCTTTCGCCGTCATATTGTCCGATGACGTTATCAGGAGCGAAGAGCCCGCCATCGGCCAGTTGGTGCGTGTGTTCGATGCGCATGGCGGCGGCGTGGTCGCGGGGCTGCGGGTCGAAAAGCACGCGCTCTCCAAATACGGCGTCATCGATCCTTCCGGCGAGCCGTCGCCCGCCCCGGGCGTCACGCCGCTCAAGGGGATGGTGGAAAAGCCAAAGCCGGAAGATGCGCCCTCAGACGTCGCCATCATCGGCCGCTACGTTTTGCCGCCGGAAATTTTCTCGGTGCTCGAACGCGTGAGGCCGGATGCGAAAGGAGAGATTCAGCTCACCGACGGGTTGCGGGGTCTGCTGGAACATACCAGGCTTTACGCCTATGAGTATGAAGGAAAGCGCTTTGACGCAGGCGATAAACTTGGTTTTTTGGAGGCAACGGTCGAGTTCGCACTGGATCGTGAGGATATCGGCCCCGCATTTCGAAATTATTTAAGGAGATTGACAGCCTCATGGTAGCGGAAGAACCTGCGCCTGACCCCGAACCTCCGGGGCTCATACATCTTCGTACCGATCAGCCGGGAGGCATTGACTGATGGATGCCGACCTGCTCTTCCGGTTTATCGCCTTCGTTTTCCTCATGCTCTGCTCCGCCGGATTCTCGGCCAGCGAGACGGCGCTATTCTCCCTTCCGGGTCCCAGGGTGCGGGCCATGCGCCGGGAGGGCGGCATGGGAGAGAGGATATCCGACCTTCTGGACAGGCCCAGGCGATTGATCACCTCTATTTTGATGGGCAACGAAATCGTGAACATCGCTTCCTCTGCGCTGTTCACGGGCGTCGTGGTGGCTTACCTGGAGCCCGAGAAAAGGTGGCTCGCTCCTGTGTTCATGACGCCGCTACTCATGGTATTCGGCGAGATCACGCCCAAATCCCTCGCGGCACGGTATCCGGAGCGATTCTCGCGATTCCTGGCGTATCCCATATCCGGCTTCGCGCGCATTATCTCTCCTTTGCGGTGGGTCTTTTTGCAGGTGGCGAACGGCGTGCTCTCCTGCATGGGGGTACCCCCCCGCGATCCGCAGAGTATCCTCATGGAAGACGAATTCCTGCATCTCGTGGATGCGGGCCATGCCGAAGGCGAGCTTGAAGAAGGCGAGCGCGAACTCATTCACAATGTTTTCGGCTTTCACGATAGAACCGTGGCCGACGTGGCAGTGCCCCGTACGGATCTGGAGTGCTGGGAGATGAATCTGCCCATCGCCGAAGTAATCGATCGCGTTCGTACGGCCACGCATTCGCGCATTCCGATTTTCGAGGGAGACAGGGATCAGATAGTGGGTATTCTTTACGTCAAGGATTTTCTGCGTCAGGCGGGACGAAAGAATTTCGCACCTGAGGAGCGCCTTACGAAACAGATGTTGCGTACTCCCCTCGTCATTCCGGGTGGGTTGAAGCTCGACCGCTTGTTCCGGCGATTTCGGCATGAGCGTACCCATGTCGCCATCGTTCAGGACGAGTTCGGGGGCACCCTCGGTTTGGTGTCGATGACGGATCTGCTCGAGGAGATATTCGGCGAAATCAAGGATGAACACGAAGAAGTCGAGGAAGCCTGGATTGCGCAGGAAGGTGGAGATTCATTCCTGTGCCAGGGCCGCGTCCCTTTGTCGGAATTCTCGGCGGTGAGCGGTTGGGAACTGCCCGACTATGAAGAGGCGAACACATTGGGCGGTGCAGTCTTCACGCTACTGGGCCATGTGCCCTCTGTGAATGAGCGGGTTCGCCTGGGGAGCGTGGAATTCACGGTTGTAGAGACAAGTGGTTCCCGTGTTCTCCAGGTGCGTGCGCGAAGACGGGAGGGTGCCTGAAGTGGATATCTTCTCGGTCATCGTCATCGGCCTCATCCTGCTCCTGTCGGAAGCGTTATTCTCGGGTGCTGAGATCGCCATCGTCTCCGCGGATCGCGCCCGTCTGCGCGCCAAGGCCGAAAAAGGGGATAGGGGAGCGTCCCTCGCCTTGGCATTGCTGGAAAAACCCGAATGGCTCATGGGCACGATTCTCACCTGTCATAACGCGAGTTTTGTGACGAATGTTTCCCTGGCCACCATCGCTGCCATCAATTTCGTCGGTCCTGCGTATGGGGAAGCGCTCTCGGTCGCTCTGGTGATTCCGGTGCTCGTTGTGTTCGGCGAAGTGGTTCCCAAGGGATATTGCCAGGCTCGCGCCGACACGCTCGCCCCTTTGCTGGCGCGCGTCGTCTGGGGCGCCAGACTGCTTGTATATCCCTTGGTGTGGCTGATCAGCGCTCTCATCGGTACCGCCTTGCGGTTGGGGACACGCAATGGGGAGAGCACACCGTTCGTCACCCGGCAGGAACTTGAAGCCCTCATGGAAGAGCAAAGCGATGGGGACGTGCAGGTTCTGGAACGGCAGATGATAGGCCGTATCTTCACATTCGGTGAGTTGGACATGGAAAACGTGCTGGTGCCCATCGTGGATCTCTCTGCGGTGGACGAAGAGAGCACGGTGGAGGAGGTAATCGAGAAAATCGAGGACGACGGTCACTCGAGAATTCTGATTTACAGGGAAAACCTGCACCATATAATCGGCGTTGTTCACGCGAGGGATATTCTCGGCTTGGGGGCCGGCGCCGCAGGACGCCTCAAGGATAAGGAAGGCCTCATCCGAAGCACTTATTTCGTGCCGGAAACAAAGCCCGCCGACAGTCTTCTCGATGAGTTGATGAGCCGAAATGACAAGATGGCCGTGGTAGTGGATGAATACGGAGCCTGCACCGGAATCGTAACGATGGAGGATTTGGTGGAGGAGATCGTGGGCGACATCGCCGACGAGTATGATGTCGATGAAGTCCGTATGTTCCACAAATTGAGCGAGGAGCAATACCTCGTCGATGCCCGCATGGAGGTCGAAGATGTGAGGGAGGCGCTCAAGTTGCCCATTCCCGAGGGGGATTACGAGACGTTGTCGGGCTATCTTCTGGAGCGGTTCGAACGGATTCCAAAAGAGGGAGAGGGCATATCCCTGGAAGGCTGGACACTCACCGTGCAATCGGCGAACGAGCGGCAGATAGAAACTGTTCGCGTGGAACGAAACGATTAGACGGTAATTTGGGGATGCGACTCCGGCGAGTGCCCTATAGTCGAAACACTGAAAACAACTTGTTCAGCAGATTAGTTCTGCTGATAGGCTTCGGGCGGCTCGACGCCCAGCCAGTCTCCTAACATTTTGAGCGTATCCCACTGGCTGGCTTCATAGGGGATGCCGTTTTTCTCCGCGTCCACTTTTTTCCGCGCCTCACGCTCTCCGGGTAGCAGCATCTCCGGCCTCCCGCAGCTTTTGATGTCTCTCACCGCCTCGGCCAGGCGGTTCTTCGCATCCTCTATGGAATAAAGCGCGTCCAGCCTCCAGGCCTCTATCGTCTGGGTGATGCGGGCATCGTCTTGAACACGCAGGGTCGGAATGCGTTCCGTCGCGCCGCCGCCTATGACGCCGTCCAGGTCCACCAGCACGGCCAGGCCCGAGCCCTTGTAGCCGAACTGCATTCCCCCCAGAGGCAGAACGGAGCCTTTGAGCAATTCGTCGTACGGCACGTGACCGGAAATGACCTCTCCGTTTTCATCAAGAAAATAATCGGGCGGAATCGCCTCTCCCGCGCGGCTGGCGCGAATGGCGGGGCTGACGGCGCGCTGCGTGGTAGCTACGTCGATGACGATGGCCTGATCCCCCGCAGGCACCCCCCAGGCGATGGGGTTTGTGCCCAAGCGAATCCTGTTTCCCCCGAAAGGCTTCATCCAGGCGCCGGAGGTGCATGTGGCGCGGCCGGCCAAACCCCGTTCGATGAGCGCCTCCACGTACACGCAAGCCGCCCCGAAGTGGTTCGCGTTGTGCACATAGACTTTTCCGATGCCGTATTCTTCCGCCAGATCGCCCGCGAGGCGGGTTGCATCCATCGCCGCCGCCGGGCCGATGCCGGCTTGCGCATCCATGGTGGCGACGGCCCAGTTTTCATTTCGCTTGACGCTCGGAGTCGCTTTCGGGTCGATGGCGTCTTTTCGGATGCGGTCGACGAGTTCACGCAAGCCCGTCCCGCCCGCCACGCCGTGGCTCGATATTCCGCGCATATCCGCTGCTGCGAGGATTTCCGCCGTTACCCTGGCGCGCTTCTCGGGAGTTCCCAAGGCCATGATGATTTTTGTGGCGAAACGGACGAGCGCTTCCTCGGAAATTCGCTTTGTGTCGCTCATGGATATGGAATCCTATGGAAAATCGGAACGTTGTGATTGATGAGCGGGGAACTCGACGGTGAAGGATGCGCCGCCTTCGGGCGATGTCGTGATCTCCAGGCGCCCGCCCAGGATGAAGGCGGTGAGATGGCTTCGATAGAGACCGATTCCGATTCCCCGAAGCGCTCCTGGATTCTCCAGGTCCTTCGCCATCCAGTCGATAAACGACTCGAAACGAGAGCACGGGAGTTCTGCGTCTCGGTTGGTTGTCGATAAAACGATTCGGTCGTCTTTCCTCGCGAGAAGCGCGTGGATGATGCCGCCCTCGGGCGCGATGTGTATGGCCGCATCCAGCAAGTCGTCAATGAGGAAGGTGAGCCTCGTCCTGTCGCCGTATATGTCGAGCCGGGACGGCATCTCCGGCAAAAACCGGAAGGAAGGAAAATTCCACAGCCGCTTGCCGATGCGTTCGCTGAACAGATGCGCGAGGTTGATTTCGTCGTTATCCAGGCTTACGTGCCCTGCTTCGATGTCGGCGGCGTCGGAGAGCGTCTCGATGAGGCGGCTCAGGCGTTGGATGTTCTCGGATAAATCCTGAATTTCCTCGCGAGCCTTCCAGGGGTCTGATTCCTCGGCCAGTTCGAGGAACTTGTCATTCAGATGAGAGGCGGGCGTCTGGAGTTCACGCGCGGCGAGACGCAAAAACAAAGCCGCGAGTTGTTCATCAAGAGGTTTTTTTTCGCTGCTGTCGTTCAAGTGATTTCTCGATATTTCCAGCGGGATGACTGCTTGAGCGAGGCGACCGATTCCAGTATGAATTCCGCCGTTCCACTCGTCATCGGGCTTAAAGAAGACACTTCGCTCAACGGAACCCACCTGGCTTCCGAGATATCGCTCGCCGCCTGAAGCGCCCCCCCGACGGGTCGGCACACAAAATCGATGAGTACGTAATGAAATTGAATGCGCTCCCATTCGTCCCGGGTGACGCGGTTCAAAACCCGGCCCTCGGAGAGAATCTCCACATCCAGGCCGGTCTCTTCCTTGACCTCTCGCATACAGGCTTCCTCGAGGTCTTCACCCAAGTGGACGCCGCCGCCCGGAATGCTCCAGGCGCCCATTTTGGGAGGCTGCCCCCGGCGGACGATGAGGACGTTTTCCTCATCGAGGATGATGGCCCCTACGCCGACAATCGGGCGAAGCGGATATTCACGACCCAACCCTTCGGCTCCTCAGCTGAAAGATGAAAGAAAAACACTTGAGATTTCGGATTGTACGCGCCTCGTGCTCTCGGCTTCAAAATAGCATGTTTTACCCCTCAAGGGTTATGGCGAATCGAACAGAATCCTGAAAGACGGGCATCCCCCGCCGTTCATTCCGTTGACACGACGGGGTGGGGGGCCGTATCATTTTTCGGTTTTTGAAGCCTGCCCTTTGAAGCTTCCCTGAATCGAGGGCGCTTTCATCCCCCCATCAGCCAAGAGGTATGCGTGGCGAGCAGGGACGTCCGCGCCGGGGAGTCGCGTATGCCGCCTGAAGTCGTCTTCGCGCTCATGTCGTTGTGTTTTCTCGGCGTCAATGACTTTCTCTACAAATGGGGCCAGCAGTGGGAGATGCGCAGCGGCCCCTTCATGTTTCTGCAAAACATGGCGTATCTGCCCAACGCCTTCGGCCTGGCCTATTATCGTGATGAGTTGATCCTGAATCCGGGCCTCGCCTTCGGGTTCATCAACGGGATTTTGGCGTTCACCGCGTTCTTGTTCGTCTTGCTCGCCTTAAGAAGAGGCGAAGCGGTAGCGCTCGTGCCGATCGTCCGCCTGAACTTCGCGGTAACGGCCGCCCTCACGATTTTCTTTCTCGGCGAGAGTGTGAACCTTATCAAAGGCTTCGCTCTGGTTCTCGCGGCTCTCGCCGTGATGGCGGGCGGGAGTGTCGCGGCTGCGTCCGTCGGAGATAAGCGCTCCGTCGGTTTGGCGATCGGCGCCATGTGCATGTTCGGCGTCATCGGACTGTTCTACAAACTGGGACTCGGGATGGGGGCCAAACCCGCCATGATGACGGCCATGCAAAGCGTGGGCGTCTTCTGCATGGCCGTGCCCTTCATGCTCATTCAAAAAGACCCGTTGCCTAGGCGCGGCGTTCCGCTCTGGATCCCCTTCGTTTGCGGTGTGCTCACCTCTTCGAGTTACGTGGCGATCGCCGTGGGGTTCACCTACGGCGAGGCGGTCGTCGTGGCGCCCATCGCCCAGTTGAGTTTCGTGTTGACCGGGGTGCTCGCCATCATCTTTCTCAGGGAGAAGCTGACGTTTAGAAAAGGAGTGGGAGTCGCATTCGCCGTGGCGTCCGTGATTCTGTTTTCCAGAGGGTAACTGTTACAGCACTTCGTCGTTACGGAGGCGTTCGATTTCCGGGGGCGTCATTCCCAGCCATTCGCCGAGTATTTTTTCGGTGTGTTCCCCCAGGGCCGGTCCCGTCCAGGCGATGTCGAGGGGCGTCTCCGACATTCTCGGAAAAGCACCCTGCATGGGCACGGCGCCGAAATCCGCGTCAGGCACGTGGCGCACCAGGTTTCTCGCCTGAAAATGGGGGTCTGAGAGGATGTCTTCGATGTCGTAGACGGGGCTCGCCGTGACGCCGCCCGCGTTGAACCTTTCCATGTTCTCGTCGCAGCTGTGTTTTTCTATGGCGTCGGCCACGATTTTATCGAGCGCGTCTTGGTTCACGACGCGCGTCTCGTTGTTCAGGAATCGCTCGTCTGTGATGATGTCTTCGCGTCCCAGGGCGCGGGCAAGACGCTCATACATCGGCTGGGTGGAAGCAGATATCGCCACCCACTTTCCGTCGCTCGTGGGATAGATGTTTCTGGGCGCCGAGTTTTCGGAGCGGTTGCCCAGGCGCGGGCGCTTTTCCCCTTCGATGAGATAGCGGGCCGCCTGCGGACCCAGAATGGTGAAAAGCGGCTCGTAAAGCGCGAGATCGATAACCTGTCCCTTGCCGCCCCCAAGAGCGTCGCGGTGGTAGAGCGCGAACATGGTGGAGGCGACGCCCTGCAGCGCGGCCGTCATGTCGGCCAGCGGCTGGGGAGGAGCAAGGGGAGGGGAGTCGGGAAATCCGTTCATATCGGCGAAGCCCGACATCGCCTCCACCAGGGTGCCGAAGCCCGGCCTGTCGCGGTAAGGGCCGTCCTGCCCCCATCCGGATATCCGGACGACGATTAGTCTCGGGTTCACTTTCCATAGATCCTCCGGCCCGAGCCCCCAGGATTCGAGTTTGCCGACGAAAAAATTCTCGGCGAGAACGTCCGCCTCGGCCGCCAGATTTCGGATGAGTCCCTGCCCTTGTGATTTGGCAAGGTTCACTGTAATGGATCGTTTTCCCCGGCCATAGACCTTCCACCAGTACGGGTTCCATGCCCGCAGCGTATCGCCATGGCCCGGCGCTTCTACTTTAACGACGTCGGCGCCGGCGTCGGCCAGCAGCATGCCGTACATCCCACCCGAGACGAGGCGGGTGAGGTCCAATACTTTGACGCCCTCAAGGGGTCTGCTCACAGTTTGCTCCTGTCCGTTCAAATGAGCCGCCTTTTTCTACTACTATCAGAATCAATCTTTCAACGTGATCCACAAAGCGGCGTGATCGCTCGGGGGCCGCGGATTACCCGGCGGCCAATCGATGCGCGCGTCAAGAAGTCGATTTCGCGCGCTTCGATTGATGAACGCATGATCCAGCCGGAAGCTCCCTCCACCCCCTGGCGCGCGCCAGGTATATGTGCGTTTTGGGCCATGAACGCTGCGGTAGGCATCCGCCCAGCCCGCCTCCGACATGGTGGTCATAAAAACGTCTTCACGCCTGTTGAAGCATTTCACGCTTTCATACTCGCCGATTCGCCCGGTGTTGAAATCACCCGCCATCAAGGCTCCGCCACCGCGCCAGCGGTGGGTCATATCGCAAAGCGCATCCAGGAAGGGATATTTGATGCCGCTTACGCGGTTGGGCACGTGAACGGCGGCGATGGTGAAGGGAGTAGGCGAGTGAACGTGGGCGAGCAGGCGGCGCTCTTTGGGCACGGGCGGCCTTCTCCAGTGAATGCGCTTGAGCGGCCAGCCCGAGGCGAGGAGCAGGGCGTTTCTGGCCGGGCTGCTTTCGGAAGCCGTACTCAGTTGGTGGGGCAGCCCCATTTCTCCTATCCGGGTGGCGATCTCCCGGCTGGGCGGAGTGCCCCGGAATTCCGCCAGCATGATGAGGTCGGGCCTTCCGTTACGAACGTACTCTATGATTGTGGCCGCCCGGCGTCCGCCGCCGTGCATGATGTTCCAGATGAGAATTTTCATGGCGAAGTTGAGTGTAGCGGTAGTATGATGGGTGACGTCAATGGAAGGAGTAAGTCATAGTGAAAAGTAAGAGCCAGAGGATGTCGACCCCCTGCCTGGGCGCCGCCCTGGCGGGGAGGAAATTTCCTTGAAACGAATATGTGTTTTCGCGGGTTCATCAAAAGGGGTTCGGCCTGAGTATCGGGAAGCGGCGCGAGCCTTGGGGCATGTCTTGGGTGCGCGTGGTATCGGTGTGGTGTATGGCGCGGGGGGAATCGGACTCATGGGCGTTCTGGCCGACGCCGTGCTTGAGAACGGAGGCGAGATTACCGGCGTGATTCCCGATAAGTTGATGGACATGGAAGTCGCCCATGAGGGAATCACCGAACTTCGCGTCGTGCGCACGATGCACGAGAGAAAAGCGTTGATGGCGGAATTGTCCGATGGCTTCATCACGTTGCCGGGTGGACTCGGCACGCTGGAGGAGACCATGGAGATGATCACCTGGCTTCAACTCGGGTATCACGCCAAGCCGGTCGGCCTGCTCAACATTCGCGGCTATTATGATCCTTTGCTGGCGTTTTTTCGCCACATGAACGAAGAAGGTTTCATTTCGGAGAGAATCCTGGATTCCTTCACGGTCGACGACGCGCCCGAGGGACTGGTGCGACGGATGCTCACTCCCAGGTGAGCGCGGCGAGGTAGCCCACGCCTTCATCCAGCGTTGCCTTCGCCTCGATTCCCTGCGCTTGTTTGTGCGCCTGGATGGTTTTGAGGTGGGCGTATCCTTCCCAGAGCACATGGCGAAAAGTCCACTCCAGGTTGTAGTGAAAAACGTTGTCTTTGTTCTCGTCTCGCCAGAAGCCATCGGGGTGGATTTTGAGCACCACGTTTTCGAGCCAGTCGATATACCGATC
>JAPOYD010000052.1 GCA_026706735.1 Nitrospinota bacterium | reverse complement strand
AGACGCATTTTACGTTATCATTGGGTGATTTCTTTGGGATCCGCCACGATGCTGCGCGTCTTCTGAACCTCCACCTCGAAATCGAGCCGCGCGGCCTTGTTATCCGTTTCGAAGGACATTTTTTTCGCCTTGGCTTTCTGCTCTTCGCCTTCTCCCTTCGACTGATCCGAGAACGCCTTGATCATATCCGCAAAGCTGATTTTGCCGATATACGTGTCGGGCAGCAGGTACACGTAGCGGAACAAATAGAGATTCGCCGATGGATCGGGATTCACGAACAACCGGTTCCCGACCTCAAGGGCCCCGATGGCGTCTTTCCCCACAGCGGCCCCCTCGCCCACTTTTACCCTGTCCGATTTCCAGCGGGGCTTGTCCCTGTTCGAGCCATAGGCCCACAAAACCCTGTCCTGCCCGAACAACCCGCGACCGCCTTGTTTGAGCTTGACGCCGACCAGCCTGAAGCTAATCTGCTCGCGAACGTCCTTGAACACGGAAGACAAGCCGCCGGGCGTAGCGACGGGGTCGTAGCTGATTTCGAGAAAAGCGGCTCTTTTGAGTTCCGTTATCCACTCGCGGCGCCTCTTGGTGAATTTTTCCCTGAAGAGTTTGTCGCGGATTTTGCCGGACACCCTGTCGAGGGTAATCACTGTCCCAAGCTTCACCTCATCGACGTGGATGACGTGAAAGCCCACCCTCGTTCTCGTCGGCTTGCTCGTCTCGCCCTTCGCCGTCGAGAAAATGAGTTGTTCGAGTTCGGCGAAAACCTCGCCTTTCTTCACGGAGCCCAACGCTCCGCCCCGGCTCTGGGCGGGACCTTCGGAATACTTCCCGGCCAATCGGGGAAAATCAGCGCCCGGCTTCGTGGCTTCCTTGTATGCGAGGTCCGCTTTTTTGCGCTGCTCCTCGATATCCGCAGCGGAAGCGCCCTTGTCTACGGGAAAGAAAATCTGCCGGACCGTCCGCTTCTCGGCCTCACGGTAGTCATCGGAATGCGCGTCGTAATAATCCGCAATTTCCTGATCCACCACCGAGACGCGCACGCCGACTTCCATGTTCTCCACTTTTCGCGCCAGCAGCTTCTTGCGAAGCTCTTCGCGGTATTTCTCCATCGTCATTCCCTGCGACGACAAAAATGAGCGCAGCCCGGCCGTCGTCGTCTTGTTCTGGCGAAGTATTCCCGCGACCGCGCTTTCAATCTCTTTTTCGCTGACGTTCAACTCGAGAGCGGAGGAGCGCTTCAAGATGAGTTTGCTCTGGATCATGGCGTCAAGCGCCTCGAGTTCGAGTTCGCGAATCCGCCGGTTCAGCTGCTCTCCCCTGTAATTTCTCCTCAATTTGTCGACGCTCGGCTTCACGAATTCCTGAAGCTCCGAAAGCATGATGATTTCATCGTCAACCTTCGCGATGATTCTCTCGATCGTCACGGCGGAGGCGGCCACCGGGGCGGTGGTCGCCGGAACGGGCGCGCCCGCCAGGACGCAAAGCGCAATCGCCAAAACACAAAATCGCCTAGCCCGATACGACATTTTCAAGATTTTCCAGATAATATCTGATTTTTGCATTTCGCTTGAGTTCTCCGAGCCAACTCTCGAGCCGCTCTCTTCCCTTATCGGCCAGCAATCGTTTTTTGATGTTTTCCTTCACGGACGCCAATGTTTTCTGGAACGGCAACCTTCTCTCCGAAACCTCCAGAAGGTGGAAACCCGCCGGACTCCTGACGACCCGGCTCACCTCGCCCAATTTCAATGTTTCCACCACGTTCTCGATGTTTTCGGGTAGTTCTCCTTGCTGGAAATAACCCAAATCGCCCCCGACGCTGCTCTCGGGGCCGATGGAATGTTCCTGCGCAAGCGCCGCAAACGATTTCCCCTCGAGAAGAAGCTTTCTCAACCGGGAAGCCATTTTAGCTGAAGAGACGACGATTTGGCGAACCCGCAGGCGCCTCCCGACCCGGAATTTCTCCTTGTTGAGGTTGTAGTAATCTTCTATCTCCGAGTTTGAGACCTTCAGCTTCGAATACACTTCCCTTTCCAGCAGATGTTCAATCTCGAGCGTCTCGCGCATCGTCTTGAGCCACGACTTCTCGTCGATCCCCTGCTCTTTCATGATGGTATTCAAATCCTGATCGCCGTATTGGCGGCGGATGAATTCGACGAAGCGCTTCACTTTCCCCTCGCTCACATATTCGCCCGTCTCCCGGAAACGCTGAAGCAAGAGGCGTCTTTCCACGAGTTGATCCAGCAGAACCCTGGATATGGATTTTTCGGCTTTGCCCTCAATTTCCTGCTCCCAACGCGACTTGTAATGGGCGCGCACGTCCTGCCGGGTAATCGGCTCGCCGTTCACCTGCGCCAGCAGGGTATCTTTTTCCCCGCTTTTCGTCTGAAACGAAGAATCACAACCCGCCGCGATGAGCAACGCCACGCAACAAGCCCACGTCCACCGGATTCGACCGCCTCGAATCAGACGCCGCGCGCTCCATTCATTTTCCATGATGAGAGCCTCATGCTCCTTCCGCCGCCAACTCGTCTTCAGACACCTTGCACACTTCCAAAGCATCCAGCACCTGAACGAGAAAGTCAAAATCCTCCAACCAGCGCCCGCTGATGCTCGCGCGAAAAGCATGCGCGTCGGTGAAAACCATGCCCGGCATATCGAGAAAAGCGGCCGTCAATTCATAGTCGCCCGGAAAAATCTCAAGACTCACCTCCTTGCCGCGAACGTGGAGAGATTTGATTCCGCAAAGGCGGGCGCGCAAGCGAATTTCCCCCAGTTGCAGAAGGTGGAGGGCGCGCGTCGGCATTGTTCCGTATTTATCCTTGAGTTCCACGCTCAGTTCCCTCAATTCGACCGGTTCCTGCGCCAATGCGATTCGGCGGTATACGTCCAGCCGCTCGGCCTGGGCCGGAATCCAGGAAGGAGGCAGCGTGCCGGCCACCGGCGCGACGATCTCGGGTTCACGGCGCTCGACGGCCTCGCCCCTGGCCTCCTGCACGACTTCTTCCAAAAGGCGGCAATACATGTCGAACCCCACCGCCGCGATTTGCCCCGATTGCCGATGTCCGAGCAAGTGGCCTGCGCCGCGAATCTCCAGATCGCGCATGGCCAGCTTGAAGCCGGCCCCCAGTTCGCTCAACTCCTCGAGCGCCTGTAGCCGCTCTCTGGCCTGCTTCGTCAGGGAGCCGGCGCCTGAGACGAGAAGGTAGGCGTGCGCCTGGAACCTGTCGCGCCCCACGCGGCCGCGCAACTGGTACAGCTGCGCCATGCCGAACGTGTCCGCCCGGTTGATCACGATCGTGTTGACCGAGGGGATGTCCAAGCCGCTTTCGATGATCGTGGTGCAAAGCAGCACGTCGGCCCTTCGTGTCACGAACTGCTCCATCACCTCTTCGAGCTCTCTTTCCTTCATCTGGCCGTGACCCACCAGGATTCGCGCGTCGGGCGCCAGCTTCTGCAGGAGCCGCCGCATGGCGGGGAGGCTCTGCACGCGGTTGTGCACGAAAAACGCCTGCCCTCCCCGGTCGATTTCCTTGGTAATGGCGTCTTTGATGAGTTTTTCGCTGAAGCGCGATATATACGTGCGCGGCGCAACCCTGTGGCGCGGGGGCGTCTCGATGACGCTCAAGTCGCGCGTTCCCGAGAGCGCCATCTCCAAGGTCCGGGGAATGGGCGTTGCGGTGAGCGTCAGAACGTCCACGTTGACGCGGAGTTTCTTGAGTTTCTCCTTGTGGGAAACGCCAAAACGGTGTTCCTCGTCGATAACCAAAAGCCCCAGATCGCGAAACGACACGTCTTTTTGCAACAGCCGATGGGTGCCGATAACGATGTCCACACGCCCTCCGGAGAGTCCTTCCACCACTTCGTTCTGCTCTTTTCTGCTTCTGAAACGCGAGAGCATCTCCACGTGAACCGGCAACGATTCGAAGCGCTTTCGAAAGGTGTCCCAATGCTGGTGTGCCAGCAGGGTGGTCGGCACGATGACGGCGACCTGCTTGCCCGCCGAAATCGCCCGGGCGGCGGCTCTGAGCGCCACCTCCGTCTTTCCGTAACCGACGTCCCCGCAGATGAGGCGGTCCATCGGGCGGGCGCGCTCCATATCCGCCAGCACGACGCGAATGGCCTGTTCCTGATCGGGCGTTTCCTCGAACCCGAAGCCGGCGGATATCTCGTGATCGAACCCGCCTTCCGCCGAAAAGGCATACCCCTCGGCGGCGCTTCGCTCCGAATACAGCCGCACCAGATCGCGGGCGATTCCCTGAAGCGATTTCTTGACGTTGTTCTTCGTCTTGTTCCAGCGGTTTCCGCCCAGCTTGTCGAGAGGCGGTCCGATTCCGCCTCCCCGGTATTTGTGGATACGCTCGACGTCGTCCATCGGAACGTAGAGCTTGTCGCCACCCGCGTACTGGAGGGTCAGAAATTCGTTCTCACCGTCGAGATGCTCGATCACACGCGTGCCCATATAGCGACCTACGCCGTGCTCCACGTGCACCACGAGGTCGTTTTCATTCAAGTCCTTGAAGCCCTCGCCGGGCTTCGATTGCGGGAGGCGCCGTGAATCCCGGCCCAAAGCGCCGACCAGCAGGTCCTGCGCGCGAAAGAACACCCGATGCTCTTCGGGCAGCCGGAAGCCGGCGCCGAGTTTCCCTTCCGCCAGAACGACGTCGTGACGTCCATCGATGAGCGAGGCGCCCTCAGGCAAAATTTCCACGCCCACTTCATGCTCGCGCAATAGCGCCTGTATCCTGAGCGCAAGGGTCCTCTCCTCCGCAACGATGACGACGCTATCATTTTCCCGGCGCCATGAGCGCAGTTGGCCGACAAACGCCTCCACCCGCCCCCGGAAGGGATTGATGTTCTCCGCGCGCAAGGCCTCACCTGCCTCGAAGCCATCCTTGGGATCCGGAGCGTCCAGCCCCAGCGAATCGAACTCGAGGCGCGGCCAGATGGAGAGTTCCTCGCGAATTTCCTCCGGCGCGAGCCACAAACGCTCAGGCGCGAAGGAGACGAGGCCCCTTTCGGGTGCAAGACGCGCCTCCTCGTTCACTTCGTCCCACATCTTCTCCATCGCTTCATCGAGGTTTTCCGCTTCGTTCAAAATCCACAGCGCACCTCCGGGCGCCACGTCGAACAAGGTCGTCATATCGGACAGGAACATGGGCGTGAGACCCTCCATGCCCGAAAAATACCCGTCCGCATCCAGGTATTCGAGAAGGCGTTCGACTCGTTCGCTCGTTTCCGGCGTGTCGGCTTCCGAAAGGGCGTGGCGGCCCCTCTCCAGTTCTTCCGGAGAAAAAACAATCTCTTTCGATGGAAAAACGTCCACGCTTTGCAGCGTTTCCAGATTCCGCTGCGTCTGAGGATTGAAGTTTCTAAGGGAGTCGATTTCATCCCCGCGAAACTCCAGGCGCGTCGGATACGCGTTCTGGGGAGAGAAGAAATCCAGAATGCCGCCTCTCACGGCATATTCTCCGGGAGATTCAACCAGCGACCTCCTTTGGTACATCAGCGATTCGAGCGAACCGATGAACGGGTCGCGCTCAATCGCCATGCCTTCGCGCAAGTGAATCATGGCGTCGTTCAGCCGCTCGGGCGGAGGCACTCTCGTCCCCAAGGCCGATACGCTCATCAGCACGACGCCTCGCTCCCCGCTGCGCAAAAACCGCAGCGCGGACATCCTCTCGCCGACGACTTCACTGGATGGAGACAACCGGGAGAAGGGATACACGTCCCATGCCGGAAAACCCAGGATCGGCAAATCCTGCGCCCCCGAAGCGCCGACGAACAGCTTCATGTTCGCCTTCATCAGCTCGAGGCGACGCTGCTCCCCCTCGACGAAAATAACGGGTCCGGGGTGTTCGCGCGCAATCCTG
Source organism: Nitrospinota bacterium (assembly GCA_026706735.1). Classification (GTDB taxonomy): domain Bacteria; phylum UBA8248; class UBA8248; order UBA8248; family UBA8248; genus Bin107. The sequence continues at coordinate 7,217 of JAPOYD010000052.1, read as the reverse complement.
GCCAGCCACCAGGCGATCGACGCATCGTTCGCGCCGCGCAGGTAAACCCGCCTGGCCCCATCGAGACCCCGAAGCGATAAAAAAGATTCATTCATGATGTGAAATTTCTGGTTTCTGCTTGAAGCGCATGCGGCGATGAAATGTGTCGGAGCGTCACGTACGGCATGTAAACTTTCAGATAAATCCTTAATTCAAAGACTTCCTGGGAATGACGAAATCCCTGAGCACGTTGGAAGCATTCTTGGGCAACGCGACCTCCGCGCCGTTCAAGGATACCTGAGTTCCCGCCACGTTGCCCACCGTAAGGGCGAATTTTTCCGACGCCTTCCAATCTTTCTCGTTGCCCGCCAGCAAAAGGAGTTCTTCCGTATTTTTCGCATCGATCACGATACGCAGCCACGTGTCTTCCGCCGCAAAGATCCTGAGTGTCAGGGGGAGTTCCTCGGGAGCCGCCGGGGCCGGAGCCCTCGGCGCCGGAGTCTCTTGCGCTGGAGCCGCCGGGGCCTGCTGTTCCTGTGGCGCCGCTGGAGCATTCGATGGGGTGTTAAGGGCTACTTTCTGTTCGGTTGGAGCGCTCGCTTGAGTCGAAGCGTTTGGCGAAGCTGGAATACCCGTCTGAGTCGAGGGGTTTTGCGATGTCTGCGGACTCTCTTGTGACGAGGGTTCTTCTCGGGCAACGGGAGTCTCCCCGACCTGAGCGTCCGCCTGAACCGGGGGGGAGACTTGCACCTGAACCGCCGGGTTTTCTTGCGTCACGAGTGTTTCCTGGACAGGAGGGGGCTGCTCAGCTACAAGATTCTCCCGGGAGGAGACGCTCGCTTGAACCGGAGGCACCTCCTGAGCGGGAGAAAGTTTTTCCGTCTTCTGCGAAATCGGTGGTTCTTTCAAATTCACTGTCGAAACGGGAGGACGATCCTCCTCGGGAGCCTTTTTCTCGAGGGCGGCCGTTTCCTTCCCTGTTCCGTCCTGATTATTTGCCTTCTCATTCGTCCCGTTCAGCAGAGGGATCTTATCCGCCACGGGCGCAACCGCGGTCTTGATCCTGCCGACAATCGAGCCAATCGGAACAAGCTGTTCCGTTCTGCCTTTCATGAACCACAGGAGTCCGCCGCCGGCGACGAGAAAAATCAATACGAAAGCAATGGTAGCAACGGATGAGAATCGATTCACCCCGGAAACGGGACTGAAGCGGGTCTTGTGCTCGGGCTCCAGCCCATATGCCTCCAATGGAACTCCGCCCGCAATCTCGCGTTTATAGCCCGCGGCGACGGTCGTACTGTCCACGCCGACCGCATCCGCAAAAGCGCGGATGAAACCCAGACCCACCGGTCCCGCCGGCAATTTATCGAAATCACCGCTTTCGATACTTTCCAGGTAATACGTACGGATTCGCGTCTGCTCGGAGATCGAGCGGAGGGATATGTCTTTTTCCTCGCGCAACCAACGCAAGAAAGGTCCCACACCATCTTTTTCTATTTGCGCCATCAATCTCGGGTCGAGATTCTCCATCACGCGCCCCATTTCGCCAAAATACAACAAAAACGACCCGAATTATGAAGATCGAGTCTATTTCATAATCGGGTCGAAAGTCAATGTTTCAGAAAGGTGTACCCTGTCTTTTTCCGCTCGAATGGAACCCGTCACAACCTCGCATCAAAGAATCACTACGAAACGATGGAGAGAATCGAGGGCGTTACATGGCAGATGTTCGGTTTCACGGCGTCGTTGAACAAGGTGTTTGCATGCTTGCCGTATAGCAGAATGGGAACGGGGTTCATCGTGTGCGCGGACGTTTCCATATCCTCCACGTTGCCGTGATCGCTGCTGAGAACAAACGTATCTTCATCCGGGTCGAGTCGCCGGAGCGCGGCCTGCAGGAACCGGTTCAAATTCGCCAGAACTTCAATGGCATCCTCGACGGTTCCGCGGTGTCCGACGTGATCCGTCTGGAAAAACTCATAGATCAGCAATTCCTGTGCACGCGCCAAATTTCCGAGGCGCTCGCCCGCCTCCCCGGCATCCAGCGTCGCGACATCATGGCCTTGCTCGACGATCATCTTGTTCGTGTAGTCGCGATAAACGGCCCTTCCCTCGACGAGGTCCTCGAGGCGGTTCAGCCGCATTCCCGCGCTCTCGGCCATCACTGTGGTCACCGAGCGGATGCGGTTTCTGCCGCGCATGAAAAAACGAGGCGTATACGTGTTGGCGAATCCGACGCTGACGCCTCTCTCGCGGGCGCGCCTCAAAAGTCCGTTTTGAGAGATGATGCGGCGCAACTGCGTATTGGGGAGGGCCTGGACGTGCCTCCCCACTGCCTTGGGCGCGTTCACGCCCGTGAACAAGGCGGTTCCGCCCGTCGCGCTCTGGGGGATGCCCCCGACGCCGAGGCTGGCGTCCGCCTCGATGAGACGGAAACCGGCCGCCTCGTTTCCGCACAAAAGCCCCAGCGGAGGCTCCTTCACGCGGGAGAGCGGGTTGCCCGGCCCCTGCGGGGCGATTCCCAGGCCGTCCACGAACACGAAAAGGACGGACATGCTACAGCGTTCTTCCGACGGCCTCTGCGAAAACCTTGAGCTCCTCGACCAGAGTGACGAATTTACCGGGTTTGAGCGATTGCGGTCCGTCGCTCATCGCCCTTTCCGGCTCTGGGTGCATCTCCAGCATCAGGCCGTCCGCCCCGACGGCCACGGCCGCCTTCGCCAGGGGCGCGACGTATCGCCAGGCGCCCGCCGCGTGGCTCGGGTCCACCACGACCGGCAAATGCGTCTGCTCCTTGAGCACGGGCACGGCGCTGATGTCCAGCGTGTTGCGCGTGGCCGTCTCGAAGGTGCGTATCCCCCGCTCGCACAGCACGACGTTCGGGTTCCCCTGGCTCATGATGTATTCGGCCGACATCAGGAGCTCTTCGATGGTCGTGGACATGCCGCGCTTCAGAAATATTGTCTTGTTTGTCATGCCGACTTTTTTCAGCAACGAAAAATTCTGCACGTTGCGCGCGCCGATTTGCAGCACGTCCGCATACTCGCAGCACACATCGATGTCTTCTGAATCCATCACTTCCGTCTGGATGGGAAGCCCCGTCCTCTCGCGCGCCTCGGCGAGGAGTTTCAAACCTTCCTCCGCCATGCCCTGGAAGCTGTACGGCGAGGTGCGCGGCTTGTAGGCGCCGCCTCTCAAGACGTGGCCGCCGCCTGATTTGACCACATCGGCGGACTCCATGATCTGCTCCCTGCTCTCGACGGAGCACGGCCCGCCGACGATGATGAGCTGATCTCCGCCGATTTCCACTCCCTCACCCATCGGCAACTGGCTGCGCTCGGGCCTTCCCTCCGCGCTCGCCAGTTTGAAGGGCTTGAGAATGGGCATCGCGTTTTCGACCCCATTCAAAGAAACCAGTGATTCCAGCATGTATTTCCCCCGTTCATCCCCGATGGCCCCGATTACCGTACGCTCCACACCTTTGATGACGTGCTCCTTGTAGCCGAGTTCATTGATCCTGTTGATGGCGTTTTGTATTTCCTCATCCGTCGCGCCCTGCTTCATCACGATAATCAAAACGAATCTCCTTTTCCCCTCTCGGAATTTTCAGCGCAAATCTCAAAAAAAAAAAATCGCCGTGAGGCTGTCCCACGGCGAGTGTTTCTCTATTGGTCCGTGGCGACGGGCTGTCCGCCCGCTCGCCGTCAGTTTTTTTTTACATCACGGCGCGCGGACGGACGGGAATAAAGCCGAAAAAGCAATATCCGCCATAATATCTTCTCATCGCCCGCATGATGTCCGCCTGTGAAATTGAGAAAGTTTTATCGCTCTCGAAAAAACGCCTTAACATAATCCCGTAAACTTATAAGAGTCAACCCCTTGGACGCGGAAATTTTCAGTTTATTTTGGTTTCATCATCACCTCGGTGAGCCTGCGCCGCCCCTTCCCTGACGGCCTGAGCAGCCTTCCCCCCAGAACCACGTGCGTCGCCTCGAGCATCCGGTTCCCCGTGCGGCGCGCCCCCATGGCGTCCTCGAAAACGAACCTGCCCTCGCGCATCCGGAACACGGCGACGTCGCCCCTCGCGCCTTTTTTGAGCGTCCCGACTTTCCCCTTGAGGCCAATCCACTCGGCGGCCGTCTGCGTGCTGAGGCGGACTACCTCTGCGAGAGGGAAGCCCAAGGCCAGAAACTTGCTCATCAGGCTGGGGAAATCATACACCGGCCCGTGGACGCAGTGCGTATGGAGGTCCGTGCTAAGATTCCCCGGCATCAGACCCTGCGCCATGGCCTGTTCCATGATCTCGAAGCTGAAGCTCGAGCGCCCGTGGGCGACGTCGAGCAGTACGCCGGAATCCCTCGCCTCCCACACCGCGCGGCGCACCCGGCCCCGCGTGTCGAGTATGTTCTCCCTCCTGCCGTGAAACGCGTGCGTGAGCACGTCGCCGGGGCGGAGCCGCTTCAGGATGCTCGGCAAGGAAGACGGCGTGTTCCCCACGTGGACCATCAGGGGGACTTTCAGGAACTCCGACGCCTCAAGCGCCGCATCCAGCGGTTTCGAGCCGCTGCGCTCCACCACGTCCTCGCTCAGGCGCACCTTCATGCCGATCAAGTATTTTGAGTGCTTCTGGTAGCAATCCACAGCCCTGTCCACGCGCAGCGCGCGCATGTCGACGTTCTCGCCGAGGCCGTCTATCAGGAGCCCGCCTTCGGAAATGTTGAGATACGCGCGCACCGTCGGACGCGCCTTCTCCAGAAACCATTCCTGGAAAGCCGGGTACGTCTGCGCGCCGGCGCTTCCGGTGTCCACCGCCGTCGTCACGCCGCGCGAGAGCATCGTCGCCTCCAGGTTCACGCCGTAGTGCGTAAAACCCTCGTAAAAATGGCAGTGGAGGTCGACCAGGCCGGGGGTGACGATTTTCCCCCGCGCGTTCAGGGTTTGCCTGCCCTCGGGCTCGACGTGGGGAGCGACTCTCCGCACGCGGCCGCGGACGATCTCGACGTCCATCGTTCCCTCGAGGTCCTGTGAGGGATCGACCACGTATCCGCCGCGTATGACGAGGTCCATGCGGAAGTCTCCTACGGTGAAACAGGGCGCGGGGCCGAGAGGTTCGGCGAACGCCTAAGCGAACAAAAGTGAATTCGGGGCATTATTCCCCCCGAAGCGTTGAGGCGCAATCGCCCGTGGGGATGACTTCGGGATGATTCAAATGCGCACACCATCGACAAAGGGCGCGCCAGAAAGGTTGCTCAAACGTCTATCGTGAAAACTAACGCAAAATTGACAAGGCGAAATCGATATATTTATAGTGCGAATACCCATGGACAAGGAGAAACGAGATGGGCCGAAACGTCACGAAAAAAATGGAAGACCCAGCCAATCACGAGGAAACCCGCGAGTTCGAAGACGCCGTAGACGCCGAGATGCCCAAGAAAATTTTGAAAGACATCAAAGAAGGGCGTGAAAAACTCATATCGGGACAAAAACTGACTGAGATCCTTGGATGAACGTATCGAAAATCGATTTTTTGCAAGGCTTCCACAAGCTTGCCCGTCTCATTCCGATCAATTACCAAACCGCTGGAGCAAAGAAATGAGCCTGCAAACGGAAACCACGCTGCAATTCGATTTAGACGAAACCCAGAAGATGCTCCGCCAGACGGTGCGCGAACTCTCGGAGCGCTACATCGCCCCGCGGGCCGCCGACATCGACGAGAACGAGGAATACCCCGAAGACATCTACCAGTTGCAGAAGGAATACGGCCTGCTCGGCATCTTCTTCCCCGAGGAATACGGGGGCGGCGGGATGGGCTTTCTGGGCGGGTGTATCGCCATCGAGGAGATCGCGCGCGTCTGCTCGAATTCGCCGCTGTTCATCGTGCTCAACATGCTCTCGAGCCGCGTCATCGACCTGAGCGGCACGCAGGAGCAGAAAGACCACTACATGACGGGCCTCGCGAAAGGAGAGCTCAGGGGCTCCTACGCCCTCACCGAACCCCACGCCGGCTCGGACGCCGGCAACATCCGCACGCGCGCCGTCAAGGAGGGCGACGAGTGGGTCATCAACGGCACCAAGTGCTTCTGCACCGGGCCCGACAAGGCGGACTTCATCACCGTCGCCGCCAAGACCGACCCCCACGCGGGCACGCGCGGCATCACCTACTACATCGTGCCCACCGACGCGCCGGGCTTCAGCATCGCCAAGCACGAGCGCAAGATGGGGATGCGCGGCATCGCGACCTGCATGCTCAACCTGGACAACGTGGCCGTCCCGCTCGAGAACCAGGTGGGCGAGCTGAACGCGGGCTTCAAGACCGCGATGATCGGCTTCAACCAGATGCGGCCCGCCATCGGCTCGCGCGCGGTGGGTCTGGCCCAGGGGTGCCTCGACTACGCGGCGAACTACGCCAAGGAGCGCGAGGCGTTCGGCAAGCCCATCGCCCAGCACCAGGCCGTGCAGTTCATGCTCGCCGACATGTTCATGGACATCGAGGCGGCGCGGCTGCTCGTCTACCGCGCGGCCGCCATGGTGGACGCAGGGAAAATCGGCAAGGAGAACGCCAGGTACTTCTCGACGGCCAAGACCTACGCGGCCGACATGGCGATGAAGTGCGCGATAGACAGCATCCAGGTCCTCGGCGGAGCGGGCTACATGAAGGACCACCCGCTCGAGCGCTTCATGCGCGACGCCAAGCAGATCCAGATCGTCGAGGGAACGAGCCAGATACAGCGGATGATCATCGCCCGGAACCTGCTCGACCTCTAGGAGCGAGGCGAGGTGACGGGAAGTCTGGATTCCGGGGGCGCGTTCGAACTTGCTCCGGCCCAGCGGATGCTGGCCGAGACGGTGTATGAACTGAGCCGACGCCACGTCGCGCCGCGCGCCGCCGAGATCGACGAGAACGACGAATACCCCGAAGACATATTTCAGCTCTTGAAAGCCCACGATCTGCTCGGCCTCTACGTTCCCGAGGCCTACGGCGGAGCAGGCTTAGGCGTTCTCGAAACCTGCGTCGCCATCGAGCAGATTGCGCGGTTCTGTTCGAACTCGCCCCTTTTCTTCTCCGTCCACCTGCTCGCCACGCGGCCCGTCGCCATCGGCGGAAGCGAGACGCAGAAAAAGACCTATCTCACCGGCGTCGCGCGGGGCGAATTGCGGCCCGCCTTCGCACATACCGAGCCGCACGCGGGCTCGGACGCCGCGAACAAATCGACGCGCTCGGAGAGAGACGGAGATTC
>JAPOYD010000057.1 GCA_026706735.1 Nitrospinota bacterium | reverse complement strand
GAGGGAAGCAACCAACGGGCAACCCCCTTTTCCACTCTTCTTCCTTTTCCTTCGCCCTCCCCGGCCTTGGAGCCTGGCCCCGGGGCCGAAGGCGTCCTGCTCTCTTACCTGTGCGCCCCGAACGCCCCGATGAAGGCGGCCTCTCCCGCCGGATTGCTCAACTGCTTGACGAAAAAGGTTCCCGCCACCGAACCGGGAGCCTCGGGCGAATACTCTGTGGTTATCGTTGTCGCCGTTGTAACCGGGTCTGCATTCGTATCCCTTACTGATTCCGTTTCTACAGTCTTTGTATATCTCATGTTGAAGAACTGGCCCTTCCAATCGCCGCTGAAGGATTTGTTATCAACCACGCCTACGGCCGTGCCACCATCAAAGGCGGGGCTTATATCATTCCCGAGGGTCTGTTTCTGCAGCTCGATGCTGCCCGCCATTTGTTGTCCGCCGGCGGTGATGTTCGTGACCGCGCCCTGGATGCTGCCCCTGCCATCAGTTGTGCCGCCTGTCGGGTTTATGAACTCGGCGGTGAGAGAAACGCTCCCCGTGAAGTAGCTCGTCTCTCCACCCGCGATATAGGCGCCGTTCGCATCCCCCGTGTAGGTGGCCGTGAAATCCTTTCCGTCATCCACAAGATTAACGATTTGGTTAAATTCGGTGGGGTTGGCGCATGTTCTGGTAGTTGTCGTTGTCCCCACTGTAGATGAGGTCGGATTGGTAGGGCCATCAAGTCCACTGCATAAAGTGGGAGCTGCGGGGATGGGTTGACTCCCATAAGCGAAGGCTTGAATCGTGGAATTGCCCAAAGCTGCATTGTCCACCGTCAGCCAGATTCCGGCGACGAGATAGTCGGCGTCGGTGATATTTTCTTCTGTATACCGCTCGTCTGTGTTTGGCGTGCCTGTATCGTCTTCCAAGGCGTTCGTTCTCGTTCTTACCTTGAGCCTCGTTTGCGTGATGTCCGTGTAGGCGTTGACGAAGACGGTGGGGTCGGCGGTGGGGGTGCCGTTGTCCAGATCGAATCCATAGGGAAGGCGGCTCGTTCCGGTAAGCGCGGGCGTCGTGCTGTCCGATACGAGGGGGGTTCCTGCGGGAACCTGGACCGTCCGCTGTCCGGTGGCCGCTGCGGTATTAGCAGGGAACGTGGCGCACGGCGCAGTGCAAGTCTCGGTGGTACTATCATCAGCGTTAATGGTAACAGTCGTAACGCTGCCAACCCCGCCTACAAGAAGCCGGTCGGCGACCAGGTCCTCCAACAGCGCGTCGGAGAGGAGCTTGTTGGCTCTCACGTGCTGGATGAGGGAGGAGCCGTTCGTCAAGGCGATCACGTCCGCTCGCATTTGCTCGCGTTGGCTCGCAACCGCCTCCACGGCGCTCTGGACCGCCGCCGCTGTCGATTGCGCGGCCGTCAGGTCGGCGAGCGCCGCCTGCGCGTCCGCCACCGCCATCTGCGCCTGCGCGAGCGTGATGGCCGCATCTCCGGCACTGCTCGCGATGTCTACGATGAGGTTCAAGGCTGCCTGCGCGGCGTCGGCTTGCACGCGCGCGCTCGCTATCTGCTCCGCCGTGGCGTCCGGATGTTCCGCTACCACCGCCGCCGCCGTATCCGCCGCCAGCGCCAGATTGCGAGCGTCCGTGAGGATGTTTGCGAGTATGTCTCTCGCTGCGGCTATCCTCTCCGCATCCGTCGGCGGTGGATCCATGCAGTCCGGGTACGTCCCGACCTGACCCTGCGGGCATTCCATCACCGGCGTTTCCGGATCCGGCATCGTCGCCGATCCGCCGCCGCCACCGCCGCAACCGGAGGCAAATGCCGCAATGCACACGACAAATACCATCAATCCCAAAAGCTTGAGCATTTTCATCATTTGCCCCCTAAGGCTACGCCCCCCTCCCGGGAAACCGGAAGGGGGCGGGCGGATGAAACTCGATTTCATTTATTGCTTGCGCGCGCCGAAGCGCGGGCGCTCCTGATTCTTTTTCCATCCCCCGGCCCCGGGCGTCACACCGACGCCCGGGGACCCGAGGTGTTGTTCCTGCTGCTAGTCAGCCTTCCACGTGCCGAAAGCGCCCAGGATGCTCATCGCAGGGCCGGTCCGGGAGGGCGTTGCGGCGCCGAAGGTGCCGGCCGCGGTCGTGGGGAATTCGGTTCGAATCGCCACGCCCTGCGCCCTGTTGGGGCCGTAGAATCTGCCTGTCCAGGAGCCCCTTAAGGCCCTACCGCCCAGGTTGCCTTCGGTGCTGCCTCTGAAAATGTTAGCCGGAGAACCAGCAGTACCAGCCGTCCCAGCAGCAGGATCACCGGCGATCAACGGCGCCCTGCCCAGCGAGATCGAGCCTTCGACGTCCATGCCGCCGGCCTTGATGTTGGAGATGCTTCCGGTGACGGCGCCCAGGAGGAGCGTGTCGTTCGCGGTATCATCTCTGGGATTAGAATCGTTGGCGAGCCTGCCGCCGAAATCGACCGAAAGGCTGGCGTCCGCGTCGAAGTACTCGATCATGCCGCCCGCCGAATACAGGCCGCTCGCGACGCCGTTATACGTCGCCGTGCCCGTGAGATCGGCCGGGACCTGGAACGGGTCCCTGCCGCTGGCGAATGCGGCGACGGTTGCGGGGTTCGTAAGACCTGTTGCGCTCGTCGCTTGCACGGCGTTCGGAATGCTCACCCAAACGCCCCAGGTCAGATAGTCCGAGTCTCCCCTCATCACAGTACCGGCTTGGGCGGGCTGGAACACGTAGCCCGTAACCCCCCTGAGGACGCCCGAGGCGTCTACGCTGATGGAGCAGGCCACGTTGGTGCCACAGAAGAACCGTCCCGGCACAGGCGGGTTGTTGTCCGTGGGGTTCTGATTATACGTTCCCACGAAGCTGCTTCCGTCTCCCGGGATTTCTCCGCCGACGACAGCCCTGTTTACGCTTTGGGTGGCGCCTGCAGCAGCATCTGCGAGTTGGGTATCAGTACGGTAATTCGTGCTAGCTGCAGCAGTGGTGAAATAACTCTGCGCGGCCGGATTGATGTCCGTGAAGACGAGGGCATATTCTCTGCTGGCGGTCGCAGCGCCCGAGCCGCTCAGCAATTCGGCGCCCCCCCAGCCGCCGCGCGTCGTCACCGACAAAGGAGCTTCGCCTCTCATCAGTGGGGTAGCGGTGCCGCCGGTCGGCGTCCCGCTTACCGTGAACCGGGGACCACTGCCGATGTCTCTCGCCGATGACGTAACCACCGCGCCCTGGTGGGTGGTATCTTGAGCAGTGGTAGCAGTGTTATCGTCGACATCGCCATCGGCGCCCACGGCATCCGCAGCCGCAGCGGTTCCCATCGCCCTGCCCACTCTTCCCGCATTGGATATCGGCGCGGGAGCAGGCACGCCGACGAGAGTGGCGCTGTCGATGGCGGCCTGGTTAGAGGCCGCGTTCGCCCGTGTGGTGAGCCCCAGGCCGCGCTCGCCGGCCGCCATCTCCGCGCTGGCTTGGGCCGCTTCGGCCGCCGCCTGGTATTCCATGGCCATCGCGGAAGTTTCGGCCGCCGCCGCTGCGTTGGATGCCGTCATGGCCGCGTCCGCGTACATCTGCGCGTTGCCCATCGCCACGGGGTCCTTCGCGCCGGCTGCGGCGGCGGCCGCAGCCATAGCCGCCGCCGCTGCCGCGTCCTGCGCTGCCATCAAGGCCTCAGCTTCCGTCATTTCTGCGGCAAGGTCTTCGGCGGAGGTGCAGGAACCGTCCGCGTTATACCGGCCGCCGTCCGCCTCGCACATCTCCTGCGGCGTCGGTTCCGGCATTGTGGGCGGCTCCGGATCCACGGCAGCCGTTCCGCCACCGCCGCCGCAGCCCGCCAGCGTCAGCGCGAAGACCGCCGCCAGCGCGAAAGCGTAAAACTTGCTTGTCGATTTCTCTCTGAACGTCATTTAGTGAGTCCTCCTGAGTACATAGAAAAAGGGATTGTCCGTAAGTTTCCGGCTTTCTCCGTTTAACCTCCTTTCCTCGCATTTAATTCGGGTCTTTAATCTATTTGTGTGCTTGTCTCGGGCGGAACGGAGAGCCGGTATCTTCCGGGCTCGCCGTCCAATCTGCCTGGGACATCATTCAGGAGGCGTGGATCTTTCGGGATGGTCCCCGCCACAAGCTGTATCTTTGGTGGGGAGGGTCTTTTTGTTTACACCGTCATCTCCGGGATGACCGCGCCTCGTGAATCGTGTTGCAAACTCGGGTTTACAAAAGGTTTTTTCAGCACATTCTCGGCTTCGTCCGATGAACCTCCTCTATCGCGTGTATATAAAGGCCGCCATCCGGCCCGTCGTGATCTGTATCGGCAGCGCCGGAGCGCGGCGGCAGGGCCGCGTCGCAATCCGGGCCGGTGGTTCCGCGAGAGGCGAATTCCTGCGGCATGCGCCCACCTTTCACGGCCTCCAAAGGCAAGTATCTTTCGAGCGCCTCGAACCCGGCCTGCCCGCCGCTAACTGTTATTACGGGACACAGGAAGCCCCGTTCTGCGCCGGGAGACCCGTTTCAGGGCGCATCCGGGCCGAAAACGGGCGTAAAAAGACGTAAAATCCCGCCCGAAACCCCTCCGGGGACCCCGGAATTGCGCTTGACATGGTTATGGGAGGTGGTATATTTTCTGATAATAACAGTTATTAGAACTTAATTATTGTAAAGATAGGGTAAAAAAAACGCTTCCAGCGGGCGATTCTTCTTTGTCGGCCTTATATATGTTGTATGGGATCGGGAAGGCGACATATATATTGCATGGGCCCGGGCTGGCAGCCCCGTGAATGGGAATCGCCGCCGAAACTTCAGGACGCCGGGCAAACGATGGATCACGGAGAACCACGGGCGAGACCCGCGACGCCGGGGAAACGCTCCCCCCTGAAAAAACCCGACGAAAGCCACCCGCCGCGCTCCGGTCCGTTCCGGGCGGCGGCTGATCTGGCGCGCGCCTCGCTCGCCGAGAACACGCGCCGCGCCTACGAGGCGGCGCTGCGCGGTTTCGAGGCTTCGGGGTATCCCGAGACCGACGCCGGGGTGGCGGCCTACCTCACGGGGCTCTACGAGAAGGGCCGCTCGGCGGCCTGCGCCGCGATGGCGGTGGCCGCGCTGCGGTTCCGGGCGAGGCTTCACGGCCGCTCCTCTCCGGTGGGTCCTTTGGCGCTGCGCGCCCTGGCGGGCTTCAGGCGTCTGGCGTCCGAGCGCGGCCGGGGCGCGGTAGCAGGCGTGCGCTGGGAGGAGGCGGACCTTGCGGCGTCGCTGGCGGAGGGGACGGGGACCCCGGGCGGTCTGCGGGACGCGGCGATCGTGGCGGTGGCGAGCGACGCCCTGCTGCGGGTGTCGGAGGTCGCGGCCCTGGACGTTGCGGACGTGAACCTCGAGGAGCAGACGGTGTGGATCCGGCGCTCGAAGACGGACCAGGAGGGCCAGGGCGTCATGCAGTACCTGGGCGAGCCGACGGTCGGGCGCATCCGGGCCTGGCTGGCGCTCGCGGGTATCGAGGAGGGGGCGCTCTTCCGGCCCGTGTACAAGGGGGGGCGGCTTCGGCCCGGGCGCCTGACGGACAGGAGCATCCGGTCCATCATCGCACGGTGGGGGAAGGCCGCGGGCGCCGAGGGGCGCGTGAGCGGCCACAGCCTCCGGGTGGGGGGCGCGCAGAGCCTGGCGAGCGCGGGGGCGTCGCTGGTCGAGATGCAGCTCGCCGGCCGCTGGAGTTCGCCGGCCATGCCGGGGCGCTACGCGCAGGGACAGATCGCGAAACAGGGCGCCGTGGCGAAGCTGCGCTACGGCCAGTGAACCCGTCGCCTCGAAACCAACCCCCCCTACCCCCCCCCCTTAAGGGGTTGTTGAATAACCACGTTTCGGTAACGACGGTATGGAGGTTCACGTGGCGTGGGAGGACGCGATGGTTTTGTAGGGACAGGCCTCCGTGCCTGTCCTGATGTAGGCCTTCGCCTCGATGAAGACAAAGGACAACCACCGAGCGCACGACAACCCCGAGGAGGGGTTGTCCCTACGGGCTCCTCCTCGGTCGGCGCCATACGCCGAATCAAGAAATTGGGGCTTTTTCAACGGCCCCTCTTCGGTCGGAATTGACCCCTGACAAGGGGCTGTTGAAAAAGCCTCCTTTTTGGGGAGTAAAGGGGATACCCCTCTCGACTGGAAAAGCAACCCCCCTACCCCCCTTGTCAGGGGGGTAAAAACGATGCCCCCCAACGAGGGGGTGGAAGAAAAGCCCCCTTAACAGTTGGGTATAAAAAGGCGATCCGCCCCCGCCGGGCAGAGGGGTTTTGCTTTTTCCTGCCCCCCTGACAAGGGGGAGTTGGGGGGTAGCCTTTATGGGGTTTCCCTGTTCCGGCCCGGACCCGGAAGCCTGAGACCGCGGAGAGCCGTGCGCACAGAAGCCTCGATGTGGTAGCGTAGCGAGACGCAAATCCCGCACACTTGCCGGCCGGGAGAGGGGACGCAAGCCATGCTGACGATAGACGCTCAGGTCCACGCCTATGAGAGGAATCACCCGGGGCGGCCGTGGGCCGGAACCCTGCCGGGTCCTCCGGAAGTGACCGGCGACGGCATGGTCGCGGCCATGGATGAGGTCGGCGTGGACGCCGCCGTGCTCATCTCCCCGTTCGCCCTGTACCGCTACGACGCCTCCTACGCGCTCGAGGTTCATGCCGCGCATCCGGGCCGGTTCGCCTTGATCAAGCCGGTCGACCCGACCGACCCCGCCGTAGGGGAGAGGATCGCCGAGTGGGCCGCGCAGGAGGGGACGGTGGGGGTGCGCATCATGCTGAACCCCGGCCCCGGCCTCGACCCGGAACATCCGGGGATCGACCGGGTTCTCGCCGCCGCCGCCCGCGCCTCAATGCCGGTGAATCTCATGTGCTGGGGCTTGCTGGCGCATTTCGCGCGGTACGCGCGCACACACCCGGGGACGATGCTGGTTCTCGATCACCTGGGGCTGGAGCAGCCTTTCCATCCGCCGGCGCCGCCCGAGCCGTTCGCCGACCTCCCCGGGCTCCTGGCTCTGGCGGATTACGACAACGTCGCCGTGAAGATCACCGGCGCCTGTACGCTGTCTCACGAGCCTTACCCCTACGACGATATCTGGGACCCGCTCTGCCGGGTGTTCGACGCATTCGGTTTCGAGAGGTGCCTGTGGGGCACTGACTGGACCCGCGCGGTCCATCTGCTGACCTACGAGCAGGGTGTCGCGCCGTTCCGCCTCACGGACCGCCTGAGCGATGAGGAGCGCGAGGCGCTCATGGGAGGCGCCTTGCAGCGGGTATACGACTGGAGGCCTGCGATCGGGTAAACGGTGTAGTTCGACCCTTTAAGAGGTTTGCCGAAAATTTACGGGAGAGCACAGGGGCTCTCCCCCACAAACGGATATGCTCACTCTCCCGTAGGGACAGGTCGCGACCTGTCCCTACAGAAGAAACCCTCTCGCCTTGGTCGGGTCTGACACCGGAATGATGAACCAATCTCAACTCTTGCGGGCGGACACGTCGGTCCGCCCCTGCGAAGCTGTTCGATTTTGTTCGTCATTCCGGCGCATGCCGGAATCCAGAGCCGATGAGTGTGATCGCAATGGGGCATTTTCTTCCCTTGCATTCATCAGACGTAAAGTGAAAAACCAAAGGCGAAAAGACAAAACCACTGGATTCCGGCATCCGCCGGAATGACGGCGGTGTGGTTCTGTTACGGTGGCTGCGAGATGGATTCGCCTGTCAGGGCGGTTCACGAACCACCCCTACGATAAAACCGCAAACCCTCCCTCACCGGTCGGAAAAACCTGCAAACGCTCGCTCCTCGGGGCTTTTTCAACAACCCCTCCTCGCTCGCGTTTGACCTCACGAATCGATGAGCACCGGCGCGCGGCCGACCACCTTGTTTTCCGACAGGTCGGCCAGCGCTTGTTCCACCTCGGCCAGGGGGTAGGTTCCCGAAACGACCGGCTTCACCCGGCCCGCTCCGACCCACTCGGCGGCCTCGGCCAGTTCCGCGCGGTTCACGTAGCGAGAACCCGTTACCGTAATCTCGTCGTTCACGAAGCGGGTGGGGTCGCTCGCGAAGACGGTTCCGGGCTGAAAGCCCACGACGACGAGCGTGCCCGTCCGCGCCAGCGAGGCGAAGCTCTTGGGCAGCGTCTGCTCCGTGCCCACGAACTCCAGCACGGTCTCGGCTCCCTTGCCGCCGGTGACATCGAGGGCGACCTCAGCGAAGTCCTCCTTCAGGCCGTTCACCGCGTGGTCCGCGCCCAGCTCACTTGCGCGGGCGAGCTTGGCGTCGTCGATGTCCACCGCGACGACGCGCGCGCCGAAGGCCTTGGCGATCTGGACGGCGTGAATTCCCACGCCGCCGCAGGCGCCGACGACGACCACGTCATCTCCTGGGCGCACGCCCGCGCGCGTCTTGATGGCCTTGAGCGGGGTCGCCACCGGGCTCACGATGGTCGTGGCCTCGGCGTACCCCACGCCTTCCGGAATGGCGCACAGGTTCCCCGCCGGGACCCGCACATACTCGGCGTAGCCGCCGTCCTGATGCACCCCGAAGTAGCCCCGGAAATTCTCGCAAAGCGTCACCCGGCCGAGCTGGCAGAACCTACACCGCCCGCAGGTGAGGTAGGCGTGGACGACCGCGCGGTCGCCCTCGGCCCAACCCTCGACGCCCGGCCCCTGTGCGGCCACCTCGCCCGCGATCTCGTGCCCCATGATGAGGGGCAGCTTCCCGCCGATGCGCCCCGCGCGGATGGTCACGTCGAACTGATCCGGCGCGCAGGCGTGCACGCGCAGTACGACCTCCCCGATACCCGGCGCCGGGTCGGGCACCGTTTCGAGCGTCAGGGAACCTCCCCATTCATGCAGAACCATGGCGCGCATCGGAGCCTCCTTTCAGGTTGGACACGATAACGGCAAACCGAGACATCAAGAATTGCGAGTGGCCCGAGAAAACGACCCGTCCTCTCTGTCCGATGATTCGGGGGGATTTTAGGAGAATCGCACTGCTACCGCAATAATTGGATCGGGCGAGGAGGCTCACGTTCCTGATGGTGGTTCGAACCTGAACGCGCGCCTGTCCCGGCGGAGGTGAAAGCAACCGTACATTCTTCGCCGGGGGGGCGGGTCCGCCCGGAAACTCCGCTCCGCCGGCAGCTCCCTGAAGTGGTTTTGCCCCGCGGGAGCAGCATCTCCGCCTCGCGCCGTCTGCCCATCATTTGCTCCGCTCGGTGCGCTTCCCGGGCGACTTCCCGCAACGCTGGGATGCCGTATGCAGAAAATATCCCGAACATTCTCTCTCGCGGCCGGGGTATGTTGTCGGGACGATTCAATTCTCGATTGACAAAAGCGGGAGCAAAACCTATATTATTGATTATCAAGAATAAAATTCTCTATATTTGAGAAATTAAATGTCTACCTCTTCCCTGAAGACGATAGACAAAGCCATCGATCTCCTCTGGGCGATAGCCCAGGGATCCGGTTCTTCTTCGGTGGAAGAGCTCTCCTCCGAGATCCGACTGCCCAAAAGTACGACTTACCGGTTCCTCAAGACCCTCCAGACGAGGGGCTTCGTGGACGCTTCCGCAGAATACGGAAAATACCGGTTGGGGCCTTCCCTCTCCCTCCTCTCGAAAAACGGTTCTCAGAACGGACAGCTTGGAACCCTTTGCGAACTTGCGCTTCCCGTCATGAGAAGGCTTACCTCGGAAACGGGGGAAACGACTTTCCTGTGCATCAAATCGGGCCGGGAGACCATTTGCATCGAGTGCATTGAAAGCCGCCAATCGATGATCACTCGCTTTTTCGTGGGAGAAGTGCGGCCCTTGCATGTCGGGGCGGCGTCGAAAGCCCTGCTCGCCTTTTTGCCGGATCGGGATATCGAGACGATCGTGCAACAGAAACTATCGAGGGTGACAACAAGTACGATCACGGATCCCGTCAAATTAAGAAATGAGCTCAAGGAGATTCGTGAAAAGGGCCACGCGTACAGCGACCAGGAGTTCATCGTCGGGGCGAGGGCGATTTCCGCACCGGTGTTCGATGAACCAGGAGCCGTTGCGGCTTCGTTGACGCTCTCGGCTCCGGTTCACCGGATCGAAAACTCGAACCGGGAAATCCTTGCCGCCCGGGTCGTCGGAGCCGCCCGGGAGGTTTCGGCGTCCCTGGGCTGGAAAGAAGCTCAAACACAGCAATCCTGATTTTGGGAATTTGTTGCGAATCATATTGATACGGACTCTTGTTGTTGCTTCATCATTCATCCGGGAGATCAAGGAAGGTCCCTAGTCTACCCAACCAAGGAGGATAGAAAATGATGCGCGCAATGAAGACGTTCATCAGGTTCGCGGTGGTGGTCATCGTCATTTCGGCGATGACGATTTCCTCCGCCCATGCCGCCAAGAAGTTCGTAACCATCGCCGGCGGCGCTTCGGGCGGAACCTACATCGTGGTCGCAACCGGAATGGCCAAGATATTGTCCAAATACATTCCGGGGATGCGGGCGAACGCCGAGGTCACGGGAGGCGGTTTCGGCAATACGCGCCTCATCGGAACCAAGAGAGCCGATTTTGGTCTGACGACCCCGGACGCCGCCTACTTTGCGGTGAAGGGAGGCGGGCGGTTCAAGCCGGGAGAAAAATACAAGCTCCGCGCTCTGATGAGCGGCCACGCCAGCATCCAGCATTTCGTGACGCTCAGGAAGTCGGGAATCAAGAGCGTGTATGACTATAAAGGAAAGCGGATCTCCATCGGCCAGCCGGGAAGCTCCACGGCGGCGATGGGTGTGGCGATGCTCGAAGTCCTGGGGATCAGCACCAAACAGTTCGCCCGAACGGATCATCTGACGCAAACGGAAGCCGTTGCGGCGCTCAAGGACGGAACCGTAGACGGAACCATTCAGCTCGCCGGCATTCCGGGCGGCGCCGTCAAGGACATCACTTCGACGCACGACGTGAGACTGGTCCCCATCTCGATGGCGGACATGAAGAAAATCAGCAAGCTGCATCCATACTGGTCGCCTTCCAGCATTCCCAAGGGCACGTACGGCGGCATGAAGGGAGACGTCGGGGCGATGGCGTCGGCGACCATCATCATCACCCACGCGGACATGGACAACGCGACGGTCTACGCGGTGACGAAAACGGTCCTCGAGCACACCGATGAGCTCGCCGCCATTCACCGCGCCGGGTCGAAGTACAAACTTCCCGGCTCCGCCGAGAGCATTCCCATTCCCGTTCATCCCGGCGCCGCGCGTTACTTCAAGGAAAAGGGCATCAAATAATTTGCCGTACGGGTATTTCGGCGCCTCCGCCTGAGGGCGGGGGCGCCGACCACCGCAAGGGAGTCGTGCCGTGGATGCGAATGGCGAACCGAAGCAATCGCCGGATGCGGAAGAGGCGGGGGTAATCGTTCACGGCCGGGCCCGCCCGGACAACGCCTTCGAACGTTTTCTCAACCCGATCATCACCTGGCTGGCCATTGCGGTGGCGGTTTTCCACCTCTACACGGGTTTCGCCGGTGCGTACGGAGCGCTCATTCAGCGTTCGATTCACTTGAGTCCGATCCTGATTCTCACATACCTTCTTTACCCGACTTCGACGAAGGAGCGGTACTACGTTTTCGGTCGTATCCTCGACGCCGTTTTCGTTGCCGGAAGCATCACCATCGGCCTCTACATCATCGATCAATATCATGTTCTCACCTTCCGGGACGGGAATCCGAATCTGACGGACATGCTCCTCGGAATCGTCGCCATCATCCTGGTTCTCGAAGCGACCCGGAGGGTCATCGGCTGGACGCTGCCGCTGGTCGCCGTAGCGTTCGTGATCTACGCCTACTGGGGCCCGAACATGCCGGGCATCTTCGGGCACCGCGGTTACGACTGGGGGCGGATTCTGCAGCACTCCTACACCAGCACGGAAGGTATTTACGGGTTCCCGATCGGGGTTTCAGCGACGTTCGTCATCCTGTTCATCACCTTCGGGGCTTTTCTTCAAGAGACCGGCGCGGGCCGGTTTTTCATCGATCTCGCCTTCGGGCTTTTCGGCCGGGTGCGAGGCGGACCGGCGAAGGTCGCGGTTGTGGGGAGCACGCTTTTCGGCACGATCTCGGGCAGCGCCACGGCCAACGTCGTGGGGACGGGGACGTTCACCATACCGATGATGAAGCGTCTCGGGTACCAGCCCACCTTCGCCGCTGCGGTCGAGGCGGTGTCGTCGACCGGCGGACAGTTCATGCCCCCCATCATGGGTGCGGCCGTTTTCATCATGATCGAGATGATCCATGTCACGTATCGAGAGATTATCGTCATGGCGCTGCTGCCGGCCATCCTCTATTACGTCGCGGTGTTCATCGCCGTGGACCTCGAAGCCGTGCGCCTGGGGCTTCGGGGGATGGATCGCTCGGAGCTCCCCAGGCCGCTGCGGCTCCTCTCGGAAGGCTGGCCCTTTCTCGCTCCCCCGGTCATTCTCGTATTCATGTTGATGTACATGCACTGGTCCCCGACGAAATCGGGTTTCTGGGCGATCGTGGCCACGGTCGCCGTCAGTTCCTTGAAAGCCGCCAGCCGCTTGTCGCCCCGGCAGATTCTCAACGCGCTTCGCGCCGGAACGATGGCCACGCTGCAGGTCGCGCTCGCCTGCGCGTGTGCGGGAATCGTGGTGAGCATCTTCACGCTGACGGGCCTGGGGGCGAAGGTTTCTTTCGCCCTCCTCGAACTGGCCCATGAAGCATTGCTTCCAATGCTGGTGATCGGCATGGTGACCAGCATTCTGCTGGGGATGGGGATGCCCACGATGCCGGCCTACATTATCTTGGCGGTGCTGATTGCCCCTTCCCTGGTCAAGGCCGGCGTGCCCAAGATATCGGCGCACCTCTTCGTCCTGTATTCCGGCATTATCTCGGCGATCACGCCGCCGGTCGCACTGGCCGCGTACGCGGGCGCCGCCATCGCCAAGGCGCCTCCGCTGCGGACGGGATTCCTGGCGATACGCATCGGGCTGGCGGCGTTCATCGTCCCGTTCATGTTCGTATACAGCCCCGGCCTCGTTTTTATCGGAAGCCCCCTGGATGTGATTTACGCTGTCGGGACTTCCCTCCTGGGAATCCTGGCCTTCACTTACGGCGTACAGGGAAGAATGCTGAGCGAACTCCACATCGCGGAGCGCATTCTCCTGGTGGCCTCCGGGATTTTGATGATCCCTTATTCGATTCCGGCGAACGGAATCGGCCTCTTCGGGCTCCTGGCCGTGGTCGCCTGGCAACGCTGGAGATCCGCAGATGTTTCCTTGCGTCTGCGGCGCGGAGCGGGAGCGGATGAGGCTGCGCCTTCCTACCCATCACAAGAGGAACAGCGATGACGCCTCAAGACGTAAATCGAGACTACAACCTGATGAACGCGAATGTCGTGACGACCGAAGAGATTCGCCGCGCCAACGTGGCCCTGCGTGACGGGCGGATCGCTTCGGTCGAAGAAGGCCCCCTGCCCGGGAGAAGTGCCGAGGAGATCGATCTCGGGGGGAAATATCTTCTGCCGGGAATCATCGAC
>JAPOYD010000167.1 GCA_026706735.1 Nitrospinota bacterium | reverse complement strand
AGTCAACAGACGGGCTTTTGAGCCTTGACCGGGAAATTTAAAAATGGCGGGTGACGCGCTGTGATTACGCCCGGCGCGAGCAAAAAGAAGTGGAAGAGGAAACCAGGGAGTTGCTCACCGAAAAACACATGTATTCCTCCCTGATGGAGCAGATTCGTCTGGAACTGGAATCCGCAGCCGGTGTTCTGAAAGGGAAATGATACGCTGGTGATTTACGAAAACCTCAAACGCAGGCGGAAATGATGCGCTATTCGAGAATGCGGGTCGGGCTGACGGGTTTCCTGACCATCCTGGCGGTTTTTCTGGGTGCGGGTTTCGCGTCCTCCGCCCCGGTCAGCGTGGATTTGCAACTCGTTCTGGCGGTCGATGTTTCCGGCAGCGTGGACGAGGAAGAGGGGAGGCTCCAGCGGATGGGGTATGTGAACGCCTTCCGCTCCCCGTCCGTTTTGCGCGCCATTCAATCGGGAAGGCACAAGAGCATCGCGGTCACCTACATGGAGTGGGCGGGCTTCGATTTTCAGAGAGTCGTCGTGGGCTGGATGGAAATTCACGACAAAGCGAGCGCCGAGGCGTTCGCTTATCTGCTCTCTCAGGCGCCGGTGGGGGTGGGGCCCTACACGTCGATAAGCGGGGCAATCGATTTCGCGCTGCCGCTGTTCGAGAACAACGGATTCACGAGTGAGCGCCGCGCCATCGACATTTCCGGCGACGGGCCGAACAACAGCGGGGAATACGTGACGAATGCGCGGGACAGGGCCATCAGGGCCGGCGTGACGATAAACGGACTTCCCATCGTGAACAACCGGCCGAGTCCCTGGGGAAGAAAGCCGATGCCGAACCTGGATTTGTATTACAGGAAATGCGTTATCGGAGGCAGGCGCTCTTTTCTGGTGGTCGCGAATGATTTTAAATCTTTCGGGCGTGCCATCAGGAGAAAACTGATTCTAGAGATTGTCGGCTTGCCGGAGAAGGAAAAGCAGCAGCAGGCGCATGGCCTGCGGAAGCCGAAGGCGATCCCTGTCTCGATATCGAGGGTGGCCCCTCCTTGTGACGCCGGCGAGAAGCGCCGCAGGAGCTGGATGGATGAATTTTAGGGTTTTCTCGTATGCCTTTATAAGATATCGGGTGGATTCATATTATCGTTCGATAGTTTTCGGACTTTTTCTCAAAATTGAGGAGTGAAAATTCTGATGAAAGCAGTGCGCGTACATGAATTCAACATGGATGTTCCCATGCGGGTGGACGAGGTGGAAGACGCGAAGCCAGGGCCCGGCGAGGTGCTGGTCAAAGCCGGCGCGGTCGGCGTGAACCCGGTGGACCTGGCCATCAGGGCCGCCAAGCACCCCTACGCCAAGCTGGTCACGCCCCCTTATATTCCCGGCGCCGAGGCGGCGGGAGAGATCATCGCTTTGGGCGAGGGCGTGGAGGGCTGGCGGATCGGGCAGCGCGTATATGGCCGCGCCATGGGCGGAAGCTACGCCGAGAATGTGCGGCTCGTCGCCGACGCCACGGCGGAACTGCCCGAGACCTACTCGTATGAAGAAGGGGCGTGCATCACGGTGGCGTTCTACACGGCCTGGAACGCGCTCGTCATCAAGGCCAACGCGGGTCCCGGCGAGACGGTGCTGGTGCAAGGCGGCGCGGGCGGCGTCGGGATGGCGGCGATTCAACTCGCCAAGCGCCTGGGGTGCCGGGTTTTCGCGACGGTAAGTTCCGATGCGAAGGCGAAGTTCTGCAAGGACATGGGTGCGGACGAGACGATCAACTACCGCGAGGAGGATTTCGCCGAGCGTTGCATGGAACTCACCGGCGGGCGCGGCGTCGACGTCGTCGTCGATCTTTGCGCCTGCGATAACTTCGACAAGGACCTGGACGCCATCCGCGTGGACGGGAAGATCATCGTCATCGGCACGGGCACGGGCAAGGGGCCGGGGGCGGAATTCCGGGTCCCGGCGGTCATGACGAAGGACGCCGTGGTGCTGGGGCTGGCCGTGGTGAATCTGTTTCCGAAAATGCCGGAGCTGGTGCGCCGCTTCATACCCTTGCTGCGAGAGGGCACGTTTCGGATCAACGTCGACAAGGCGTCGAGTTTCGAGGATGCGAACGAGGCGCATGATTACGTTCTGGAGGGTCAATTCCTGGGCAAGGTCGTCCTGGTCCCGTAGCTGCGTGACGAGGCGTAAAAGGAGAAAAACATGAAAGCTGTACGAGTGATGCGGTTCGGGCTCGAGCATCCCATGGAACTGGAAGATGTGCCAGAGCCGACGCCCGGGACGGGTGAGATGCTGGTGCGGATAGCGGCTGCGGGAGTGAACCCTCTCGAAGTCGCCATACGCTCGGGGAATCATCCGCGTGCGGGGGCGATGACGCTGCCCTATACCTGCGGCACGGACGTCGCCGGCGAAGTGGAGGCGGTGGGCGAGGGCGTCGAGGCGTTCGCGCCGGGCGACAGGGTGTGGGGCCGCGCCTCCACGGGCGCTTACGCCGAGAAAGGGCTCCTGCCCGCAGCTTCGACGGGAAAGCTTCCGGAGTCGGTCTCCTTCGCGGAAGGCGCCGCGTTGCCCATCCCGCTTCTTACGGCCTGGAACGCCTTGGTCGTGAAGGGAGAGGCAGCCCCTGGCGACTGCGTGCTCGTGCAGGGGGGAGCAGGTGGCGTGGGCTATCTGGCGGTTCAGCTCGCCCGCGCGATAGGCTGCCGGGTGTTCACGACGGTCAGTTCCAGGGAAAAGGCGGACTTTTGCCTTGCGGCGGGTGCGGAGGCGGCCATCAACTACCGCGAAGAAGACGTGCCCGAGCGCGTGATGGAACTCACTTCCGGCAGGGGCGTCGAGGTCGTCGTTGAAAACATAGGCTGTGACAACCTGCCTTCGGATCTCAAGCTCAACGCCATTAACGGCCGGATCGTCATCGTCGGAACGGGGACGGGCAAGGGGCCGGAGGTGACGATTCCCCTGCCTGCGGCCATGGGCCGGGACGCCCGGATACTGGCGCTCTCATCAGGCAATCTGAATCCCCTCGTCCCGGGCATATTGAGGCGTCTGGCTCCCTTGCTGGAAGGAGAAGCCATTAGGCCTCATATCGGGTGGGAACTTCCCATGGAACAAGCGAATGAATCGCACGAACTTCTTCTGAGCGGGAAATTTCTAGGCAAGATAAATTTGGTGTCATAGCGGGGAAACCCGTATTGTGAGGAGGTGGAGAGAGATGCTTCGGCTGGGTGATCATGAAATCGACCTGTGTCTGTTCGACGCCTACGGCACGCTGTTCGACGTAACCGCGGCGGCGGCGGAAAAACAATCCGAGCTTGGCGAGCAGTGGCAGGCGCTCTCCTCGCTCTGGCGTATCAAGCAGATTGAATACACTTGGCTGAGAAGCCTGATGGGCTCTCACGCCGATTTCTGGCAGGTGACCGGCGATGCGCTCGATTTCGCCATGGAGACACTGGGAATGGAGAATCCGCGCCTTCGCGAAGAACTCATGATGCTCTACAAGCAACTGAGCGCGTATCCCGAGGTGAAGGGCGTGCTGGCAAAGCTGCGGGAAGAAGGTGCGCGGGCCGCGATTCTCTCGAACGGCTCTCCTGAAATGCTCGACAGCGCGGTGAAAAACGCGGGTATCGAGGAATATCTCGAAGAAATCCTTTCCGTGGAGAGCGTCGGGATATTCAAGGTGCACGCATCGGTCTATCAACTGGCGGTGGATCGGCTCGGCGTCCCCGCTGATAGAATCTGCTTTTTCTCATCAAACGGATGGGACGTCGCGGGCGCTTCTCATTTCGGATACCGCGTCGTTTGGGTTAATCGGTTCGGGCAGAAAAAAGAGCGCGTACCGCATGAAATTGATGCGGAAATCGCTTCTCTCGACGAACTGGAGAGGGTGCTGGTTCACAAGTAAAGGCCTTGGTCTATTCAGAGACGTTCAGCGCTTTTCTCAGGGTTTGAATTCTGCCTGAGTGATCCGAATGGTTCACCGGCGGGAGTTTTTCCCTGTTCGTGACCGGTAGTACGATGAAATGAGGGCCCGCCTCGGTGAGTATGCGGGGCAGGGCGTCCTGAAACGCTTCGAGGGAATCAATGCGCTCCACCTTGCCTTTGGACGTCGCGCCTCCGCCCGCGAAGCCCGAGGCGAGCGCCAGTTCGACGAAATCAGCCCGCGGGGGGAGCTCCTGCCCGCCCACCATCTCGTAACTCCTGTTCTCGAGCAGGAAGACCACCAGGTTTTCGGGCGCATACCTGGCCAGCGTCACCAGCGAGCCCAGGCTCATCAGCATCCCCCCGTCGCCCTTCCAGACGATGGTTTTTCGCTCCGGGCGGGCGATGGCGAGGCCTAAGCCGAAATCGGCGGCATGCCCCATGCCGAAGGCGAGGAAATCGAAATCGAGATCACTCTCCGAAACCAGAGGCCACTGCAGCGTGGCCGTCATGGTCATCACCACGATCTCGTCCGTTCTTCGCTCCGCCACTACCCGGAACAGTTCCATGCGCTCTATCAAGGGAGTCCGCCTCTCAAGGTTTGAACCCGTAGCCGGTGATCACGACCGCCGGATATGAAGTTTCCGCCGCTGTATGGTCCATCAGTTCGAGCGTTCCCAGGTCGTCGTCCGACATGAGGCGCCAAGTCGGGATTCTCCACGCCTGAAGCAGCGGTTCGGTGTAGGTGTAGGCCGAATCGATCGGCAGCTTCCCAGCGGTCGCCCCGCCGTATCCCCGCCAGCCGACCATCATGCGCAGGGGCACCCTGGGGCCGACGCCGCAGCCCCGCAGGGAGTCTCCCGCCTCCATCAGCCCCGTGTTCTGAATCACGAGCAAGGGTTTAAGTCCACCCGTCCAGAGCCCGGCGGCGATGGCGACGGATTCTCCCTCCCGGCAGGGGGTGATCAGGTCGATTTTGGGGTCGTTTTCCAGGGCTTCGTACAGAAGACGGCTCTCGCTGTCGGGGATCATGAGAGCGTGCGTGAAGCCGAGTTCGTGGAGTTTCCGGACCGTTTTGCCTGCGCTTGCGCCTTTCTCGCTCAAGTATTTTCCTCTCGATGAGAATCACATATTCTTATCTGCCGAGGGGTCATCTTCTGCGCCGCATAACGCCCAAGTCAAGAGTTCCGGGTGAAATAATCCCGGGATCGCAGACGGCGGGAATATGATAATCTGCCCGAAGTGATAAGTTTGGACTTTTTCGGATGGGATGAGATTTTCCCTGTATGCTGCGGAGAGAAGGCAAGCGATGTCGAAGCGAAGACCCGTAATCGCGATGACCATGGGAGACCCGGCGGGGGTGGGGCCCGAAGTATGTCTCAAAGCCGCTCTGGAGGTGCGCGTTCAGAAAAAATGCGCGCCCCTCATCGTGGGAGACATGGCCGTGCTGAGGAAACACGCCCGGCGGTTGAAGATTCCCGCGCGTCTTGAGCGAATCAAAGATGAGGTGAAACTGGCGCAATGCGAAGACTCCGCCCTCACGCCCGTGATTGATCTCAAAAACGTGTCCCCCGAACACCGCGTTTTCGCAAGAGTCCTCCCCGAGCTGGGCGCCGCGGCGGGCCGCTACATCGAAAAGGCCGTCTCGATGGCGCGTACTGGCTTAGTGGACGCTGTCGCGACTGCGCCGATAAACAAGGAATCTCTGCAAGCCGGGGGGTACGACTACCCCGGTCACACCGAGATGCTCGCCGATCTGTGCGGCGGGGGGCGGCCCGTGATGATGCTGGCGCACCGGGGGATTCGCATCGCGCACATATCCACGCATTGTCCCCTAAGGGTGGCGCTCAGGCGCGTCAAGAGAAAGAGAATCATCTATGTAGCCCGCGTTCTGGACGACGCCCTGCGCCTGCTGGACAGGAAAAAACCAAGAATCGGCGTCGCGGGCTTGAACCCCCACGCGGGCGAGGCTGGCTTGTTCGGGAAAGAGGAAGTGGAGGAAATCGCGCCCGCAGTCGCGGACTTGAGGGAGATGGGCGTCGACGCGCACGGTCCCGAGCCGCCGGACACGATTTTCGGGAAACTGCGCGGCGGCTACTACGCCGGCGTCGTGGCCATGTATCACGATCAGGGCCACATTCCGGGGAAATTGATGTGCTTTCGCTTCGACTCCCGGGGGCAGGCGAGCGTACGGGGCGTCAACGTGACGCTGGGTCTGCCCATCGTCAGGACCTCGGTCGAGCACGGGACGGGCTATCCCATCGCCGGGCAGGGTATTGCCGACCCCTCCAGCATGGCCGACGCCCTCATCCTCGCGGCGAGGCTGGTTGGGAATGTGTGAGAGGATTACGCACACCACTAACGGAATGTAGATGATTCAACCCGTAGGGACAGGTCGCGACCTGTCCCTACAAAGGCGCCTCCTCACGACCTACAGATGGTGAGCAGGTGCACCGCTTCGGCGCCCGCTTTTTTGAGTTCGCGGGCGCAGGCCGAGGCGGTCGAACCGGTCGTGACGACGTCGTCGACCAGGATGCACGTGGCCGCTTCGAGTTCATGAAGCGCTCCCGTGGGACGAACCCGGAATACGCCGCGCATGTTCCGGCGCCGCTCCCTTGCGGAGAGGCCCGTCTGCGAGCGGGTCTTCTTCGCGCGCTCGAGGAGGTCCGCGTGGGGTTTGCCCAGGCATTCCGCCGTGATGAGGGCGAGCAGCATCGCCTGATCGAAGCCCCTGGTTCTCCAGCGGGCATGGTCGATGGGCACGTGCGTCACCAACACGTTCCCGGCGTTTTCATCCACTCCGAACTCCTCCGCCGCGAGTTCGGCGAGATGAGGCGCAAATTCCCGAGCCAGCTTCGTGAAGCCCCCGAACTTGAAGAGATGGACCGCTTCCCGCAGCGAGTCCTCATACGCGCCGATGGCGCGGGCCATGTCGAAGTGATGCCCGCTTTCCAGACAATCCGCGCAGACGTGAGCCGGGGAATGGACGAGAGCGGACAGGGAGTGGAAAGGATTGCCGCACCTGGGGCACCAGGGCGGCTCGAAGCGCTCGAAAGCCTCCGTGCAGGGTTCGCATATCGCATGGGGGTCGCCGATCTTCATGGAAGCCGAACACAGCAAGCATTTCGGAGGGATGAGGAAATCCGTCGCTGCGCCGATGAGCCTGCGGAGATAACCCATGACTTTTGCGATATGCTCGCTTCGGGTCCAGGGTATTAGGGAATGCGGCCCCCTCGTACGGGCCTGTGGCGGCGAGAAACTTTAGGATTTTCTTTTGAGTTGAACCCTTTTGCTGCCCGTGCCCTCGCTTTCCGCCTCGCCACGGCGGCGGTGGCGGATGAGCTCGGCGACGATGGCCACCCCGATCTCGCCCGGCGTATCGGCGCCGATGTCGAGACCTATGGGCGCATGGACGCGCTCGATGAGTTCGCCTCTGTCGTAGCCCTTGTCCTGAAGGTGGCGGTAGGTGAGCAGCACCTTGCTTTTGGAGCCAATCATCCCGATATAGCGCGCGGGCGTCTCCATCGCCCATTCGAGGACGACCTCGTCGTTCGAATGGCCCCGGGTAATGATGGCCAGGTAGTCGGACTCATCAACCGGGATTTCCTCGAAAATATCGGGGAATTCGCCGACGAAGAACGATTCCGCCATCGGGAAGCGCTCCTTGTTGGCGAATGAGGGCCTGTCCTCGACGATCGAGACCCGGAAGCCAGCGAGATAGGCCGCTTGCGCGACGCAAAAAGACACGTGCCCGCCGCCGAAGATATAGACGAGGGGCTGGCCGGATATGGGTTCGACAAAAATTTCGGTCGCTTCTTCGAGCGTGGATCTTTTCCCGCCTGCCCGTGCGGCGTCCGTGTTGAACTGCAGGAGCGTGGGGCTGCCGTTGCGGATGATTTGGGTGCTCTCCGCCCATATCTCCGTTGAATAGTTGGGAATCTCGCCCAAGGCGCTGCCGTCGCGCCTGAACAGCATTTTTCTTGCTTCCGGCGCCGGGACTTCGAGATCGCCCGGCTGAACGATGGTCGCCAGCGCAGCGCTTCCGCCCTGGTTTCTGATGCGGTTGATCTCATCGAGCAACTCCGCCTGAAACGCCTGGAACGGCTCCACGAGTATCTCCACCACGCCGCCGCAGATGTGGCCGCTGTCTTCGGCTTCCTGCTGGGTGAGGTCGAAACGGAGCTTTTCGGGTTCACCGGTCTCTAAGACGCTCATCGCGGTTTCCCACACCTCGGCCTCGAGGCAACCGCCCCCGACGGTGCCTTCCGTGCTGCCGTCCTCACGCACGAGCATCTTCGCGTCGCCGCTCATGGGCGCGGACCCCTTGCGGGCCACGACGGTGGCGAGCGCGCCGCTCTGGCCGTCCCCCTTGAGCTTTGCCATTTCCCTGAAAACGTCCTTGCTCATTCCTCGCTCCGCTTTCGTGAAGTCATGATTGCTACGCATCCGGCATTATTCGCAGGATAACTTCACATTGGTTGTTTTTACAAGACGTGAAGAAGATGCCGTCCGCCGGACCATGAGGTTTTCCGGCCAACTCCCATATAGTATAGGCCGTTTTTTCGAGTTTTTCCAGCGAGGTTTCCAGATCGGCCTTGTTCACGATGATCCATTTGCGCGCGCCGGCCTCCGCCTTGTGAAAAAGACCATCAGGATGCGCGCACAATCTGCCGACGGCTTGGGCCGTTATTTCCTCGCCGGCTCCCAGGCCGCAGATTCGAGCGAGCGCCTCGGGGCGGAAGACGTGCGACTCCCTCAATGGCGCGCCCAGCGCGTCCAGCCCCACGACGCCCAGCAAGGCGTCGATATGTTTCGGCAATACGGGTTCATCTGGGCCGGGCGCCTTGATGGGCAGTCTTCTCGCGCCATCCGCCTCGATGAGCGTGAGGGCGTCGCTGAGCTTCAAGCGTTCGATTTCTGGAGGCGCAAATCCGCTCAGCTTCATGCGCCGCTCGCTCTCCCGGCCCGGAACCGGTACTTTTCCCTCGCGACTGCGGGCGAGCCACGAGACGCCGCAAGCGTTCATGTAGGGGCGGAGGTTTTTGGAGAGCGTATCGATGTCGCCCAGAGCGAGCCCGAGCCCTTCCTCGGGCAGCGGCGCGAAAATCTTGGTCGTCGTCGTGAGAATCGCCGGTTTTCCGCTTTGCGCATGGAATTTCCTGGCGATGGCCGTCAGCAGGCTCGTCTTTCCGCCACCGCCGACCGCCGCGACGCTCTGGCCAGGCCCTATGCCGAGAGAGCGAACGACGTCGTCTTCCGCTACCAAGTGCGGTTCTCCAGGCCGCCGAGCAACTCGCGCCTCAAGATGTTCACGAGTTCGGTGGAAAGCTGGGAGAGGTCCTGCACCACGATGTGGTTGGGGTAGATCTGCTCCACGAAGGGGTCCACCACGCCGACGCCGATGACGCGGACGCCGAGCTTTTGAAGCCGGTTCACCGTGTTCACGAGGTGGGTCGCATCCCCGTTGGGCTGGCCGTCGGAGGTGATGATGATGATTTTCTCCTCCTCGGGCCGCTGGATGAGCCTTCGGTAGGCGAAGAGCAGGTGTTCCTCATCCCAGTTGTTGAAGCGCGGGTAGATGTTGACGAGCCTGTTCTTGACCTGGGCGAAATGATCCTCGAAACCCTTGTAGATGCGGTGCTGGAGCGGAGAATGCCGGATGTGCCGGAACTTGAACGCGGGGATGTGGCCCAGGGCCGCCGCCATGGCGGCTTCCGAGCTCTCGGTGGAATAGCCGATGACCTCGAAGGGCACGTCGAGGCGGTCGAGCGCCTCGGCGAAGAATATGGTCGCCTCCCTGGCGGCCATGTACTTCGATTCGCGGTTCATGCTGCCGCTCTCGTCCACGAGCAGCGTGAAGCACACGTCGAGCTTGTCGGGCTCTTCTTTTCGGTGGAAGAGATGGAATTTCCCCAGCCGCTGCTTCCACAGCTTCGGGAGGTTCAGCTTGCCCGAGCGGTGCGAGCCGCTGTATCGGGTATAGGTTCTCTCCTGGATGATCTGCATGAGCTTCCACACCAGCACCTTGATCTGGCTGCCCGCGTTGTCGATCACCGCCGCGTATTCCTCGGCCTTGCCCTCGGGCGGCAGTACGATGGTGCGCTCGTCGGGATGCTCGGCGGTGGGGTGGATTTCCTTCTTGTTTCCCTCGAGTTCGAACCAGGGTGCGGCCCAGTGCCCGAGCGCGGCGAGTTCCTCGGGACTCAGTTCGACCTGCTCGCCCACGTCTTCTTCGTCGATTTCCTCGGCCGCTTCGGGGTGGAGCATTTCAAGCGCCTCGTCGTCGTCGCCCTCCAGGTTCTGGCTCTCGATCTTCTGGAGAATCTCTTCGGGAATTTCCGAGAGGTCCTGATCCTCGCTCATTCGGGAGAGTTGTTCTTCGGTGAGATATCGCTGGATGGCGTCATAAATCTCGTTGGCGCAATCAAAAGCGGTTTTGGGGTCATCGGCGGCGCAGGCGCGGTCTACCAGCGGGATGAGCCTGTGAAAAAT
Organism: Nitrospinota bacterium; assembly: GCA_026706735.1. Classification (GTDB taxonomy): domain Bacteria; phylum UBA8248; class UBA8248; order UBA8248; family UBA8248; genus Bin107. The sequence goes on along the minus strand of JAPOYD010000167.1, from coordinate 3,312 downwards.
CTGCACGACGGCGGAGTCGAACCAGGCCGCGGGCAGATCCCCGGGCCGGGAGGAGGGAACGCCGGGCGTCTGCCCGATCCCGGCGAGGTAGATTCCCCACTGGATCTGGAGAAACAAGGGGAGTTGCCCGCTCATCTGGTTTCGCTCGGCCGCCTCGATGGCCGGGAGAATGAAGGCCCTGAAATTCTTCTTGGTGCCGGGCAGCGATTCCGCGAGGCGGTTTTCGCACCGCGCGTCCTCGAGCGTGTGCCAGATATGAAACAAGCCCGGCCTCTCGCGGTTCGCGAGCGCGGCGCGCCCCGCCCAGCGGAACGTGCCGTGGATTTTGTGGGCCACCTCGATGAGCGTCATGCCCTTCTGGAATCTGAGGACGTGCTCGTCGTTCAGGCCGCCGCCCAGGCGCGCCAGGGTTTGCTCGGGGTCTTCGACGTGAATGGCGTCTTCGCCGTTCTTCGCCTTGGGGCCGAAGTTCAGGGCGAGGTCGTAATCGTGCGCGGTCACCTGCGCGAGCGCTTCGAGACGGGCGCGTCGGCGTTCCATGCCTCATCTCCCGGCTAGAAGTGGTTGTCTACGATGTCCTCGAGCACTTTGGCGTCGAAAGAGTTGACCTTGCTGAAAATGGTCGAGACGGCGGCTTCCATGGGGTCGAACTGCGCCGCCATGCGCGCCCAGTCGATGAGACGCCGGGTGCTGAACGTGCAGAACACCTTTTCGTTCTGCATGGCCTCGCGCACGTCGTGGCCCACGCGCACCATGCGCTTGATTAATTCCTCATCGCGGTTCCCGCTCTGCTGCATGATGACCTCGACTTCCGCCTCGAAAGGCAGGTAGTTCATCTTCACGGTGACCGGGAAGCGATCCAGAAGCGCCTCGTTCAGGGGTTTGGTGCCGCCGTATCTGCGGTCCTCATGCGGGTTCATGCTGGCGAAAAGCCTGAAATTCGGGTGGGGCTTGACGATGCGGCCGTCGTATTCGGACAAGACGATCATGCGGTCGTCGTCCAGCAGGCTGTGCAGGCAGAAGGCGATTTCCGGCAGACAGGCGTTGATCTCGTCGATGAGCAGCCAGTCGCCCGATTCCATAGCGTCAACCAGGATGCCGTTCACCCAGTAGGTGCCCTGTTCGTTGATCATCAGCTTGCCTACGAACTCATCGACCGTGGTCATGCCGTTCAGGTTCACGCGCCGGAAGCCGTTATTGGTCATGTGGGCGAGGTGGCGTACCGAGAGGGTCTTGCCAACGCCGGTCTCCCCCACGAGGAGGACGGGCAGGTTGCGGCTCACCGCCCAGGCGATGCGCTCAAGCGAATCGCCCGCCGCGAGATAGAACTGCGCCGGGGGAACGAAGGAGTTGCCGTTCGTCTCGTTGATCGGAATTTCGCTGCGCCCGATGCGGTAGGCGCCATTTTCCACAGTTTCACTTAAAATTTCGGTAGTCAATTCGCATACTCCATAGCTGAAACGCCGAACAGGAACATCATGATGGCCTCAAGCGCACCGCCGCCGATGGCGCGCGATTTATCGGATATCGTGTAACAATGAGCGGGCTCGGCCCTCGGGTCGACATCGCCTACCTTGAAGCCCGCAGATACCTCGATGCCGTCTCTCAAAAGCCCTCGCAAAACGCCGTCGATTGCGGAGGTCACTTCGCCGCCGTCCACGCGGGCGACGGCCTCTCCGGCACGCACAACGTCGCCAATCCCGGCGATGGAGGTGAATACGCCGGCTTGGGGAGCGCGCAGCAGCCGCTCGGTGGTGTAGCCGCCGATCGGGCCCGGAACGCCGGTGTTCGGCTTCGCGGCGCCCTCCAGAATCACCCTTCCCAGGTCGTGTCCCCGGGAGGTCTCGACCACGGCGTGGCAATCAACGCCTGCCGTGAATCCCGGCCCCAGGCCGACGACAACCTCCGCGTCGTCGATGCGCGTGCCGAGGTTTCGCTTCGCGAGTATTGCATCCACTACTACGGCGGGCCGAAGATGAGTGACCACCTCGGCGCGCGGGTCCACCATCACCGGAACCGAACCAGCCTCCAGGATGGCGCGCGCGTTCTCCGCTTTCTCACCGGGCGTTTCGCCGCCCGCCGGCATGGAGGTTATTCCCTCCACTTTCCACTCATCGGCGTAGAGACACTCTGCGAAGGAGACGGTGCGCCTCACCATGGTGGGGTTTTCGATTTCGGTGATTACGACAGGAAAACCCGCCCGATGCAGGCGATGCGCAACGCCGGTGGCGAGGTCGCCGCCTCCCTTGACGAGCACGAGTGTTTCGGCGATGGACCTGCGGCTGCTCATGCTTCTAGTCTTCCACGAAGGCGATCGCGTCTATCTCGATGAGCCATTCGGGTTTCGCCAGGCCGCTCACAACCAGGAGCGTGCTCGCAGGGTACGGCTCGCTGAAGTATGTCTGCCGCACCTCCATGCATCCCGGGACATTCGCAGCGTCGGTGATATAGACCGTCAGGCGGATGATGTCCGCCATCCCGGCGCCCGCCGCCTCCAGCGCGGCCTTGATGTTCTCGTACACCTGCCGGGTCTGTGCCCGGATGTCGTCTCCGCCGACGGTGTTGCCGTCCACGTCGACCGCTACCTGTCCCGCCAGCATGATGAGATGTCCGTTCGATACCTTCCAGCCCGTGGAATATGCGGCGACCGGTTTTACCTTATCGGAGTCGATTTGTTGTTTCGCCATGGATTCTCTCCCTCGCATCTCATCAGAAAAAAAAAGGTCATCTTCCCCGGAAACGGAAATCTAGCACGGGGCCGAACCCGAGGCAACGCAAACGGGGGAATAGGGGGAGTGATTCATCAACCAAAGAAGGACCCGTAGGGGCGGACCTGTGTGTCCGCCCTGTCCCTCGTGGCCGCCCGTATCGGATATGCCCTTCCCCGTGGTTGCGCTGCACAGGGACAGGCCGCGACCTTGGGCTGTTTACAGGAACAGCACACTACGGCAGGCGTGGTTCTCTTCTCGGTACCCGCGACGAATTTGGTTTTCGTTCGTCATTCCGGCGAAAGCCGGAATCCATTTTTGCTTTTGTATTTTTATTTTCTGATTGGTTCACGCCGATGGCGAGGAGATGAAAAGCCGGAGCCATGTCATTCTGCTCGGTTCTGGATACCGGCATTCTCTTCCTCATCGGGCGAGAATGATTGCCGGAATGACGGCGGTGGTCGAACTCGACCGAGGAGGGAATGTTGAAAAAGCCCTCTTTTCAAGGTTGGAGGGAAGCTCTTCTCGAATGGAAAACCAACCCCCCCTCCTCCCTCGTCAGGGGTCAATCGCGAGTGAGGAACGAGCGTTTGCAAAGCCATCG
>JAPOYD010000137.1 GCA_026706735.1 Nitrospinota bacterium | reverse complement strand
TTTAACGAGGAGCGCACCATGGAATACACCAAATCCGAAGCGAAAGCGTATTGCCGCGAACACATGACGGGCGTCTGGGCCGCTTTGACGACGCCCTTCACTGCAGAGGGCGAACTGGACGAGGAGGGCCTTCGCCGGATCGTGAGAACCTGCATCGACGATCTCAAAATCGACGGGTTTTTCTGCAACGGGCTGATGGGCGAGTTCTGGTCGCTCTCGCCGGAGGAGCGGAAGCGCGTGCAGCACATCGTCTGCGAGGAGAGCCGCGGCGGCGCGCAGACCATCCCCCACACCCCGCACATCAACATCACCGAAGCGGTGGAGCTCACGAAACACGCCGAGGAAGTGGGAGCCGATTACGCCATCATGATCAACCCGGTCTACGGCGCGCACGACGACGACGAGATTTTCCTCTACTTCAAGACCATCTGCGATCAGATAGACATCGGGCTGTCACTGTTCAACCAGCCCAAATCGGGAACCACGCTCAGCCCCGAGCTCATCGAGCGGCTGTGTACGCTCGAGAACATCTGCTGCATCAAGAACGCCGTCCCCAGCATGGCGCACCAGAGCGAGGTGCGCCGCCGCGTGGGGGATGAGATCGTCGTCTGCGACCCGAACGAGGAGCACTTTCTGGTGAGTCTCCTGCACCTGGGAATGCAGGTGCACATGTCCTCACCCGTGCCGTATCTCTTTCAGGTGCCGGGCTACACGCCGATCCGCGACTACTACGAGGCGGCGATGGCGGGTGACGTAGAGAAAGCCTGGCAGATCAACTATTCTCTCGAACCCCTGCGGGCGGTCCGCAAGAAGTACTTCACGACGGGTCCCAACGGGCGCACGACGGCCTATCTCAAGGAATGGACAAAACTGCTCGGCCTGCCCGCGGGCGAGCCGCGCCCGCCCATCGTGCCCCTCACGCAGCGGGAAAAAGACGCGTTCCGGAAGGACCTGGAGGCGACGGGGATTCTGGATAAAGTGAAGGGGTAAAAACCAACCCGACCGTGGAGGAAGGGATTATAGAATTCCGTAGGGACAACCCTCTGTGGTTGTCCCTTTCGGGTGGACACGGTCAGGACAGGCACGGAGACCAGTCCCTACCAAAGACGGTCTATGCGTTTTCTCGTTCGTCATTCCGGTGTCGGAGCCGACTGACGAGGGAGGGTTCGACGGAATCCATTTGCGGGTGCGGGTGAATGAACGGCATCGTATCATTCCCCGCCGATGCGCGGGAACCCTGACAAAAAGCAAAAAACGTAAAAATGGATTCCGGCTTTCGCCGGAATGACGGTGAACACTCTCGATTGGGGGGAGGGTCAACAACCCCTCCCCGGTCGCGTTCGAACGCTCCTTCCTCAGTCGCGTCCGACCTCACGCCGCCTGCCAGATGATCACCACCATCCCGATGAACAACAGGACGGCGCCCACCGTTTTCTGCCAGGTGATCTCTTCTTCCCCCTTGAGCCATATCCGCGCGAGCAGCAGGGAGAACAGCGGCGCCGTATACACGATGGGGGCGATGATCGAAACGTCCCCGTAGCGGTACGACGTGAAATGGCAGAAAAAAGAAAGCGTGAGAATCGAGCCCGCAACCGCGAAACCCGTCACGCCCACGCGGTTGAAGGAGAGCCGCTGGTCTTCAGGCAGGAAAGGATAGAAAACGAACAGCATGGGAACGGAAATCGCATAGGAAAGCGTCGCGCCCAGCAGCGGTTCGGGCATGAGGGCGAGCACGTGTTTTCTGATGGATGCGGCGAAGGCGAACGATATGGCGTGCGCCATCGGCATGAGGATGAAAATCCGCCGCCAGGGTTTCTCACCTTCTCTTCTCAAGGCCAGCAGGACGCACCCCGCGACCACGAAGAGCGTCGCCCCCAGGACCACGGCGCCCGGGCGCTCGCCGAGCCAGGCCATCGCCACGAGGGTGGAGAAAAAAGGCGTCACCGTGATGAGCGGCATGGCGCGGCCCACCCCGATATAGCCGATGCTCAGGAACATGAGCGCCTGCGCCAGGCCCGGCGCGAGCGCGCCGCCCGCCAGGAACCACAGGGCGACCGGCAGCGTGAGTTCCCTCCATGAGGAGAGAAAGACCGAGATCACGACCAGAACCACCGTGCCGATGCTCAGCGTGATGAGGCTGCCCGTGAAGGCGCTCGTGTGACGCATGTTCCTTCGCGCCATGACGCTGAAGACGGCGAACAGCACCGAGGAGGCGAGCGCAAAGAACGAGGCCAGCAAGGGGTTCAAGGAATTCTCCAGAGTAAAGCCCGCAATCTTACATGGAATACGCCGCCTACGTGCTCGCCCAGGCGATTATCGCCGCTCGGCAAAAGAGCAGAATCGATCCGTCCTCTTTCCGCCGCGCCGGTATTCCCTCTTCCATCAGCCGGACCCGCGCGTACGAAACCGACGACGCAAAACTTTAAGCTATGCGAGGTGGTGAGCCAAGAAGAAGACTTACCGGCTCTGGAAAAGGCAGATGCAAGAAATCCGGAGGAATGGATTCACGCCCACACCACCCCGTCGATGGTGGCGGGCGGCGTCCTCCGCATCGCGAACGCCACTGGCTTCATTACGGGCCGCTCGCACACCCTTAGCAGCCCGCTTTATTGCACCTGATGCACTCGACGATGTGGTCCGGCTCGCTCGGCCGGGAGGAGTTCTTGACATCGTAGCCCTCCATCTTTCCGTTGCCGAAAAAGCCGATGAGCATCCGCCCGTCCTCGAGGACGATGTAATCCCCGATGAGAACTCTTCCGGTGGTATCATCCCGGGCGGCCCGCCGGTAAATTTTCCGGGCTTTGATTCTGTGGTTGCAAGAAGCGGCGTACCGGAATCCATTCTTCAGGGTGTGGACTTTTCCGTCCACGATTTCCGTATGCGCCTTGCGCTCGCGCCTGTCTCCGGAAACCGGAGCGTCAACGAAGGTCACTCTCGTGCTCCCGTCCTCACCCACTGCATAAGATATTTTCAGGTAGCTGATCTCCCCGCAAATCCATTCACCGGCCATCGCCGGGTTGCAGTCGGAGACGGGCTCGGCGGCGGACGCTCCTCCGGCAGGGGCGGCGAAGGCGAGCGAGAGAAGCAGCGCTTTCAGGGCGAAAGAGAACATGATCGCCTCCCCGTAAACGTTCCGGTTTCGCGGAATTCTACACCAGGGGAGCGAAAAGCGCCGCCCGCATTGAGGGGAGCATCGGGGCGTCTCTCGGGATGGCGGGAAGTCAGGGTCGCTCGGGAATCAAGGGAAGCGTGGGGCGGGCCGGCTGGCATTTTGATCCGGGATGGGATATATTTCTTCCAGAATGGAGGAAAGATTATGGCGACGAACATTGCGACCCGGAACATGTCGGCGAACGAGGCGGCCTGCGTCACCGGCGTGCCCCTGAAACAGGTGCACCGCATCATCGACTCGGGCCTCCTGGGCGCCGCCGCGAAAAGCCACAAGGGCTCCCGCGTCGTCCTTCGAGACGGCCTAGTGGGCCTCAGGCTCGCCCACGAGACGACGGACACCCTCACTCTCGACGGACGCCGTCGGCTCGTGCGCTATCTTCTCGAGAATCCCAAGGCCGCGACGGCCCGCGAGAACCACGTGTCCGTCGACGTGCGGCCCATGAAGGGGCAAGTCCGCAGAGGGCTTTCCAGGCTGACGAGAGCGCGCAAGATGATCGCGGCGGATGAGGCCGTTCTCTCCGGCGCGGCGTGCATCAAGGGAACTCGCATACCCGCTCATGATATCGCCGAAATGCTCGCCAACGGCGACGCCGTGGACGCCGTCCGCGCGGCCTATCCCGTCCTCACGGAAGCGCAGATTGAGGCTGCGGCCCTCTACGCCCAAGCCTACCCGCGCCGCGGCCGCCCCCGCCGCGGGCCTTTCTGGCGCAGCCGAAAACCGGTCATGTCGAGCGAAGTCGATTTTCGGGAGTTGCCTACGAACCGGGGCAAGGAACGCAACGCCCGGTATGACCAGGGAAAACTCCTCGACCTGATCGACGAGGAGGTGGACGCCGCGCGTGCGGGTCGTTCTTGACGACACCTACCACTCTCCAGACCATTCATCGTGGTCGCATATGGGGTTGTTGAATAAGGCCTCCTCGCTCGGAATTCACCACAGCCGTCATTCCGGCGAATGCCGGAATCCAGAGCAGACGGGGATACCGAATCGCAGGACGACCAGGAAAAACGATAAAGCGAAAAGACAAATACAAAAACAAAGTCCCTGGATTCCGGCATGCGCCGGAATGACGATCAAAACCGCACCGCCCGCCGTGTTTGAAGTTCACTCCCCCCTTGAGGGTCTGTAGGGACAGGCCTCTGCGCCTGTCCGGGGTCTCCGGCACATCCCCCCGAATGGCGACCGTAGGGGCGGTTCGCGAACCGCCCTTACAATTCCTCGCGCATCAATCGAGTTCCCCGTAGGGGCGGACCCGCGTGTCCGCCCTGCCGTTCGTCACCCCGTGATACGGCGGATATGAATTCGGGAGGACACATAGGTCCTCCCCTACGACACCCGCCTCCTTATCCCGGACAACCACGGAGAGCAGGACAGGCACGGAGGCCTGTCCCTACAAAACCATCGCGCCCGCCCCTAGAAATACACCTCCCCGGGCCTGACGGGCGGCGTCCACTCGCACTCGCCGAAGGGTCCGTCGCCGTTTTCCTTGACGTAGGCGATGCGGTCGTCGCTCACCGTCTCGCCGATCAGGGCGCGGTGCAGCCAGTCGAGTATGTACTGGTGGTTGTCGACCCCGCCCAGGTTCGAGAGGCTCACGAGGGGGTGGAACTGGTTCTCGAACACCCACATCTCCTTCTTGCAGGTGAGGTCCTCATACACCTCGATGGCGTCCTCGAGCGGGCAGAGCGGGTCGAACTCGCCCGTCACCAGCAGCGTGGGGCACTGCACCTTGTCCATGTAGCCCTTGACGGTCATGTTGCGCGCCATCTCGTCGAACGCATCCTCATCCTCCATGCCCGCCATGTACATGAACACCTGCTTGAAGCGCGGCGAGGACTGCGTGAAGATGGTGTTGTTCGGGTTGAAACACGCCACGGCGCTCGCCACCGCCGCCGCCCGGTGGTCGTAGCTCGCCAGGCGGAGCGACCAGAAACTCCCCATGCTGATGCCGTAGATGCCGATCTTGGTGGGCTCGACTTCCTCGCGCCCGAGGAGGTAGTCCATCACCGCCGCGCCCGCGCGCTCGTAGTTGTCGCCGACGGCGCGGATCTTCTGGATGTTGGAGTTGCCCTGCCCCGGGCCGTCCATCGCCAGGACGTGAAATCCTCTGTCAGCCGCCACGTTGTGGCGCGCGTGGGGGAAGACCTCCTTGCTCTGGTCCATGCCCGGCACGTAGATGATGCACGGCGCCTTTCTGCGGTCGGGCAGCAGGTGCAGCAGGCAGGAGATCGTCTTGCCGTCGTCGAAGGGCACCTCGACGCGCTCGATGGGGTAGGAGGCCGTCTCGGAGCGCCTGTCCACCATCTCCTTCAGCTTGTTGCACAGGTAGATCTTCACCGGGTTGTCGTCAAAGAAAATCGGGTGCTGCGCCATGCGGTAGGCCTCGATGGCGTGGTCGTAGTGCTCCGTGGCCGTGGCGTCGAAGCCCTCTCTCTGGGCCTTCTTCCCGAGTGTTTCGTGAAATTCTGCGGACTCGCGCCAGACCTTGGGCAGCATCTGGTAGTTGTGCGCGCGCTTGCCCTGGGGGACTTCCAGGTAATCGCGCTCGAAGTTCTGGACGCGGCCCCTCATGTTCAGGGCCAGGTCGAGCATCCACTGCTGGTTGTCTCTTTCGGTGCGTAGTTTGCGAATCATTTTCCTCTCCACGTTTGATTAAGATGGCAAAAAAAGTTTCGCCGAGAAATTTTCCTGTCTTTCGGATTCCGGCGGAATGCCAGGCGCGACAACATTCTTCGGTCAATCCGCCCGACTTGAAAGTAAAATCCGCTAGCGGACGACGTCCTCCCTCCTGAGACCGGCTATCTCCTCAACTGACAAGCCGAGTTCCGCCAGCACCTCGTCTGTATGCTGGCCCAGCACAGGCGGCGGCCTGCGCACGGAAGAGGGCGTCTTGTCGAACTTCACGGGAATGCCGCCCAGCTGCAAGACCCCGTATTCGGGATGCTCGGCCTGCGCGAGATAGCCCATCGCCTTCATCTGGGGGTCCTCATACAGATCGGTGGGCTTCCTGACGCGCGCGCAGGGCACGCCCTCGCCCTCGAACCTGCGCACCCATTCCTCGGCCGGCGCAGTGCGCAATACTTCCTGTACGAGGGGGATGATGGTCGCGCGCGCATCGTGCCTTCCGCGAAATGTCCGCCAGGCCTCTTCTTCGAGCAGTTCGGGAAGATCGAGAATCTCGGAGGATTTCTCCCAGAAACCGTCCACGTCCATATAGAGGTAGATATGTCCGTCGGAAACCTCATAGACGCGGGCGATGCGGTCGTTCAGGGCGTCCTCCACCTCCGAGACGGGTTCTTTGTCGCTCGCCCACATGAGCCTGCCGAACTGCATGGCCGTGGCCCCACCCAGGAGCGAGGCGTCGACCCGCTGGCCCTCGCCGGTGCGCTCACGGGCGTAGAGCGCCATCATCACCGCGCCGTAGGCGAGCGCGCCCGTCATGTAATCCACAAAAGAACCCTGCACGAGTTCGGGCGCACCGCCTCCGCCCTGCTCGGCGGGAATGCCCGCCGTCGTCTGGATGATGGGGTCGATGCCCCGGCGTTCGCGCAGGGGGCCGCCCTGGCCATAGGCGGAGACCGAGAGATAGATGAGCCGGGGGTTTTCGCCCATCAGGGCGTCCGCGCCGAGCCCGAACTTCTCGACCGCGCCTGGGCGGTAGCCCTCGACGAACACGTCGGCCTGCGCGGCCAGCTTTTTGGCGACCTCCCTGCCCTGCTCCGCCCGCAGATTGATAGCGAGGCTGCGCTTGCTGCGGTTCAGGCCCAGGAACAGCCTGCTCTCCCCGGCGAAGGAGGAGGGGAAATTCCGCACGCGGTCGCCCTCGGGCGGTTCGAGCTTCACCACGTCCGCGCCTGCATCCCCCATCATCAGAGTACAGAACGGACCCGCCACGTAATGCGTGAGGTCCAGCACCCGAATGCCTTCCAACCCGTCCATATCTTTCCTTGAGATTACTTGAAATATATCTTTTATTTATTTGATTTATATTCGTTTATTTACTTTCTATATCTTTTTCATCAGTTTTTCATTCTTGCGCTCGCGGGGAACGATAAAGCGCTCGTTCGTCCCTCTGGCGACGAGTTCCACCTCGTCGTGAATCTCCACCTCAAATGTGCAGCGCCTTCCCTCGCGCTCGACAAGCCGCGCCCGCGCCTCAACCCACATCCCCTTGGGCGTTCCCGCCATGTGGGTGAGCGATACCTTCGTCCCAACGCTCGTCTGATCGGGACTTAGGTGTTCCGCCAGCGCGTCCATGGCGGCCTTTTCCATAAAACGCACAAGTTCCGGCGTCGCCACCACTTCGGCGTTCGTGCCCCTGAGGTGTAAGGGCACGTGTTCATCCGCCACGACGACGGAATACGTCCCCTCGATTCCCGGCTGAATCGCATCTTGGTTCATGTGGGTTCACCCGATGATCGCGATACGGCGGCTAGCCGCCCATCGTAAGCACGATTTTTCCAAAGATTTTTCCGGTCATCAGCAAATCGTGGGCGCGCGCGGCATCTGCGAGCGGCATCGTCTCGCCCACCGAAGCGCGCACCCTGCCATCGGCCAACAGCAGATCCAGTTGACGGATCATTTCCGGGAAGACGGGGTCGGAGTTGAACAGGCTCAACCCCCGCACGTCGATGTCCTTGGAATAAAACGGCGGATAGTTCACAGAACCCACCGGGTTCTTGCCGGTGCCCGCGCCGAGCACGACGATGCAGCCGTATTTCTTCACCGCCCGGCAGTCGGCGTCGAAGTTCTCCACCACCACCATCTCGATCACCGAATCCACTCCGACGCCCCCTGTCTCGGCCAAGCAGCGCTCCGCGAAATCCTCCTCGCGGTAGTTCACGACCACGTCGGCGCCGAAATCGCGGCAAAACGCGGCCTTTTCCTCGGAACTCACCGTCGTGATGACGCGCGCCCCGGCCGCCTTGGCGATCTGGATCCCCATGCAGCCCACGCCGCCCGCGCCCGCGTGGATGAGCACCGTCTCGCCCGCCTTGAGCCCTGCCTTGTATATGAGCGCGTAATAGGCCGTGTACAAGACAACGGGCAGGGAAGCGCCTTCCTCATAGGAGAGGTTGTCCGGGAGTTTCGCCGTGCGGAAGGGATTCAGGAGCGCCTTTTCGGCGTATGCGCCGCTCACCGCCGCGCCGAATACCCTGTCGCCGGGTGCGAAGCCGCTCACGCCCTCGCCGACGGCAACCACGTCGCCCGCCGCGTCGATGCCGGGCGTCCAGGGCAGGGCCAGGCTTTTGGAGAGCGGGTGCGCGCCCGAGCGGAAGGTGGTGTCCACGGGGTTCACGCCTGCCGCCTTCACGTCCACCAGGATTTGACCCGCCCCGGGCGTCGGGTCCGCCGCATCTTCGAGCACCATCACCTCGGGATCGCCGAATTCATGTACGTGTATAGCCTTCATCGTCATCTCCTATCGAATTGAGGCGGCATGCGCCTCGCCGTTATCTCGAAAATGGACAATGGATTGTTCCGATCCCCTACTCCTTATCACACATCGGGAGAAAATGCTCTCTCTGCCCGAATCGCCCGCGCGCAAGGCGGCGGGAGGCAAACGCTCCTTCCTCAATCGCGTTTTACTTTCGACCGCTACGCAGGGCGAGACCAGGGAGGCTGCCCCCTGGGGGGGTTGTTGAAAAAGTCCCGCGAAGGAGTTGTTGGCCCCCGATTGAGATTGTTCACCGTCATTCCGGCGAAAGCCGGAATCCATTTTACGCCTTTTGCCTTTCGTCAGGGTTCGTGCGCATCGGCGGGGAAGGAAACGCCGCCGTTCATTCATCCGCATCCGCAAATGGATTCCGGCTTTCGCCGGAATGACGAACAAAACCAAATTCGTCGTGGGTACCGAGAAGAGAACGCCGCCAACTGTAGAGACAGGCCGCTGCGCAGGTGGCCTGAGGCCTTGACACGGAGTTTTCAGCGGAGATAATGAGGCATTCTCATCAGGATAGAGGAAGACGCGCGCCCTGCTCGTGCGAATGGCGGGGCGGAGAGCATGAGAAGACAAAAGGCTTGAGTTCACGGGGGAACTCTCGACAATCCCTTGCGTTCATCTGGTGATGAGGCGTCATCATCAAAATTCGTGCATGTTTTCACCATGAAAAGGAGTCCGTAATGAAGAAATTCGCATTCTTTGCAACAGTGGCGGCAGCCGTGGCGTTCACGATCGGCGCAGCGGACGCCGCCGAGCGCTATCGCTTCGGCGGAGGCCCCTCCGGCGGCGCGTGGCATCCCTCCATCAGCGCGGGAACCCAGCTTCTCAACAGAAAGATCGGCAGGAAATTCTACTTCCAGTATTCCCCCTCGGCCGGTTCGGTGGCCAACGTCCGCCGCGTGAGCCTAGGCGAATTCGCCACCTCGTGGGGACACGTCGGCCAGGTCTACCAGTCCTGGACGGGCACCGGCCTGTTCAAGAAAGACGGCGCCAACAAGGACTTCCGCATCGTCGCCAACGTCCGCGCGCAGTCGCAGATCATCGCCGTGCTGGCGGACAGCACCATCAAATCCTACAAGGACATGGCGGGCAAGCGGGTGAACCTGCTCAAGCAGGGTACGGGCAGCCACGTGAACTGCAAGAACATCTTCGCCGCCGTCGGGCTCACCGACAAGATCCAGCCGCGTTATCTCGGCTTCTCCGCCTCGGGCCGCGCCCTGGGCGACCGCCAGATCGACGTGTACTGCTCCGCCGGCGCGCCGTTCACCATCCCGGCCCTCACCCGGCTCTCCATCCAGAAGCCGGTGCGCTACATCAGCCTGAGCGAGGCCGAGCAGAAAAAGGTGACCTCCGCCCACAAGTTCTACGTGCCGATCACCATTCCCGTCCAGAAGGAAGTCCGTGGAATGAAAGAGCCGGCGCGCTCCATCGCCTACGACGTCTGGTGGATCGCCCACAAGCAGATGTCCAACGACGCCGTATACAACATGCTGAAGGTCATCGCCGCGCCCGAGAACCTCAAGCAGCTGACCAAGACGGCGCGCTACTGGCGCGACCTGAGCGGCAACTTCAACGCGCTCAAGGTGCACAAAATCTGGGTGCACCCTGCCGCCGCGCGCTACTGGAAAGAACGCGGCGTGAAGGTGCCCGCCGAGGTCGTGAAAGGCTTCTGATTCTCGCAACGATAATCCGGCGAGAAATCGTGCCCGGGGAGGAGGAGATGCCCATCTACTCTCCTCCTCTCCGGGATTCTTTCGCTTCACGGCTTTTCTCGCCACTTAAGGCCCGCTCGCCCGGGCCGAGGTAAGGTCGCCATGTTCCGAAACCTCCTGCCCATATTGATGAAGCTCGGCCTCATATCGGACGAGATGGTCGTGCCGCGCGACCTGCGGGGATATTCGCGCGTCATCGTCTCGGTCATTTCCGTCGCGTTTTCCTACTTCTTCGTTCATATCTCATACTTCGGTCCTCCGCGTTCGGAAATCTTCAAGGGCGTCTACATTCTGGCGACCGCCACGCTGTGCATCCTCGTCTACAAGGGCAGGCAAAGGCCCGTTCGCGAGGGGTTCGCCTATCTCGATGAAATCTTCTCGTTTTTCGCCATCGTCGTCATGTGCGCCACCCTGGCCCTGTGGGCGTATTGGGGCGCTTTCTTCGGCGACGTACTCTGGAGCGAATTCATGGTCGGGGGAACCTACCTGGTCGCCCTGATCGGCGGGCTGTTCGGCGCGTTCCTCTACCGGTTTGAAGCCACCGCAGAGCGCGTATCGGAATTCCCCACACTCTCGGACTGGCTGTTCATCATATCGGCCGTCGCCCCCATCATCTGGTGGAACATCTACAACATCGAACTCACCACGCGCATCGGCGGCCCCGTGCCCACCTCGGTGGTGATATACACCATGCTGTTGGCGGCGGTGAGCTTCGACATCGCAAGGCGCGTCATCGGCCCCGTCATCCCGTTCATCGGCTTCTTGTTCCTGATCTACAGCTTCAAGCCCATCGCGCAGATATCGCCGGGCCTTCTCTACCACGACGGATTCGGGCTCGACCGCGTGACCGAGTTCCTGATGCTCGAGGCCGACGGCATCACCGGCCTCATCGTCGAGGTCTTCGCCACCTACATCGTCATCTTCGTCGTCCTGGGCGCCTTTCTGGAAAAGACGGGGCTGGGCGAATTCCTCATCGACGCCACCTACCGGGTGACGGGCCAGAAGACGGGCGGCCCCGGCCTCACGGCCGTCATGTCGAGTGGTCTGTTCGGCATGATCTCGGGCAGCGGCGTGGCCAACGTGGTGACGACGGGCACGTTCACCATCCCCCTCATGAAGCGGGTGGGCTACCGCCCCGAGTTCGCGGGCGCGGTGGAGGCGGCCGCCTCCACGGGAGGGGCCTACATGCCGCCCATCATGGCGGGCGGGGCCTTTCTCGTCGCGCAGCTCACCGAAACGTCTTATTTCGATATCGTCAAGATAGCGACGCTCCCGGCCATTCTCTACTATCTCTCGGTGGGCTACATGGTCTTCATCCGCGCCGTGCGGCGCGGGCTCCACGGCGTCGACCCCTCGGAGCTGCCACCCTGGAGCAGAATCATCCCGCGCCTCCACTTCCTGCTGCCCATCCCCGTGATGGTGTACTACCTCGTGATCGGCGATTCCGCGTTCCTGGCGGCCTTCAAGACCATCTGCCTCATCGTGATGCTCAAGGCCTGCGAGCTGCTCTCGAACATCAACATACCCACCGCGAACCAGACGGCCCGCCCGTTCCTCGCCGTCTCGATCGCCTTCGGCGTCTTCTCCTATTACTTCGGCCTGACGGTCGGCGCGCCGTTCTCGTGGTTCGCGGACACGCTGCGCGGCATGAACTGGGGAGACGCCCTGTTCTGGACGATAGCGGCGTTCATCGTCTTGAAGCTCGCCGAAATCATCTCGACCGCGATGCGGGCGGAAACCGGAGAGGCCGAATACGAAACGGGGCCGATTCTCTTCAGGCGGCTCCGGGAACTCGCCGTCGACATCGTCAAGGTCACCTGGATATCGCTCGAAGCGGGCGCGCGGAACACGCTCGTCATCGGCTGCATCGCGTGCGTGCTGGGCATCCTGCTCTCCTGCGCGACGCAGAGCGACCTGTCGGGCCGCATCTCCATATTGTTGACCGAGTTCAGCTTCGGCCTCCTGCCGCTCACGATCATCTGGGTGATCATCGCGGGCTACATCGTCGGCATGGGCCTGCCCATCACGGCGAGCTACGTGGTGCTGGTCATCTTCGGCGTCATCGCGCTCACCAACCTGGGCGTGCCGACCGTTCACGCGCACCTCATCTGCTTCTGGGTGGCCGTCGTGAGCGCCGTGACCCCGCCGGTCGCCCTGGCCGCGTACGCGGCGAGCGCCATCGCCGTCTCGGACCCGGTGAAAACAGGCTTCCAGGCGCTGAAACTCGCCTCGTGGCTGTTCATCATGCCGTTCCTGTTCGTCTACACCCCGCTTCTTCTGGACGGTACGACGACCGAGGTGTCCATCACCTTCGGGGCGTGCGTCATCGGCATCGTCGGCTGGGCCGGGTGGATGGAGAACTTCATGATCCGGTACGCGAACGGGTTGGAGCGCGCGTTGATGTTCATCGGCTCGGTATGCCTCCTCCTGCCCGTGGGGAATTTCGTGGTATTCATTACCCCGCTGGAAGGAGATTTGAGGTATCTCTCCTACGCCGTAGGCATCATCTCCCTCGCAGCGGTGTTCGTCTTGCAGCGCACGCGCGGCGGCGAAGATCCCGTGCCCGCATAATCCACGCGAATCCCGAGAAGGAGGCATCGTGAACAAAACCCCTCCCGCTCTCAGGCGCATCCAACACGTAGGCCTCAAGGTCCACGACCTGGACGAGGCGGTGGACTTCTACCGCGACGTCATGGGGCTCCGGGTGTCGGATCGCTACGAACCGGGCGACAACCCCCACAGCCCGTGGGGGATATGCTTCATGCGCTGCGGCGAGGGCCATCACGAGGTATCCCTCATCGCCTACCCCAAAGAAGCGGGCCTCGGACCCAAAGAGGGCGACATGCGAAAACCCGAAGTCGGCCTTCACCACGTGGCCTTCGAAGTCGGCTCCAAGGAAGAGCTCGAAGCCTGGGCGGCGCACATCCGCTCGAAGGGAATCCGGATCGCGGCGGGGCCGCTCGTCCACAGCCCCACGCATCCCGAGGGCGACGGCACCCTGGGCGAGAACCGCGCCTTTTACTTCCACGACCCGTGCGGAAACGGGATCGAGATTTTCTGCGACCTAGCCAGAATGGACTCAAGAACCAACCGGGTCGACGAGGCATGGTTCCGCGACCGGCTCGAGCGCGACGGTTACTCGCGCGGCGACGCCGACCCGCCCCCCGCCTGGCGGCCCGGCATATCGAGCATGGCGGACGCGAAAGAGAAATTCGGGCAGCCCGCTTCGTAGATGGGTTGTTGAGTAACCCCCGATAGTGTGATTCGGTGTATGAAGCTAACCTAGGAGGGTGTAAAACCACTCCCCCCTTGAGGGGGAGTCGATGAAGCCGAGCGTTTTATGCGAAGGCTGAATCGGTGGGGGGAGTTTTTACTTTGCTTCGAAATTACAATTGAAAATCTCCCCCCACCAACTCGCCTGCGGGCTTCGCCCTTGCCTCGTTGACTCCCCCTCA
>JAPOYD010000034.1 GCA_026706735.1 Nitrospinota bacterium | reverse complement strand
AGCACACGGAAAGGCGATGTCGTGATTTTATCTCGGAGACGGCGCGGCAGAGCCTTTCGATTTCTGGGTCCGATGGCCCCCGCGCGCTGATGACGATGCAGTAGCGCCTAGAACCGGCCGCCTCGGCCCGTGAGGCGCCCTCGAGGAGTTGCTCCTCATCCACCAGTTCGTATCTGTCGATTTGAGCGCTGGACACGGCGGATTGAGAGCAATAGCCGCAATCCTCCGGGCAGATGCCGCTTTTGGCGTTGATGAGGTAGTGGATCTGCACTTTCTTTCCGAAATAGGCGCGCCGCACCGAAAAGGCGGCGTCCAGAAGCCGGAGAATCTCATGGTCGGGCGCATTGATGACGGCCAGCGCCTCTTCTCGTCCGGGTCTTTCGTCTTCCAGGGCGCGCTGCGCCAGTTCATGATAATTCAAGACATGCTTCCTTCTCTTTAGCGTCAACCAGAAACTTAACGCGCCACTTGCTCTTTGGCAAACGTGTGTGGCGGAGATGGCGAAAAGGGACGATACTTCCCTTGTCTCTGATGCTCGCGTAACTTATGATAAATTTGATCTTCAAAACTTAAAGTAATTTATAATAATCCATTATTTTATCTTTTATAATCAACGAGGTATCTGATGGTAGTTGCCACTATACTTGAAGAAGATTTGCGCGCAGCCATTGAAGGCGAAGTGCGTTTCGATGCCTTCACGAGAAAGATATACAGCACCGATGCGAGCATGTACGAGATAGAGCCCGTGGGCCTCGTGTTGCCGAAAACGAATGCCGACGTGCAAAAAACGCTTCGAATCGCCCAAAAGCACAACGTCGCCATCCTCCCCCGGGGCGGCGGCACCAGCCTCGCTGGCCAGACGGTGGGAGATGCGCTGGTGCTCGATTTTTCCAAATACATGAACCAGGTGATCGAACTGAACGCCGATGAGGAATGGGCGCGCGTCCAGCCGGGGTTGGTGCAGGATCATTTCAACGATTTCTTAAGCCCGCACGGTTTCGTCTTCGGCCCCAACACTTCCACGAGCAGCCGCGCCACCATCGGCGGCATGCTGGGGAACAACTCTTCGGGTTCACGCTCCATCGTCTACGGGAAGACGGTGGATCACGTCATCGAGGTCTCCGGTTATTTCGCAGACGGGGAGCCCTTCTCTTTCGGGCCACATGACGCGGAATCTCTGGAAAACCTCATGCGCCAGGATTCACGCTCGGGCAGGCTTCACAAGGCGCTTAAGAATATCGTAGACGAGCAGCGCGTGGAGATTGAGGACCGCTACCCCAAGATCATGCGCCGCGTGAGCGGGTACAACCTGGATGAACTTACCCGTGAGACGCAGCCCTTCAACCTCGCCAAGCTCATGGTGGGTGCGGAGGGCACGCTGGCCGTGGTGACGGAGGCCAAGGTGCGCGTGTGCCCCAAGCCCAGGGCGCTCGGCGTCCTGGTGGTGCATTTCCACAGCATCGAGGAGGCCCTGGCGGCGAGCACGACGATCCTGGCCCACGACGTGGCGGCGATAGAGATCATCGACCGGGTGATCATCGAGCTCGCCAAGCAGAATCTCGAAGCCCAGCGCCTCATGGACAGTTTCGTGGTGGGCGATCCGGATTCTTTTCTGACGATTGAGTTTTTCGCCGAAAACGACGACGAGGCCAGGGAGAAGGTCCGGCGCCTGCACGATGAGCTCGAAGCGAAGAACATCGGCTACGCGCGCGTCCCGCTCGACGATCCCGCCCACAAGCAGGATTGCCTGAACATGCGGAAGGCGGGTCTGGGGTTTCTCCTCGGCCGCCGGGGCGACTGGAAGCCCTGCGCCTTCGTGGAGGATTGCGCGGTGGCCCCCGAGCATCTCCTGGATTATTACCGGCATTTCGAAGCCATCATGAAGAAGCACGATACGGCCACCTCCTACTACGGCCACACCAGTGTGGGTCTCCTGCATCTGCGCCCGCTCATCAACCTCAAAGAGGATGCGGAGATCGAGAAAATGGCCGCCATCGCCGAGGAGGTCTCGGACCTCGTGCTCGAATACGGCGGCGCCATGAGCGGAGAGCACGGCGACGGTCTGGCGAGAAGCCAGTGGGTGCCCAAGTTCTTCGGCGAGAAACTCTATGGGGCGTTCGTCGAGGTGAAGCGGCTATTCGACCCCGAGAACCGGATGAATCCCGGGAAAATCGTGAACGCCCTCCCCTTCACCGAAAATCTGCGCTTCGACGGCTCCTACGAGACGCCCGAGATACCGACCATCATGGATTTCTCGAGCGACGGCGGCTTCGCGCGCGCGATCGAGCTTTGCAACGGTGTGGGCGCGTGCCGCAAGCGCGACGGCACGATGTGCCCCTCCTACCAGGCGACGATGGAGGAGGAACACTCCACGCGCGGTCGGGCGAACGCGCTGAGAGAAGTCATCACGAACGGAATCCCCGGAGAGGACCTGGGCAGCGAGCGGCTCTATGAGGTGATGGACCTTTGCATCTCTTGCAAGGGCTGCAAGGCGGAGTGCCCCTCGAGCGTAGACATGGCGAAGATAAAGGCGGAGGTGCTCCAAGCCTACTACGACAAGAACGGCGTGCCCCTGCGTGTGCAGATGATGGGGCGCATCGCGCAGATCAACCGCCTGAGCGCCCCGGTGGCGCCCATCGTGAACTGGACGCTGGGGAACAGCTTCGTGCGATCGCTTCTGGACAGGCTCCTGGGCGTCGACAAGCGAAGAAGGCTCCCTCCCCTCGTGACGCCCACCTTCGAGGAGTGGTTCAAGAGCCGGCCTTCCGCACGGAACGGGGTCGGCGCGCGGGGAAAAGTCCTGTTCCTGAACGACACGTTCACGAACTTCAATTACCCCGAAATCGGCAAGGCCGCGGTCAAGGTGCTGGAGGCGGCCGGCTTCGAGGTCGGGCTGGCGGAGACGGGCTGCTGCGGGCGGCCCATGATATCGCACGGCCTCTTGCGCGAGGGTCAGAAGCTGGCGGAAGAGAACATCGCGAAGCTGACCCCCGCCATAGAGGCGGGCCTTCCGATCATCGGCGTGGAGCCGAGTTGCCTGCTCACGTTCCGGGATGAATACCCCGACCTCGTGGCGGGCGATGCGCCCAGGCGCCTGGCGGAGAATTCCTACATGCTCGAGGAATTTTTGCAAATCCTGCGTGATAGAGGCGAACTCGACCTGAAATTCAAAACCCCGAAACAGCAAAATGCCCTCTTCCACGGTCATTGCCACCAGAAGGCGCTGGTGGGCACAGGCCCCTCCCTCGGGATACTGGGCATGATACCCGGTTTGAATGTGACCCAGATTCCTTCGGGCTGCTGCGGGATGGCCGGTTCGTTCGGCTACGAGAAGGAACACTTCGACATCTCGCTCGCCATCGGCGAGACGAAACTCTTCCCGGCGCTCCGGACTGGTGATGAAGACGCGGCGATCATCGCCAACGGCGTCTCCTGCCGTCAGCAGATCGCGACCGGCGTCGGCAAGAAGGCCGTCCACATTGCCGAGGCCCTCGCCGACGCGCTGGAAGATTAGATCCAATACTACAAAACTAACTTTTAAACAATAAGATGAAAGAATTATTTCAAGTTATTGTTTATATCCCTTAATCCGGGTTCCGGATGACGGAACGCAGAGTTTCGCCGCGTTCCATGGCCTCGAAAGCGGGTTCCACGTCTTCGAGACCGATGACCTTCGTGACCATGCGGTCGAGGTCGAGCTCTCCTTTTTCGTACCAGTCGGCGAGCAGCGGGAAATCCCTCGAGGGCAGGCAGTCCCCGTACCACGATACGCGCATTGCGCCGCCCAGGCCGAAGAACTGGAGCATGGGCAGTTCCATCATCATGTCGGGCGCGGGCACGCCGATGAGCGTGCAGGTGCCCGCGAGGTCGCGCGACCAAAGCGCTTGCAGGAGCGTCTGCGGCGTACCCACGGCCTCGAAGGAATAATCGACGCCGTTTCCGCCGGTCAGCTCCTTGATCGCCTCCACCGGGTCGGTTTCAGAGGCGTTGACGACGTCGGTGGCGCCGAATTCTTTGGCCCAGTCCAGTTTGTTCTCGGCGATGTCGACGCCGATGATCTGCGATGCGCGCGACATTTTGGCGCCCATGATGACGCTGCAGCCCACGCCGCCGCATCCATACACGGCCACGCTGCTCCCGCGCCGCACCTGCGCCGTGTAGAGGCATGCGCCCACGCCCGTCATGACGCCGCAGCCGATGAGGCAGGCCTGCTCCGGGGTGCAGACGGTGGGCACTTTCACCGCCTGTTTCGCGGCGACGACGGTGTGCGTGCAGAACGTGCCGATGCCGATGGAGGGGCTCAAGACCTGGCCGTCTTTTTTCGCGCGCATCTTGGACTCAGCGTTCAGGCTGGCGGCGCAAAGGTTGGGCTGGCCGATGGAACAGAACCGGCAAAGGCCGCAGGGTGCGCGCCAGGCGAGAACGACGTAGTCTCCAACGGCGAGGTCTGATACGCCCTCCCCCACTTCCTGAACGATGCCTGAGCCCTCGTGGCCGAGGAGGTAGGGAAACTCGTCCCCGATTTTTCCGAGCTTGTAGTGCAGGTCCGTATGGCAGACGCCGCTGGCCTGGATTTTCACCAGCACCTCGCCCGGGCCCGGGGAGCCCAGTTCGATTTCCTCCACTTCCGTGCGTTCGCCCGCTGTTCTTGAAATCACGCCATGGCCGATGATGCTCATACGCTTCCTCCCCGGTCGTATATTCTTGATGCGCCCGCTATAATGCGCCGCGCAAACTGAAAATTTCCGTTGACAACATTATTCTCTCCCACGAGGGATTATCGCGCAAGGAGGCAAAATGTCCGAAGATTGGTATCCGCGCTTCTCGAAAGCAGAAATGGGCAGGCGACATGCGGCGGCGAAGGGGCTGATGGAAGAAGAAGGGCTGGATGCTCTTTTGTTCTTCGGCTTGGGAGGCACGAACCGCAACGCGCAGGCGAACATCTACTGGCTTTCCTGCTACCGGGATTTCAACCACTGCTATCTGATTTTTCCCAAAGAAGGCCCCCCTTCCCTCTTCACGGGCCTCTACAACCACCTGCACAACGCGCAGATGCAGTGCATCTTCGAGGACGTGCGCCACGGGGCGTACGGCAACCCCGAACGCATGGCGGACCAGCTCGACGCCCTGGGGCTGGGGAACGCGCGCATCGGCTTGGTGGGCATCAACCCCCGATTCAAGATTCTGCTGCCCTTCGAGCACATGGACTATCTGGCGGAGCGCTTCCCTGAAGCTGAGTGGGTGGATGTGAGCGCCAGATTCAGGGACCTGAGGCTGATAAAGAGCGATGAGGAAATCGAATGGCTGACCGAGGCGGCGCGTCTCACCGACCTCGCCATGGAAGCGGCCCGAATCCATGCGAAACCGGGGATTCCCGAGATCGAACTGTCGGGCCGGATGGCCGCCGCGTTCCGGGAGCAGGGCGGCGAGCAGATGGTGCAGTTCGTGACGGCCACGCCGATGGCGAACCCCCGCACGCCCGTCCCCTGGCAGAACCCCACGAGGAGAAGGCTCGAGGCGGGCGACGTGCTCATCATGGAGATCAGCGCGGCGTATTACGGCTACGCGGGCCAGAGCCTGCGCACCTTCACCATCGGGGCGGACCCGACGCCTCCGTACCAGGCATTGCTCGACGCCGCCGTCGAGGTGTACGAGGGCGTGGGCAAAACGATGAAGGCGGGCAACTCCGCGCAGGCCGTCTTCGAGGCCACCGATCCGCTGCCCGAGAAGGGCTTTCAGATCTACGATTCCCTCGCGCACGGCTTCGGCACGGACTTGCTCCAGCCCTCCATCGGCATTCGCGGTTCGAACTACCTCGCTCCGCCCGCCGATTTCAAGTACCGCGAAAACATGGTGATGGTGATCCAGCCGAACCCGATGGACTCTGAAGGAAGGGGCGTGCAGATGGGTGATATGGGCATCGTCACCCGGGAGGGGTTCCGCTCCCTGCACACCTTCCCGATGAAGGCGTTCCGCTGCGACGGGTGAAGACCTCACGCCCGAAGGAGTGTTGAAAAGAACCCGTTTCGTTTTTGGGCAGCATGTAGGTTCATGTGGCGCGTATGGGCGCGATGGTTTTGTAGGGACAGGCCCCCGTGCCTGTCCGAGGCCCGTGCGGAAAAGACAACTACGGAGGGCTGGACCTAAGCGGAGGCAGGGCGGCCACGGTCGAACTCCCCTCTTCGGGAAGTTCGACGCCCCTACGCCGGATGTGATTTTTGATCGTCATTTCGGCGAAAGCCGGAATCCATTTTTATGCCTTTTGTCTTTTGTCAGGATTCCCCGCGCATCGTCGGGGAATGAAACGCCGCCGTTCATTCACCCGCACCCGCAAATGGATTCCGGCTTTCGCCGGAATGACGGCGTTGCGATCTCTCCAAAGGAATGTTTCCCGTAGGCGGGCGGACACATAGGTCCGCCCCTACAAAACCATCGTATCCCCACTGCTTCAGGAAGTCTTTTCAACAACCCCGAAATGACTGTCCGCCCTTCAGCCTTCCTCGTAATACGCCCCGCTTCTCGTGCCGTCCACGGCATCGCCGGCCACGAAGTAGGTGGTGTCCTTCGATGCGAAATACAGGCAATCCTCATCGCCCGTGGTGACGCAATAGTGCGCCGCACCTGCCGGAATGTGGATCACCTGCCCCGCTTCGGCCACTCCCTCCGCGTCGCGCACCCGGTATTTCAGCTTGCCCTTGATCACGTAGTTGAACTGCTCGTTCGCGTGGGTGTGGAGCCTCGACCCGGTGCCCCTGGGCTTGTTCACCAGCACCACCTGGAGTTTCTCTCCCCGCACGG
Organism: Nitrospinota bacterium; assembly: GCA_026706735.1. Taxonomy (GTDB): domain Bacteria; phylum UBA8248; class UBA8248; order UBA8248; family UBA8248; genus Bin107. Next base: position 7,071 of record JAPOYD010000034.1, on the reverse strand, counting down.
CGCTGCCGACAGAAGACGAATAGTGAGGCCCTATCATGAACTGGTCCATCTCCTGCATGTTGAACAGGTAGTTTCCCGGCGTCGCCTTCACGACCTTCTCATGGGTTTCCTGGTGAATGTTTTCATACTTCTTTTCATTTTCCGCTGCTTCGCTCATCGATTCACTCCCGTTCCATAAAAATACCGGATAGATTTTTAGAATTATTCCGATCCGCGGCCCGCCTCGATATAAGGGCCGGAATTCTCGCCGTCCACGGGTTCGCCGTACATGACGTGCGAGGTGTCCTTGACGGCGTAGTATTCCGCGTCCCCCTTCCCGGTGGCGTAGGTGTAGTGCTCGACGTTCGCCGGAATGTGAATGAGGGTTCCGGGGCCGGCCAGGCCCTCCACGTCGCCCACCCTGACTTGCAGCTCTCCCTTGATGACGAAGTTGAACTGCTCGTTCGGGTGGGTGTGAAGTCTCGACCCGGTGCCCGGCTTTTTCCGAACGAGGGCCACCTGAACGCGCTCGCCTTCCACGATGCCGCCGTGCCCTGATGAGTAATGCCCGCCGATGGGTAGTTGTTCCAAACCGGCGAGGTCATAGACGTAGCGCCCCGCTTCCGCCTTCACGGCGTGGGCGTTGTCTCCTTCCTGACGAGCCATGTGTTGCTCCTTTCTCCAATAAGCGGAAAATCCCGTTCATCCTCATTCCCGGATGCGCCTACTTTAACGATGGCGCCGAAAACGCGCCACCCGCTCGGTCCATTGCGGCCTGACGCATCCACGCATAGAATCCGGGCGTCAACACAAGGGAATTACATACATGACTCGACAGTGGGATTGTTGAAAAAGCCTGTTTCGAGGCTGGGCTGGCACTTAGGTCCCCGGACAGGCCCCTGCGACTGTCCGGCTACACGAGACGCGATGGTTCTATAGGGGAGGACCTGTGTGTCCTCCCCTACACGCCGTTTTGGTCGTGAGCCTAGTGTAGGGGCCGCATATATGCGCCCCATGACGGCGGCGAAAAAGGCCGGGTCGCATATATTTCGGACATATATGTCCGACCTACAACCGGAGCGGCAATGACGCTGGAATGACGGCGGTGGTCAATTTCCCTTCCAACAAAAAGGAAACATCCGTGGAATTCGTCATCAAGATATACGACAGGCCCGAGGCGGCCGCCTTGAGGGACGTGCACCGGAAGGCGCATCTCGATTATCTCAAGAGCTTCGATGAAGTGACCCGCTTCGCGGGCCCGTTCCTGACCGACGACGGTGAGCTCGAACTGGGCAGTTTCCGCATCCTGGACCTGCCCGACCGCGCCGCGGCAGAAGCGCACGTGGCGAACGAGCCGTTCATCATCGAGGGGATTCAGGAACGGCCCTCTATACGTCGCTGGCGCGGCGCAGTGCCCTACTCCTGGCGCGACTGCCCGCGAAAAGAGGGAAATTTGCAGTTTTACGTCCATGCCCTGGACAAGGCGGACGGGGGCGCGATTCGCAAGGCGCATGGTGAGGCGCACAGCGCCTACCTGGCGGAGCACGGCGACTCGGTGATGGTGCGCGGCCCGTTGCTGACCGATGACGGCGAGACCAGAAACGGCAGCGTGCTCTTGCTCGATTTTCCCGACATCGAGGCGGCGCGGGCGTTCTGGGCGGAGGAGCCCTATAGCCGGTTGGGCCTGTATGAGAGCGTGGAGTTCTACGCCTGGCGCTTCGGGCGGGTGTTTGATCGGTTCAAGACGCGGGATTGTTGAAAAAGCCCTCTTCGCTCGGTCGAACCCTCATTTATCAATCGGATTCAACCTTCCTCATCGGTCGGAATCGATCACCGCCGTGAATAAAACCGCACCACCTCGCAGATTGTAGGGGCGGTTCGCGAACCGCCCCTACGGAACCCTGCAACGCCTCATTTATCAGATTGCGTAGGGACAGGCCCCTGCGCCTGCCCGAGGCCCCCTCCCTCACCCTGAGTAGCGGCGAAGCCGCGTATCGAAGGGCGAGGCCTCGCACACCCGTCGGGAGGAGTTCGTCCCTCTTCCTTCGATACGGCGCGCAAGCGCGCCTACTCAGGATGAGGAGATTGGGGTGTTTGCGCGCTGTCACCTCCCCTTGAGGGAGTATTTCAGCAACCTCGTATCGTGATTCTCATAGAATCTCGCCCGTGAAATCCGTTCGCACTCGCTCCTTGAGCGAGCGGACCGCCTTGAGAGACATTTTCAGGACCTGTTTCTCCCTTCGTGACATCGCCGACTTCCTCACGTAGCGCGTCGCCTTCCGGATACGCCGGAAGTCCCTGAGCTGCTGGCGAAGCAGGATGAACGTCAGATGCTCGAGGGCGGCGGTGTAGTCGTCCACCTCATCGTCGCTGAAGACTTCCGCCTGGTGCAGCAGCCGGATGCGCTCGTAGGTGGAGGTCGCCTCGATGCCCTCTTTCAGGGCGAGAAGCCGCACGGCGCCGACCAGGGGGAGAATGCCCCCGTGCTTGATGTTTATCGCCTGCGGCAGGCCCTCTTCCACTTTTTCCGTGCGCAGGATGCCGAACAGGCCGAGTGCGACGTGCCTGTCGTTCTCGGTCTGGAACATCGCCTGGAGCACGGCGGGTTCTCTCTGCACGAACGTCGTGATGTGACTGCGCAACTCGCTGCCCAGCGAGAGATCCCCGCAGGCGGTGTCGAAGTCGAAGAAGACGTCGCTCAACTGAACCTGGAAGGTGCTCCGCTTCTGGAACCAGCGCAGGGTCTGGAGCTTCCACTCGGAGATCGATTTGCGCCAAAGCGGGTTCGTGGCCATCACGTTGCCGTCGCACAGGGGAAAGCCGATGGCCTCGAGGTTCCAGGTCAGCAGTTCCGAGAACTGGATGAAGTAGTCGTTGATCTCGTTGTGCCGCTCCACGGGATAGTCTTCGAGGATGATGCCGTTGTCCTGATCGGGGTTGATGAAATTCTCGCCCCGGCCGCCCGAGCCCATGACGATCACCGCAAAACGAACGGGCGGGGCGCCTCCGCCGGCCTTTTCGATGGTCGAGACTACTTTTTCGACCACGCGGCTGTGGATGTCGTTGTTTACGTGCGTGAGCAGCGCCTGAATTTCGGGCGCGGGGAGGTTGTCTTCGAGCAGTTCCTGCGCCACGACCGCCTGCACGGCTTTCACCTCTTGCAGGCCGTAGAGCTCGGGGACCTGCGTGAGCGCGTCGATGTGCTCCACCACATTCGCGGCCGCCACGGCCATGGCGTCCTGCAGATCCAGAAGGCCGAGGGGGCGGTTCGACTCGTCCACCACGGGCATGTGGCGGTGGCCGAGGCGGCGCATCCTCGCGATGGTGTGATAGAGGTAGTCCCCCTGTTTCGCGGAGTAGACGCGAGACGTCATCAGCTGCTCTATCGTCTCCGTGCCGTCGCACCGCAGGGCGACGCGGCGCGTCACGTCTTTTTCCGTAAAGATGCCGGTGAGCCTGCCTTCCTCATCCGTCGCGAGAACGCAGTTTGCATTCTTCTCCGCCATACGGGAGATGACCAGCCTGATATTCTCCGAAGCCGGAAACGTCAGCGCATCGGTTTTCAGAAAGTCATCCACAAGGCAGGAGAAAATTCTCGTCTGGGATTTCATGAACTTGGGTATCCGTCTTCGCGGCGGATGTTCGGGAACGCCCCGGGCTCACGGCGCGTCTTTGGAGAATAGTATAGCTCAGTTCTTCATGTGTTTGTCCAAGCAGGCGATGCCCTTGCCTGTCGCCCTCTCCTCGCCCAAGCGCCATTCAGAAAAATTTCCAGGCGCGTTTTCCCTTCCCCCGCGTTGTGAGAAAATCCCGCTTTCGAGACGGAACTGTTTTCCATTCATCGCCGTTCAGGAAGGAGCGATGCCGTGCCCGAGACCCTGTGCCCTGAATGCGGAGCCGAAATGTCCGGCAGTGGCGCCTGCCCGGCCTGTGGGGAAGCCATCGAGGCGAAACCCGCGATTGATGATGGCGGCGACAAACCCGTAAACGTCATCGACGCCAAGGCGATCGTCGTGAAGGTCATGTGGGGCACGGGCGCCTTGATGCTGTGCGGCGGCCTGGGCGCGCTCTCCATCGGCGCAACGAAGCCTGCCGTCGGCCTTCTGGGTCTCGGCGGCCTCCTCTTCGCGGGCTCCTACGCGGTGGACTGGTGGACTTGAGGGGTCAGGAATATTTCTCGTCATGAATCGTGGATACTCGGGTCTTATTTTGCAGCCTCTGAGATTTCTTTCTTCTCGGCCTCTTTTTCCTTTTTCATTTTTTCGGCCAATTCTTTCTTCAACTCCTGATACTGCTTTTTGAGATCATCGGGAGCCGAATCCTCGGGTTCCATCAGGACGCTTACTTTGGCGGGATATTCTTGCGCAGCACCGCTCGCGGCGTCGACCAAAACCCCGATGCCTCCGCCGAGAATGATGTTCCCAAAGGTTGCGGCGACCAAAGTTTCATCGAATGTATGCGTAGTTTTTTTGAACCCCTTTTTCTCGCACGTTAGTATCATCGGCCCATCGCCCTTGTGAACTGTCGTCGCGCTTGGAGTGTTGGGCCAGTAATATCTTCTTCCCCGTTTGTCGATGCCCGCGCATGAAGCCCCTTTGGCGTTTACTACATCGACCAGGATGGATTGGGAGGTGCCGGAAACCAAAGTCGCGCAGCCGGAAGCAAGTAGTAAGCAGCAAGCAGTGATCAAAATACGCATCAGACCTTCCCTCGTGAAAGGTGTGAAGATGATAAAAATATTTCCGGGTCAGTCGAGATATAAGATCAATTACCTGTAATGTCAATAACATTAAAAGCAAGCAAAGTGCATTCAGATGTAGAGAATTTGGTTTTTGGCGAAAAGCGAATGAGCAAGCGGTTTATCTTGGTACCCCCGGCAGGATTCGAACCTGCGGCCTACGGATTAGGAATCCGGCGCTCTATCCTGCTGAGCTACGGGGGCATGATTTGCGAGCGTTGGAACGCCCTTCAGTCGTATGTTATCAAAGAGCGCACGGGGTGTGGAGCGAGGCGCTCGCGTCCGTTCAAAAACGCAAGCTCGATGAAGAACGAGAGGCTGTGCACCTCGCCGCCCAGGGATTCCACGAGCGATACGCAGGCGGCGGCGGTGCCGCCGGTGGCGAGCAGATCGTCGGCGATCAGCACCTTCATGCCGGGCGCAACGGCGTCCTTGTGGATTTCGAGCGTGTCCGTGCCGTATTCGAGCTCATAGGTGGCCCGGGTCTTCTCCCAGGGGAGTTTCCCCGCTTTTCTCACCAGGGCGAAGCCCGCGCCGAGCTTGTAGGCCAGCGGCGCCCCGATGACGAAGCCGCGCGCCTCGGCGCCCAGGACGACGTCGATTCCCTCGTCCATCAAAGGCTCCGCCGCCATGTCCACCGCCGCCTGGAAGGCTTCGGGGTTCTGGATCATGGGGGTGATGTCCTTGAAGACGATGCCCTCTTTCGGGAAGTCGGGGACGTCCCGGATGTGCGCCAGGAGATGACTGATGTCGGACATGAAATCTACCTCTCGTGGATGGGAATCAACCCGCAGAAAATTTTATGGCAGATAGGATAGCGGGTTCCTGGGGCGCGTGCGATGGCGGATCTCGAAATGGAGGCGCGCGGTCCTGAAGCGCGGCGTGCGGCCCGCGAGGGCGATGGGCGTGCCGCGCGAGACGTTCTGTCCCTTGCGGACGAGATTCCTGGCGACGTGGGCGTAGATGGAGTGGTACTCGCCCCCGTGGTGGCGCAGGATGATGAGGCGGCCCAGGTTTCCGGGGCCGAAATCGGAATAAATGACGCGGCCGGGCGCGGCTGCGCGAACCTGGTCGCGCTCACGGGCGGCGATGAGAATGCCGTCCGCCTTGCGGCTGCCGCTCCCCTTGAAGCGGCGAATCAGGCGCCCCCGCAGAGGCCAGGAGAACCGGGGCCTTTTGCCGTACGCCCTGCGGTACGGCGTCCTCTTGTTGTTCACGCGGTGTGTTCGAGCGGCGCTTTTCGGCTTCCTGGAGGTTTTTCGCACCGAGCTTGTAGGGGCTTTGCGGCGCGGCGGAGCCGCCCAGCGCGGGCGTTGTTTCGGGGGGCTTGAGCTGACATTTTTTCGTACGAGTCGGACGCTCCTGGCGCCCGGTATGAAGAGGCGCACGCCCACCTCGATACGATCGGGATTGTCGATGCCGTTCAGGACGGCGATCTGCTCGACCCCCACCCCGTAGGCCCGCCCGATGCGCCAGAGGTTCTCGCCGCGCTTTACGGTGTGGTGGACCCCGCCGACCTCGCGGCTGCTCTTCGTCGGCGGCGGCAGGGGGGGCGCTACGAGCGCGCAACCGGTGAGCAGACAGAGAAAGAGGAGGCACCCTCTACGCCGCATTTCGTATCGTCCTCGCATACCTGATGCGGGCGGAACCTTTGATACGGGCAGATCCACATCGTCCCTCATGAAGATTCGAGGGCCATCCGCACGGCCTCGCGGGCGCTTGCCGCCGGGACGACTCCCGCAGGGCTTGCGTCGCGTCCCAGCGAGACGACCCGCTTGCCGAGCTTGAGGCCGATGGCGATCTCCGAAAGCGTGCCGTGCGCGCCCGACATGGCGATGAGCGCGTGGGCCGTCGCCGCGATGATGACGTTCCGGGCGTGGCCCATGCCCGTGACGACGGGAATGTCTATAAATGAGTTGGCGGACTGCGCGTCATAGGTGGGCAGGACGCCCACGGTGAGGCCGCCCGCTTCTTTCGCCCCGCGCGCCGCGGCCTGCATGACGCCGCCCAGACCCCCGCAGACGAGCACGGCGCCCGCGCGCGCAATCTCGGCGCCCGCCTCCTCGGCCAGGGCGGCCGTTTCAGGAGCAGGATCGGAATCGCCGATGACGCCGATGATGGTTCGCATCAGGAATAATCCCGGGGCGGGTTATTTCTTTGATTTTAACGGGCGAGCGCGCCTCGTCAAGTGGCGATGCGCGCCTGCGCCGGAAAGACCGCTTTCAAGATGGGTTCGTATGGCGTTCCCCTCCCCCGCCCCGGAAGTACGCAGCCCCGTTTTTTTGACTTCCGCCCCTCTCGGGGGCATTGAAAAAGTCTTTGAGAGGGTAAAGGCAACCCCCCCTACCCCCCCC
>JAPOYD010000116.1 GCA_026706735.1 Nitrospinota bacterium | reverse complement strand
TTCGCATACGCTCTGAGGTAGGCGTCGCCCAGAGATTCACGGGCTTTCTCGTATGCGACACGGTAGGCCCTTTCAGACCTCTCGTAGGCGTATCTGGCGGGGCGCACGGTTCTGTCGCGGGCGATAGCGGCGTCTTTGATCGTTTTTTTTCGGGCGACCTTGGCCGCTTTGACGTCTTCAGCGTAAGCAACCTTGGCGACATGGAAAGCTTTACGCTCGGCAGCTTCGGCGTTTTTGTAGGATTTATCCCGAGCGGCTTTCACTTTACGCATGGTTCTTCTGAAGTAGGCTCTCGCTTCTTTCATGATTTCGATTTTCCTGGCTTCGCGGCGGGCCCTTCTTCTCGCGGCGTCAAAGGCTTTTCCGGCTTCACGCCTGGCCTTGTGATTGGCGTTGCGAGCAACCTTTTCAGCGCGTTTCCGTTTGTTCTCGGCGGCGCGTCTGGCTCGCTTGAACGCCTGCTCGGCGGCGCGCTTGGCGCCTATAAAGATTCTTTCGGGTCTCCTCATCGCGTCGTAGGCGGCAGCTTTGGCTCGCCGAAAAGTGGTGATTTCCTTGTCGAACGCGACCTCGGCGGTGAGATAGTCCAGGCAATTGGCGTTATGCGCGTTTGCAGGGGTCGCGAGGGCCGTTACAGTCGCAATGGTGAACACGGCGAGTATTCTGTTCATTACAAGCTCCCGGACGTGCGAGGAAATTTCACGAACCGCCATGATATTGTTGAAGGGATTGCGGAGAGGGTAATTGGTGCCCAAGGCCGGACTCGAACCGACACGGGGTTGCCCCCACTAGCCCCTCAAGCTAGCGTGTCTACCAATTCCACCACTTGGGCATGATGTCTGAACGTCTTCCCTGGAACCGAACGCTCAGGCCAAGAGGCTATATAGCGTTGCGCGCGCCGCGCTGTCAACGCCTTTTTATGGCTGGGCTTAAGCGGCCTTTCACATCTGGAAGCCAAACCGGGTTCGAGGCGTTGGGCTGTGGTGGCCAGCCGTCCTGCCGCCGATGATGCTACCGGGAATTCGCCCTCGGGTTCATGGCGTCGCGCAGGCCCTCGCCGAAGAGGTTGAAGGCGAGCATGACGACGAGTATCGCCGAGCCGGGGATGAAGGTGAGCCAGGGGGCGTCGAAGATGTATTTCTTGCCGTCCGAGAAGATGTTCCCCCAGCTTGCCTGGGGCGGCGGCACGCCGAAGCCGAGAAAGCTCAGGCTCGCCTCGGTCAGGATCGCGCCCGCGATGCCAATGGTGGCCGAGACCAGCACGGGCGCAAGCGAGTTCGGGATGAGATAGCGGAAGATGATGAGCCTGTCCGAGCCGCCAGAAGCCCGCGCGGACTCCACGAAGGGCTGCTCCCGCAGCGAAAGAATCTCCGCGCGCACGAAACGCGCAGGCCCCACCCAGCCCAGGACGCCGATGACCACCATGATGATCCAGATGTTGGGCGTCACGAGCGCGAGGATGGTCAGGAGCACGAAAAACGAGGGGAACGAAAGCTGCACGTCCACGATAGTGGTGTAGATGACGTCCACTTTGGGCAGGCGGAATCTCTGAAGCAACTCGGTGATCTCGAATCTCTGGTAGAGATACACGCAAACCACCGCGCCCGCGATGCTCGTCCACAGGTGCGCCGCGTGGCCCGGATAGGCGAGGTAGAGGCCTGATAAGAACAGTACGAAATAGACGGCTCCCCCGCCTGTGATCGCGCTTAAGATTACGCCGTCCGCCGCGCTTTCCTCCGCGTTTGCGCCCTGCGCCCCGCCGAAAGCGGCGATCGTGAGGAGACATGCCGCGCCGAGAAACCCCTCGCGCCAGTAGGGCGTGCGCACGCCGAGGCCGAAGTCGGAGGTGAAGCCGCTGAACCCGAACGGATCGAACGGGCCGAGCGCGAGACCCAGCAGCGCGCCGAAGACCATGCCCTCCAGGAACAGGGAGCGGCCGTCGCGGCGCATCAATAGCCCCAGACCTGCGCCCGTCATGGAAAACAGGAGAGCCAGAAACCCCAACTCGTTCCAAACGGCGTAGCCCGTGAGGCCCGCTCCGATGAAGCCGAACAGCGGCGCGCCGCTCGGCTTGATCTCTCCGTAAAAGCCTGCGATTCCGCCTATCGCGACCCCGAGCAGGGTGGCGATGCCGATGGCCACGAAGCCCACCGACATCGAGATGAAGGTGCCCTCGAGCATCCTGGCGAACACGTCGCGGCCCAGATCGTCGGTGCCGAACACGTATATCCCCAGACGCGGGAGGTTTTCCCTGGGCACCTGGCTTGTCGTCGGGGCGGAGAAGGGCGCCATGAGCTTGTCCGGCAGGCGCACGACGTTCGCGTCGAACATCGGCTCGCTCATGAGGGCGGAATTGACGAAGCCGATCGCCGCCAGTACGAAGAAGATCACCAGCACCACCCCGCCCGCCATCGCCATGCGGTTTTTCTGCAAATGCCGCCAGACGCGCTGGCCGGGGGTGAGTTCCTCCCCCATCTCCTCGATCATCTCGCGCATATCGAGCGTTTCGTTCATAGGCGTATCCTCGGGTCGACGACGACGAGCAGGACGTCCGAGATGAATGTGCCGATGACGACCAGGATGGCGGAGATGAAGTTCAGGCTCAGGATGACGGGGTAGTCCCGCGCCAGCACGGCCTCGAAGCCCAGCCGTCCCATGCCGGGCCACGCGAAGATGTTCTCGATGATGACCGAGCCGCCGATGAGTCCGGGCAGAATGAGGCCGAACATGGTGACGAAGGGAAGGGCTGCGTTTCTCAAGACGTGCACGTAGTTCACGGTGTCCTCATCCAGGCCCTTCGAGTGGGCCGTGCGGATGAAGTCCGAATCCACCACCTCTATCATCTGGCCGCGCACGTAGCGCGAGAGCACGGCGATGCCGCCGATGGCGCCCACGAGGCTGGGCAGCACGAGGTGCCAGACGCGGTCGTTGATTCTGAACAGGGGGGAAACGTCGCCGCGTCCGAAGGTCTCGATCCCCAGCACGGAGACTTCCAGGCCCGGCACGCGGTAGTCAGTGAGGGGCAGCGTGAACCCCTGGACGACGGCGATGATGAGGATGTAGGCCAGAAAGAAGCTCGGCATCGAGATCATGAGATAGCTCATGAAGGTGGTGGAGCGGTCGAATACGCTGTAGCGCCGCAATGCGCCCGCGATTCCCAGCGGAAACGAGAGGCACCAGGTGATGATGGTGCCCACGATGAACAGGGGCAGGCTGATGAGGAAGCGCCGCCATATCTTTCCGAAAACGGGCTGGTTGTCCTTCAGGCTCGTGAGTTCGCCGGTGAAGAATTTCTTGTAGAAGCGCCAGTATTGCACCGGAAGCGGCTTGTCGAGGTCGAAGGCGGCGCGGTAGCGCGCGAGGTCTTCCTTCGTGAAGCGCGGGTTCAGGGGGTCGATCTGGCTCGGTTCCCCGGGCGCGAGATGGATGATCAGGAAGCTCACGATCGAGATGATGAACAGCGTCGCCAGCTTGAACAGCGTCGTGCGGATGATATAGGCGCCCACGTTAGTTCTCGAACCGGGGGACGGCGGGGAACTTGAGCCACTCGTTGAAGTCGAACGAATAGCTCCCCGTGATGGTGGGGCGGATTTTTTCAGGCTGTAATTTCCCGCTCTTGAGGCGCCTGGCGATGGCGATTTTCCTGTCGAGCAGCGCCGTCCACTTGCCGACGTACAAGAACGTGTAGGGCTGATCGGCTGCGATGATGCTGTGCAGCGCGTGCGCGTAGCGGACCTGTTTCGCCAGATCGTATTCCTGGCGGATCTTGATGATGAGGTCGTCGGCCCTGGGGTTCTTGTAGCCCACGAAGTTGAGCTGGCCCTTGTTCGTCTGGCTCGAGTGCCAGATCTGGTAGAGGTCCGGGTCCAGGCCCATGCTCCAGCCGAGGACGACCGCGTCGAAATTGAGCTGGTTGACGTATTTCCGGATGAAGACGGCCCACTCGACCTGTGTGAAGCTGATCTTGACGCCGATCTTCTTCCAGGCGTCCTGCACCACGGTGCCGACGGCGCGCCTGATTTCGTTGCCGTGGTTCGTCATGAGGTTGAATGCGAGGGGCTTGCCGTCTTTCATCAGGATTCCGTCTTTTTTCCTGAACCCCGCTTCGTGCAGCAGGCGCACCGCCCCTTTGGGGTTATACGCGAGAGGTTTGATTTTTTTGTTGTAGTGCGGGCTCTGCTTCACGAACGGGCCGGTGATGTCCTCGGCCTCGCCGTTCAGCACGTAGCGGTGGATCTGCTTGGTGTTCACCGCCATGCCCAGCGCCTTGCGCACGCGCGCGTCCTGGAACGGCCAGCGCCGCATGTTGTAGCCGACATAGGTGAACCCGAAGCCGAGACCCGAGAACACCTGGAACCTCGGGTCCTTCTTGAGGCGCTCGACCTGATGCGCGCCCGCCCCGTAGCGGTCCACGGTGCCCGCGTAGAAGGTGATCTCCTGCGTGAGGGGGTCCGGCAGGATTCGGTAGACGTATTCGTGATACTCGGGCGGCCCCTCCCAGTAGTCCTCGAACCGCGCGAGGCGGATGAGTTCGTCCGAGCGCCATTCCTTGAAGACGAAAGGGCCCGTGCCGACGGGTTTCCGGTTGAACGCGCTGTCTCGCAAGCTGAACGTTTTGGGGTCCTTGCCCTTTTGCTTCGCTTCTTCGGCGAGCTTTTTGGCGTTCAGCAGGTGTTCGGGCAGCATCCCCATGCCCCAGGAGCCGAAAGCGGGGGAGTAGAGCCGCTTGTAGGTGATCTTCACGGTGAACCTGTCGGGCGTCTCCACGTGCTTGACGGGTTCGTAGTCGGGCACCCGGGGGGAGAGGTTCTTGCGATTCATGATGGCTTCGTACGTGAAGCGCACGTCGCCGGAGTCGAACTCATGGCCGTCGTGAAAGCGTACGCCGCGCCTGAGCTTGAAGATGATGATCGGGTTGTGCTCTGTGAGCTTGACGCGCCTCGCGGCGAAGGGAAGCAGGGGCTCGGGCAGCTTGGTTTTTATAAGGGAAGCAGAGTCTTTGGCGACCCATTTCTCCCCCAGAAATTTCTCCAGATGCTTGAAGAGGTCCTGATCCACGCTCTTGAGCGTTATCTTGACCCGCTCGGGGTAGGCGATGAGGATCTCTTTCTTCCCGGGTTTTTTCCCGCCCTTTGGGGGCGGGGTGCGGATGGCGGTTTTCTGCTCGGAGGGAGCGATGGCTTCGATTTTTTCTACGTTTTCGAGCCATTTCGCGCCGCCTTGCGCGCGCGCCCGCTCGATGCGCTCTACCAGAGCCTCCGCGCCCGGCCCCTCGGGGTGAGGCACGAAAAACGCCTCCTCGTAGATTTTCCACGAGGCGGCCATGCGGCCCCGGTAGGAGAGATCGCGGTCCCTGTCGATGAGGCCGTCGAACACCTGATCGACGATGGCGCCGCTCGCCGTGTCGGCGTGAAGGATGGGGTTCAGGATTTGCGCGTCGCCGATGGAGCCGGTGATGAACTGGCGAAGGCGCTCGTCGCTGCCGCCTTTGGTCTGGTCGGAGAACGTCGGAACCCAGAAGTAGGACTGGAACAACGCGGCCGCGATGAGAATGGGGAGCAACAGCAGGATGCGCTTGATCAGCATCGTCGGCCCTCAGCGCGCGTGAATGATGGAGCTGGCCTCTATCGCGCTTTACTTCTTTTCCGGGGCGGCGGGTGTCGCAGGCGCGGCTTGCACCGGCGCGTTGGGCACTATCGAGCCGCCCTGATCGGCGCCTTGCGAGCCGATGTAGGTGAGCAGCAGCGAGGTCACCATGAAGAGGACGGCGGCGCCGGTCGTGACCTTGCTCAGGAAGTTCACGGGTCCCCGCGTGCCGAACATCGTATCGCTCGATCCGCCGAAGGCGGCGCCCATGCCGCCGCCCTTGCCCGCCTGGAGAAGCACGGAGAGAATCAGGCAAATCGCCACGGCCACATGCAAAACGGTCAAAACTATCGTCATTTTCTCACTCTTTTCATGTTGATGCGGCACCCACCCGGGCGGCGCGGATGATTTCCAGGAAATCTCCGCCCTTGAGACTCGCCCCGCCGATGAGGCCGCCGTCGATGTCGGGCCCGGCGAACAACTCCGCGGCATTATCCGGTTTCACGCTGCCACCGTATAAGATACGCGTTTCCTGCGCGCATTCCAAGCCAAAAATCGCCTCGAGCCGCTCGCGGATGAAGGCGTGCGCCTCCTGGGCCTGTTCAGGCGTGGCGGTGAGGCCGGTGCCGATGGCCCAAACGGGTTCGTACGCGAGGATGAAACCCCCCGGGGGAGGAGAGGCGAACGCGCCCTGAATCGAGTGCTCCATCTGGTGGGCGATGCGCGCGAGCGTGGTTCCGGCCCGCCTCGTGGTAAACGGCTCCCCAAGGCAGATGATGGGCGTGAGGCCGCCGGCGCTCGCCGCCGCCGCCTTTCGCGCAATGAGGCCGTCGCCTTCTCCCATCAACTCGCGCCTTTCGCTGTGCCCGAGGATGACATGGGTAGCACCCGCGTTCCTGAGCATCGAGACGCTCACCTCGCCCGTGTATGCGCCGTCCGGGTGATGGGAGCAGTCTTGTCCGGCGACGCCAATCGCGCTCCCCGAGACCACTTCCGCCACCGCCGGAAGGGCGAGATAGGGCGGTCCCAGCAGGACGTCCACGCCGGAGAGGTTTTCATCGGCCACCCCTCCGGCCACATCGCGCGCGAGCGTCCGCGCATCCTCAATCGTCTTGTTCATCTTCCAGTTGCCGGCCACGAGGGCGCGCCGCATCGCGAGTTCCTCTTTTTGTTTTGGGGGTGCTTTAGTGTTTGTCCGTCAGAGAGGCGAGGCCGGGGAGCTCTTTTCCCTCGAGCAGTTCCAGGAAGGCGCCGCCGCCCGTGCTGATGTACGAGATGCGGCGGGATTCTCCCGCGGCATGAACCGCCACGTCCGTATCGCCGCCGCCCACTATCGTCAGCGCATAGGAATTCGCCACGTGGTTCACCATGGCGTACGTTCCGCGCGAGAAGGCGTCGACCTCGAACACGCCCATCGGGCCGTTCCAGATGATGGTTTTCGCGTCCTGGAGCACCTCTCCGAACAAGGTGGTGCTGGCGGGGCCGATGTCGAGCGCATACCACTCCTCGGGCACTTCCTGGGCGGGCACCACCTTGGTTTCGGCCGAGGCCTCGAACTTGTCCGCGATCACGTAGTCGCTGGGGAGGTAGAACTTCACCTCCAGCTCCTGCGCCTTGTTCATGATCGAGCGCGCCGTTTCCATCATGTGCTCCTCGACCAAGCTGTTCCCCATCTCGTAGCCCAGCGCGCGGTGGAAAGTGCCCGCCATACCGCCCCCGATGATGATCTTGTCCATTTTCGGAAGTATCCGCTCGACGATGCCGATTTTGGCGCTCGCCTTGGCCCCGCCGACAATCGCCACCACAGGGCGCATCGGGTTGTTCACCGCGCCGCTCAGGTAGCTCACTTCCTTGATCATCAGGAAACCGGCGACGGCGGGATTCAGGAATTTCGTGATCGCCGACATCGAGGCGTGGTTGCGGTGGGCGTTGCCGAACGCATCGCCGATGTAGATATCGGCCAGCGAGGCGAGTTCGTGGGCGAATTTATCGTCGTTTTTCTCCTCGCCCGGATGAAACCGGAGGTTCTCCAGCAGGAGCACCTGCCCGGGCCTCATCTCCTCCACCATGCTCCTGGTTTCCGCCCCCGTGGCGGCGGTCGCCAGGGGGCATTCCTTCTCCAGAAGCCGGGCCAGGCGCTTTGCGACCGGGGCGAAGGAGTTTTTCGGGTTGACCCTCCCCTTCGGCTGGCCGATGTGGGAGCCGATGACGACCCGCGCGCCCTCGTCCAGAAGATAGTTGATGGTGGGCAGGGCCGCCCTGATGCGGGTATCGTCGGTGATGTGCCCCTGGTCGTCGAGCGGCACGTTGAAATCGACGCGCAGGAAAACCCGCTTTCCCGCGACGTCGACGTCCTCGACGCCGAGTTTCGGGTCGCCGTTTTCAATCGTGCTCGTGATCGTCGCCATTTCTTTGAAGCCTCTTAGAGGGCGGCGCCCACTTTTTTGATGAGGTCCACCATCCGGCACGAGAATCCCCATTCGTTGTCGTACCAGGAGATGACCTTGACCATTTTGTTGTCCAGCACTTTTGTCGAAAGGCCGTCCACGGTGGATGAAGCCGGGTTTCCGAGGTAATCCACCGACACCAGCGGCTCGTCCGTGTAGTCGAGAACCCCCTTGAGCGGACCGTTCGCCGCCTCTCTCAGGGCGTCGTTCACCTCTTCCGCCGTCACGTCCGCTTCCACCTCGGCCACGAGGTCGACGACCGAAACATCCTGCGTGGGAACGCGGATCGCCATGCCGTCGAGCTTGCCGTTGAGTTCGGGGAGAACCAGCCCGACCGCCTTCGCGGCGCCCGTGGAGGTGGGGATCATACTCACCGCCGCGGCCCGCGCGCGCCTCAGGTCCGAATGGGGCAGGTCCAGAATCTTCTGATCGTTCGTGTATGCGTGCGTGGTGGTCATCAACCCGTGTTTGACCTTGAATTTCTCGTGCAGCACCTTGGCGACGGGCGCCAGGCAGTTCGTGGTGCAGCTCGCGTTCGAGATGATGTGGTGGGAGGCGTCGTCGTATTTCTCATCGTTTACGCCCAGGACGATGGTGATGTCCTCATCGGTCGCGGGGGCGGAGATAATGACTTTTTTGGCGCCCGCCTTCAGGTGTTTTTCCGCGTCCGGCCTCTTGGTGAAAATGCCGGTGCTCTCGACCGCCACCTGCACGCCCATCTCTCCCCAGGGGAGGTTCGCCGGGTCACGCTCCGAGAGCACCCGGATGGATTTACCGTTCACCCTGATTTCCGCGTCACCCACTTCCACCTCGCCCCCGAAGCGCCCGTGCACCGAGTCGAACTTGAGCAGGTGGGCCAGGGTTTTCGGGTCCGTCAGGTCGTTGACGGCGATGAATTCGATATCGGGGTCGTCCAGACCCGCGCGGAACAGGTTTCGTCCAATCCTGCCAAAACCGTTGATGCCGACTTTGATGGCCATTCTCTGAACCTCTCTCCTTTGAAGAGTTTAGGGGAAAAATTGTTTGCTCAGGCCTTACGGGCGTTCATTGATTCCTGCGCGGGCGGATTCTACCCGATACGATGGGCGGCTCCAAGTGCGTTTAAGGGTTTTTACCCCCCTTTGCGCCCTGATTCCGCTACATTACCGAAGAAAGTGTGAAATTATTTTCCCTGCCTGCGTTTATTGGTCGCGTCCTCGTCTACACGGAACCCCGGCGCGCCGCCCAGAACCACGCCGTAGGCCGCCTCCGCCGCCTTTGCGGAGACGAATCCGCGCAGAACGTCGGCCCGCACTTCCTCGGGGTCGCGCTCCCTGGGGTCGCCCCATCCGCCGCCGCCGGGAGTGGAGACGCGAATCGAATCGCCTTTTGAGAACGCGGTTGACGCGCCGACCGCGGGCGCCCCCACGCTCTTTTTCCCCGAGCGATGGCGAATCTCGTAGGGTTTTCCGGCCGTTGCGCCCGGGCCGCCTGCGGGGCCGGCTTCGGCGCTTCCCGCCGCACTCGCCGAAACGCCGTCGATGAGCATGCGGTATTCCCGAAAAACGCCCAGGCCGCCGCGCCGCTCGCCCGCGCCGCCCGAGTCCAGCGCGAGTCCCATCGACTCGACCCGCACCGGATAGCGCGCCTCCATCACCTCGACGGGCATGCCGCCGGTCGCGCCGAGCGGGGGAACGGCGGATGCACCGTCTCCCTTCATCCCTGCGCCCGCGCCTGCGCCCAGGGCTTCTCTCAGCAGGTGGAAGCCGCCTTTTTCGTCGTGCCCCCAGAAGCTGAGCGTCCTCAGGTTGTCGAAGCCGGTGGGAGTGCGTCCGCCCGAGGCTTCGAAGAGCGCCTCGCCGAACGCCGAAAGCAGTTTGCACAGGGTGAGCGCTCTCAAGCCCGTCGGCGCGGGAAAGCGGGGGGTGAGCATGGTGCCGGGTTCCGGCAACTGCACCTGGAATGCCCGCAAGGCCCCGTCGTTCAAGGGAGTCTCGCTCATATCGTCCTGAAGGTGGAGCAGCATGGGAGCGAGGAGGCGGGAGAGGAACTGCGCGCCCTCTCCCTCCAATGGGCAGTTGATGGGGCCTCGCGCCTGGGGAGCCGCATTCAACTCGATGTGCAGGGCGTCTTTTCGCCGCGTGAGGGTGAGCGCGAGTTCGTGGGGGCCGTTCAGGCCGTCCGTTTCGACGGCGGTGTGCGCCGTCCAGCTTTTTTCGGGGAGTTGCGGGATGAGTTGGCCGCGAAACGCGAGTTCGCACTCTCTGAGCAAGTCGGCGAAACACGCCGTCAGGTTCTCCGCCCCGTATCGCCTCGTCAGCTCCTTGAGACGGGCCGCGCCGACCCGGAGCGCGCCGAGTTGGGCGTCGATGTCGTCGCCCAACAGTTGGGCCTGGCGGCTGTTCCGCAAGAGGAGTGTCTTGATGTCCTCGACCGTCTCATCGCCACGCGCGATACGCACCGGCGGGATGAGGACGCCCTCGTGATAGCTCTCGCGCGAGCCGACGCTCGCTCCGCCGGGCAGCGCGCCGCCCAGATCGTCGTGGCGTCCCCTGATTTGCAGGAAGGCGATGAGCGCGCCGTCTGCGAACAGGGGCCGGGTAAAGCAGAGTTCCGCGGCCTCGCCCAGGCCCGCAGGCGGCATGTAGGGGTCGTTGTGAAGGAAAACGTCGCCCTCTGCCATTTCGGGATACGCGCGGATGACGGGTGCCGGGCCGGTGGCGAGCACCCGTCCGGTGAGCGCGCGCCCGAAGCGGTCGAACAGGCAGACGGAAAAATCGCCCGCGTCGCGCAGCGAGGGGCTGCGCCAGATGCGCGCGAGGAGGTCCTCGACTTCCTCCTCGATGGCGTGCAGCGCGCCCGCCAGAATTTCGCTCACAATGGGATTTGCATTCATCGCCACGCCGCTCCCACGCCGTGATCGCCCGTCGGCCTGCCGGCGCGCTCGTCGCGCTCGAAGACTTCCGAACGGAAGCGCATCACGAGGTTCCCGTACCTGTCCACGCGGGCTTCCTGCCTGGGGAAGATGGCCGTCGTGCTGCCGAAACTCTCCACAATGGCGGGACCCGGGATGTAGTTGCCCTCGAGCAGCCGCTCCCGGTAGTAGACCGGCGTGTCGTGGAATCCGCCCAGTTCCTTGAACCAGACGAGGCGTGCGCCCTTGTAAGCCTCCTCGGGGCTGTCGTCGCCCGCGGGGATCAGGGGCAGGTTCGGCGGCTCCGTCATGCCTATTCCTGAGACGCGCAGGTGCACGATCTCGACCGGGCGGCTGCCTTTATGATTGTAGGTGTAGCGTCGCTGGTAGAGGGTGTGGAAGCGCTCGAATGCCTCGGCCAGAACGGGCGGGGTGATGTAGCCGCCCGGCACGTCCACCTCGATCTCGGCCGCCTCCCCCTGGTAGCGTATCTCGGCGGTTCTCCGCATCATGCGCCTGTGAGCGGGGATCCCCTCGCTTTCGAGGCCCGCCGCCGCTTGGGCTTCGAGTTTTTCGTACGCGTCGCCCAGGGCTTCGGGCCGGACGTTTTCTTGCGATTGATAATGCACCGCCGCGTGGTCGTTCACCAGGTCGACGACTTCCAGCCCGAACGCGCTCGTCATGCCCGCGAAGGGCGGGACGATGACGGTGTCGATTTCGAGCAGTTCGGCCACGAGACCGGCTGTAAGCGGCCCCGAGCCGCCGAAGGCCATCAGGGCGAAGTTTTTGGGAGAGATGCCGCGCTGCACCGTCGCGCGGCGCACGGCGTGGGTCTGGTTCCAGGCGGCGATCTCGACCACGCCCGAGGCCATCTCGTGGGGGTTCATGTCGAACTCTCGCGCCAGACCGCGCATGGCCTTCATGGCGAGCGCCTTGTTGAGCTTCACCTCGCCGCCCGCCAGATGGAGCGGGCTGCGCGCGAGGAGCAGGTTCGCGTCGGTGAGGGTGGGCTCCTCCCCGCCCTTTCCGTAGCAGATGGGTCCCGGGTCCGCGCCCGCGCTTCTGGGCCCCACGCGGAGCCTTCCCTCGGAGCTTCGCCACGCGACCGAGCCGCCGCCGGTGCCGATGGTGACGACGTCGATCATCGGCATCCTCAAATAAAATTCATCGAGTTGGTGCCGGGTGGCGCGCTTGGCCTCGCCGCCCTCGATGACGGCGATGTCCGTCGAGGTGCCGCCCCCGTCCAGGGTGATGAGTTGCTCGTGGCCTGAGAGTTTTCCCAGGAAAGCGGCGGAGAGCGCGCCCGCGGCCGGGCCCGAGAGCACGGTGCCTATCGGCCGCTTGGCGATCTCGGGTGCTGTGGAGACGCCTCCGTTGCTCTTCATGATCATGAAGGGGGCGCCGCCCAGGGTGTCCTCGATTTTCTTCGAAGCGTTCTCGACATAATCCTTGATGCGCGGCTTGATGCACGCGTCGAGAAGCGTTGTGATGGCGCGTTCGTACTCGCCGGGTTCGGGGATCACCTCGCTCGAGATGCTCACGAAACATTCGGGGTATTCACGCTCGAAGGCTTCGAGAATCAATTCCTCGTGCGCCGGGTTGGCGTAGGCGTGGAGCAGGCACACCCCGACGGAGCCGATTCGCTGCCCCTTGAACCACTTGGCGAGCCTGAGGGCGTCCTGTTCGTTCAAGGATTCCAGTACCTCGCCCGATGCCGAGATTCTCTCTCTCGCCTCCCGGACACGTTCGGGGGGAACCAGCGCGTCGCGGGGCTTCTGGAGCAGGGGGGCGGCGTAATTGTCCTTTGCCGCGCCGTTCGCGCCTCCGATTTCGAGTAGATGGCGGAACCCGCCCGTGACGATGAAGCCCAGGTCCTCGAAGCGGCGCTCCAGGATGGCGTTCGTCGCCACCGTCGTCCCGTGAAACACACCGTTCACCATGGCGGGGCGGATTTTGGTCTCCGACAAGATTTTCCTGATGCCCTGGATCAGGCTCTCGCTGAAGTCGGCGGGCGTCGTCGGCGTCTTGGTGGTGAAGACCTCGCCGGTATCGGAGCGCACGCCGACCACGTCGGTGAACGTGCCGCCGGTGTCGATGCCGATGCGAAGTCCGCGTTTCGTGGTCATGGCTTGAGCGTTCCCAACTAGCGCGTGAAAAGGTATGCGGCCAGGGCGGCGCAGACGAGCCCGCCCACCTTGGCGGGCGTGAAGCCCTCGCCCAGGAACAGCGCCGCCAGAATCGCCGTGACGCCCGGATAAAGGGCCGAGAGCGCGACCACGCCCGCCGTCTGGCCCTGCGCCTTCGACAGCGCCAGCACCAGAAAGAGCATGGCCAGCAGGGTGGCCACCGTGGCGACCACGGGCAGCCACATCACGTCCGGGCGCATCGGCGGGAGCGGAAACTGCCTGCTCAAGATGGCGATGACGACGACGACGGCGGTGGTGACGCCCATTCCCATTAGGTGCGGCATGGCGCCCAGGCGCTCCTGGCCCAGCTTCATGAAGAACCCCCAGACGCCGAAGCACAGGACGGCGAGCAGGGTGAGGCTCAAGGCGGTCGTGTTCATCGTCTTCTCCAAAGGCGAATGTTTTTCGCGCGCGGCGGGGCGTTTGTCCAAACGGGCTGTTTCAAGGCCAACGCGCCGCAAAGCGGCTTTATACAGCAAGATAGGGACGAGGAAAAGATGAGAATTTATGGATTTTGAGAAAAAAGGGGCGAAAAAGCGTTCGCCATTCGATGCGGCGATGTAATCGCCCGGCGGGGCAGGGGGGTGTTTCGGGGTTGTTGGTAAACTCCTGATTCCGTGTTTTGGCGAATGAAACCAACCAGGGGGGCCGTAGGGACAGGCCTCCGTGCCTGTCCGAAACCTTGCGCCTGTCCTCATGAAGGACAACCACGGAGGGCAGGACAACCCCGAGGAGGGGTTGTCCCTACGGGCTCGGTTCCAATGAATGCGAGAT
>JAPOYD010000158.1 GCA_026706735.1 Nitrospinota bacterium | reverse complement strand
GCGATTCCTTCATCCTCGAAACTCTCATGCTCCATCACATGGCACCAGTGACAGGCAGAGTAGCCGACGGACAAGAAAATGGGCTTGTTTTCTTCTCTTGATTTGCGGAGCGCTTCCTCGCCCCACGGGTACCACTGCACCGGATTGTATTGATGCTGCAAGAGATAAGGACTCGTCTCCTGTGCGAGGCGGTTCTTCTCCGGGGGTTGATTCATGAATTCCTCATATGAGTGGACGAAAGTCCGTTGGCCACGAAAAAATGCCTGTCGACAGGGTATGGGAGAATGATCAACAAAACAATTCGGGCTGGGGAGCGATTTGCGCGTGTGTCTCCACATGCCCGCCCCCTCGAATATGCGATATGTTTTCACCAAAACTCTCCACCCAAGCCGCAGATATCAGATGCAGGCGATGGCAGTTTCTCGGGTTCTCCTCCGCGCAAAGAACCGCCGTGGGTTCCTCTCCCGCTTGCGTTCTCAGACGCTCCACGGCGCGGATAAAATCTTCCCTGCGTCTCACTCTCATCCAGTCGATGCGACCTTTAGAGTCAAAAAGTTCGGGATTTTTTCTGAAATCGCGCTTTCCGCCCAACGCCTCTCCTTCCCAGATGTATGCGATGTCTTGCGATGATAGGCTTTGGTTCATTTTTTCTCTGTTGAACTGTGGGTTTCTCCTGCTGTAGGGGATGCTGCGCACATCCACCACGCATGCAATGCCGTGGCGGCTCAGCAGGTCCAGGAATTTCTCCGCGCTGTGATTGCTGTGGCCTATCGTCCAGAGCGGGTGCTTCAAGCGAGACCCCCCATAAGAGTCGCTGCAACCTCGCATCCACGATGAAAAATCTCCACGTCAATGTTCTCATCGGGTGCATGGGCGTTCGAATCCGCATTGGCGAGGGGGAACCAGACGGAAGGAATGCCTAAGTCTCTCGTGAACATGCTGTCGGGAACGCTGCCGCCGAAGTTCGGGTAGATGACGGGTTCGACCCCGAAACCGCCAACGGCTTTGATCACCATTTGAACATAGGGGTTATCCGCCGGCGTTTTGCTGGCGTCGAACGCGGCCATCTTGCGTACCTCGATATCATCAAAACCCTCTGCATTCAAAAACGAACACACATCATCAAACAGCTTGTCCGGGCCCTGATCCACCACAAGACGGAAATCCAGCTTGGCGCTCGCGGAACCCGGCAGGACCGTTTTCATGCCATCGTTTGAATACCCCCCCTGGAATCCACAGATGTTCAGGTTCGGCTGCGTGAGCGTTTCCGTATAAAAGGCGGAAAGATCCGGAATTCGGTCAGCTCCATCTCCGATGACGGCCCGAAGCTCCGCCTCCGGGTCGGGAATTCCCTGTAGTGCATTCTGGTCCGCATCGCCGACCGGGAGCACGGATTCATAAAATCCCGGCACGCGCACCCTCCCCTCATCGTCACGCAGACATTGCACGGCTTCCATGAGCCGCCAGAATGGATTCGGAACCGACCCGCCGTAAGACCCGGAATGGAGGTCTTTCCCGACACCGTGTGCGACAAGTTCGACATAGAGTAATCCCCTGCAGCCCAAAGAGAGCGTCGGCCTGCCCGAGGGGTGCATGGAGCCATCGGATGAGCAGGCGATGTCGGCTTTCAACAACTCCTTGTTCGCCTGAATGAATTTCCTCAAATTTGGCGAACCCATCTCCTCCTCACCTTCAATCAGGAATTTGAGGTTGATGGGCATCTTCGCATTCGTCCGGTGGTAGGCCTCGACCGCCTTGATTTGCGCGAAATGCTGTCCCTTGTTGTCTCCCGACCCGCGTGCGTAGAGGCGGCCACCTCGCACCTGGGGCTCGAACGGCTCGGAACTCCAGCCCTCGGATATATCGGCCGGCTGTACGTCATAATGGCCATAGATGAGCAACGTGGGAGCACCCGGAGGCCCCTTGACTTCCCCGAATACGAGAGAAATACCCTCAGTCGGCAGAATTTGCGCCTCGATGCCCGCGTTACTCATTAACTCCACCAGGTGCACAGCCGCCTCCTCGACGCCGACCCCCAACGTGCTGATGGAGGGGATTTTGAGGTACTCGACCAGCTCCGCCAGGCTCTGCTCCCTTCTCGCTCGCAGATATTCAATCACCGCCGACATTCAATTCTCCTTCACATGGGCTTTATTCGCCGAGATGTTGCCGAAATCGTCCGCCCGGACTATTCTCAGAGATGGTATGCACCTGCCTGATTCTTTTGCCGCCGAGCAAAAACTGGATTTCGCATGATTCGATCTGGTCTTAGCATAATTCATCGCTTTTTCAAGATCATCCGCATTAGGTATCTCTTGCTATTCATTCTCGTCATGATGATGGTGACAAGCTGCGCCCGGCCCCGCACCTTGAACCTGGCTCCTGCTCCCACTGGAAGCTACGACCACCAGGAAAATTATGTCGAACTGCCGTCTAGCATCGAAAACGCCTCGATAACGGGATACCTAGTGCGTCCCTCGAAAGATGGGAGATATCCTTGCGTCGTATTGCTGCACGGGAAAGGCGGTTGGTGGCGGGCATACACCCGCTACGCCCGAAAACTCGCGAGCCATGGATTCTCATCCTTGGTCATCAATTATTACTCGGTGCACCAGGTGGACCTGGAGGGTCTTAGAACACCTTTCGCCCAACGAAAATCGAATTTCGAACGCCAGAATGAAGACATCAACCGAGCCGTTTCCGCTTTTGCGAAAAGTGCGCATTGCATACACAACAAGGTCGGTCTCATCGGATTCTCACTCGGCGCGGACAAGGCGTTCCGTGCGGCCGCGTCGCTGCCGGTCGTGAAGGCCGTGGTAGCCTATTATGGTCCTTATGACTATGCGGCTCTCATCAAAAAGCGAATCAACGCCGTGGTTCTCGCTCTGGCGACCGAAGATTTACTGCGCTGGAAAGAATATCTGGAAGTTAACAGCCCAGCCAACAAGATACAGAACACAAGAGCTTCGGCTTTGATGTTTCATGGTGTGGCAGATGGGCTTATCCCGGTGCAGCAATCATTCACGATGATGAGAAAACTGAGAGCCAGAAAATCCGGCTACGCCCAATTGAAACTTTACGAGGGAACCGGCCATAATTTCGTGCTCAGAAGGAGAACGCCTCGCGAAAGAGAAGACTCGATTCGGCTCGCCTTGATTTTCCTCAAAAATCACTTGCCCAAAACCAGTGAATCGCCCAAGGCGCAAGATGAGAGCGAAAAACGAGCCGATCTTCATCCCAAAAACGACCAACAAGATGGTTGACACATCATGGATACGACACCGGACGGCAGACACGGCAAGAGCGAAGCCTGGGTACGCGAATGGGTGGGCTGGAGTGAACTCACTCCCGACGGGAGCGTGGAAGCGGGCGTATGGGGCACTTGGACGCTCATCTACCATGTCGGCAGATACGGGGTGGACGATGGAGGAACGATTGTGCTCTCTCGTCGTTTCGCCAGTGATTGGGCCAAGCCGCAAACCGAGGCACCCGCTGAACCTCACTATGCGAGCGTGACTACGAGCGGAAGCGCCTCCCTGAGAGTAAGATGGGACCCGAAATCGAACATCAGACCCTGGCAGCAAGGGCAGGCCATCGATGTATTTGACAGCTATCTGGCAGAAGGAGATACAGTAACCATCGTTCTGGGAGATAGAAGCGGAGGCGGTGCGGGAACCCGCGCACAGACTTTTTGCGAGAAAAATTTCCGCTTCCGGCTTTTCGTAGATTGCTTCGGCTCGAACCGATTCATCGAAGCGGCTGATACGCCCGCCTTCTCCATCGTCCCCGGCAAACCCGCCCGCCTCGTGATTCATGGGCCTACCGAACAGGCACCAGATGAGACTTCGTGGATGCAGGTGAAACTCGAGGACATCTGGGGGAATCCATGTCACGACATAGATGCGAAAATCTCGCTCAGTACGGAAGGAGGAATCTGTGAGGGGCTGCCCGGAACCGTTCAGTTCAAGCGCGATGAGCCCGCCGTCGTCCGCCTGGAGAATTTGCGCTGGGAATCGGGGAAATGGGGGCGAATTGGAGGTGACACCGAAGGAGACATCCCTCCTGCATACAGCAATTACGTGTACGCCATGGAGAAAACCCATCAATGGCGACCATTCTGGGGCGACCTGCACGGCCAAAGCGAAGAAACGGTAGGCACAAATACCGCAGATGATTATTTCGCCTTCGCGCGCGACATGGCCGGGGCGCAATTTTCCTGTCACCAGGGGAATGATTTTCAAGTCACGAATGATACCTGGAGCGCCATTCGAGCGGCCACGAAGAAATACAACGAGCCGGGACGCTTCGTCACGTTTCTGGGGGTCGAATGGTCCGCCGTGACGGGCATGGGCGGGGACAGAAACGTCATGTATCTTGGCGACGACGGCCCTCTGCACCGAACCAGTCACTGGCAACTAGAGGACTGGACTGATCAGGAAACGGACAGATACCCCCTCGATTCCCTCTACGGCGCTTTAGAAGGCCACCGGGACGTCACCTTAATCCCCCACATCGGAGGTCGGCGAGCGAGCCTCGACTATCACCACGCAGAACTCGAGCGAGTCATGGAGATATATTCTTCCTGGGGACGATTCGAATGGTTCGTGGAACAAGCCCTGGAGAAAGGCTGGCGCGTTGGCATCACGGCGGGGAGCGATGGACACAAGGGGCGTCCCGGCGCCAGCTATCCGGGTGCGGCCATCTTCGGGGTCTATGGCGGTTACATCTGCATATTTGCAACAGAACTCACACGCGAGAGCCTGTGGGAAGCGATTCAGGCAAGGCGCGTCTATGCAACAACGGGAAAAAAAATTCATCTCTCCTTCTCGGCCGGAGATCATTTCATGGGGGAGGAATTTGAATCTACCGATCCCCCTTTATTCAAAGTCCAGGCCATGGGCGAATGTGGCATTGAGTCGATAGAGCTAAAACGCGCCTCAAAAACCATCTCCTCTTATCGCCCCAAAGATGAGGCTGCCAGAGATTCAGACTGGTTCCGAGTCTCCTGGAGCGGCGCGCGCATACATCAGCGTAACCGCCAAACCCACTGGCATGGCGGCTTGCGGGTCGACAAAGGGAGAATCGAAGAACCCGGAAACTGGCAGGTGGATAACCTCGAAGAAGGCATTCAATCGGCCGATGAGCGAAGTATCCAGTGGCTAAGCCGAACGACCGGGGATGCGGACGGCGTCGAATTCCGCCTATCGGGCGGAGATGGCGCAACGCTCTTTTTTGAAACCGAAGTCGTTTCCTTTGAGGTAAAAATCGATGATATCGGCACCGTTCCGTATGTGATGGAAGCGGGCGGCGTTCGTCAACAGGTGGAAGTGCAACGCATCAGCAGGGCGCCGGGCAATCCTAGCGCAAACGTCACGTTCGACATCGATGAAAGCGATTTTCACGATGGCTGGAACCCCTATTTCATCAGGCTGATGCAAGAAGACGGGGCATTGGCCTGGAGCAGCCCCATTTTTGTGAGAAAGGTGAAAAAATGACGACGCACAAACTACCCGCCCTCGATGAAAATTGGCAGCGGGCGCTGGCCATCGTGGCGCATCCTGACGACATGGAATTCGGCGCATCGAGCGCGGTCGCGAGGTGGACGGCGCAAGACAAGGAAGTCTCATATATCCTCATGACAAGTGGGGAGGCGGGCATCGACGGGATGTCGCCGGAAGAAGCCGGCCCCGCGAGAGAGGACGAAGAAATAAAAAGCGCCGCCATCGTCGGCGTCAAACAAGTGGAATTCCTGGGTTATGCGGATGGTGTCATCGAATACAATCTGGATTTAAGACGCGATCTGACCCGGGAAATCAGAACGTACCGGCCTGAAATCATAGTCACGCTTTCCTATCACCTCACCTGGCCGGGTGGCCCCTTGAACATGGCGGATCATCGCTGGCTCGCCTATGGCGTGATGGATGCGAGCCGCGACGCGGGAAACCGCTGGATTTTTCCCGAACTGCTGGATGACGGGCTGGAACCCTGGACGGGCGTTCGCATGGTTTTACTCAGCGGCTCACCTAAACCCACGACTGCCGTGGACGTCACTGAGTACCTCGATAAGGGAATCGCATCCTTACAAGCCCATAAGCTCTACATCGACAATCTCGCACAAGGGTTCGACCCGGTTGGGTTCCTCACCCAAGCGGCCGTCGAAACAGGGAAACAAGCCGGATTTGAATATGCGGTATCATTCGAGGTAGTTTCGATATAAATATCTGAAAAAATCCCCACTCAAGGCTATATCTTCTCAAACGAATTGGGTAGTATTCGCCTGCGGTTGGGCTGTAATGCACATTGTTCTATAGATTCATATATCCGATGAGGTATTGAATGCTTGACGATGCAACTAAACAAGAATTAAGGGAAAAACATTACAACGCGACAGTCGTAGATATCGTCTGGCAGCATGAAACGCTCGCATGTTTCCGCGTAAATCCCGATTTCGACTTTCCCGAATACAAATCAGGTCAATACACGACGTTGGGTCTGGGCAACTGGGAACCTCGCCACGAAGACGCCGTCAAAGAGAAGGAACTCGACGAGAAGAGGATCAGGCGATTGGGCAGGCGAGCCTATTCCGTTTCTCATCCTGTGGTCAATGGTGCGGGTGAATTGTATCCCCCGGATGATTTGGATTTTCTGGAATTCTACATCGTGATGGTCATCGGCGAGGAAGGCGAACCTGCGCCTCTTCTGACCCCGAGGCTCTTCCTCCTGAAATCTGGCGATCGCATTCACATGGGCCAGAAATTTACCGGGGAATACACGCTCGAATGCATGAACGATATTCGGGACGACGAAAATTCTCTCGTGGTTTTTGCAGGAACAGGAACGGGAGAGGGACCGCACAACCACATGATTTGGGAGCTTCTTCGCACGGGTTACAAAGGTCAAATCGCCAGCATTAACGTCGTGCGGTACAAAAACGACCTTGCCTACGAACCACTCTACAGAGAACTCGAGAAGAAATATCCCCAACTTACATATCACGCGCTCACCACGCGCGAGGCGGATACCATCAACAACAAGATATACGTGCAGGATTATCTGGCCACGGGCATGTTCGAGGAAAACATCGGACGTAAGATGGACCCTGCAAACACGCATCTGTTCTTGTGCGGAAATCCCGATATGATCGGTATCCCCAAAGTTCGTGAAGGCGAGAAGATATGGCCCGAAGGCGGGCCGGGAGTTATCCAGATTATGGAAGATCGCGGCTTCACGATGGACTATGGCCGGACGAAGGGAAACATCCATTACGAGAAATACTGGTAAAACCTGCGTTTTTCACCTCACCTCGGCTCACTTAGACGAAATCTGCAGGAGACCACATGCCCGATCTCATCCATGAAGCCAAAGGCGCACTCTCAACTCTGAAGTTCAACAGAAAAGATGTTCGAAACGCCATCAACGAAGACATCATGCAGGGGCTCACCGACGCTCTCGACACCCTCGAAGAATCCCGCGAACTGAGAGCTGTCATCCTCACGGGTGCGGGTGAGGAGGCGTTCTGCTCGGGTGGCGACTTGAAATGGCTGCAGTCTTTTGAATCTCACGAAGCGGGGATGGGTATGAGTAGGCGCATGCAGGAAATCCTGGGGCGTCTGTCCGCATTACCTGTGCCTGTAATAGCCGTTCTGAACGGATACGCCTTGGGCGGTGGAACCGAAATCGCCATGGCCTGCGACATGCGGATCATGGAAGAACACGCCTATATGAGCTTCAAGCAAGCCCGAGTCGGTCTCATGACGGGTTGGGGAGGCGGGGGGCGTCTTCTCCGCGCCATCGGCTACGGGCGAGCGTTGGAATTGTTGACTACATGTAAAGAATTGTATCCTGATGACGCAATGGAGATGGGACTCACCAACGCCGCGGTACCCAAAGGAAAGGGTCTTCGCGTTGCCAAAACGATGGTGGATGAAATTTCCAAAAGCGCTCCAGGAGCGATTCGCTCCTTGAAGGAATTGCTCTTATTCGGCTTAGAAAATACACTGGAAGAAACGACAGGTTTGGAATCGTCGCTATTTGCGGATCTTTGGGTGTCAGAAGATCATGATGAGGCGGTAAAATCGTTTTTCGAAAAGCGAAGCCCCGTTTTCAAGGGGAGGTAACCGCGAAATGACAAATGAACATCCACAGTCAAAAACACGCTCAGGCCTCGCCGTTGAAAGCGCCTACGGCCTGGGAGATATGCCTCAGGGCTATTCCCCTGGCAAACCTGGCGAATACCCTCTCACGCGAGGCATTCACCCCGAGATGTACAGAAAACGCCTGTGGACGATGCGCCAGTATTCGGGTTTCGGGACCGCCGAGGATACGAACCAGCGATACCGCTTTCTACTAGACGAGGGGAACACCGGGCTTTCTGTCGCCCTGGATCTACCGACACAACTGGGACTCGACAGCGACAATGAAAAATCATCTGGCGAAGTCGGCAAAGTCGGGGTAGCCATCGACTCACTGGCGGATATGGAGACCATTTTTCAAGGTATTCCGCTCGATCAGATCAGCACGTCCTTCACCATCAACTCAACAGCCGCCATCCTCTATGCCATGTACGTCGCGGTCGGGAAGAAACAAGGTGTTTCGCCCGCTCAACTGACCGGCACCATCCAGAACGACATTCTCAAAGAATACGTTTCCCGCGGCACTTGGATATTCCCGCCCGAACCATCACTGAGGCTAATCGTCGATACTGTTGAATACGGCGTGAAAAACACTCCGAGGTTCAACACCATCAGCGCTGCAGGTGCTCATTTCAGGGATGCCGGCGCAACTGCCGTCCAGGAAGGCGGCTTTACGCTCGCGGACGCCATCGTTTACGTGGAAAGATGTCTGGAGCGTGGGCTTAATATCGAAGAGTTTGCCCCCCGACTCAGTTTTTATTTTTACACTCACATGGATTTTTTCGAAGAAATCGCCAAGTACCGAGCCATGCGGACGCTTTGGGCAAAACTCATGCGTGAGCGTTTTGGCGCCAAAAACGAGAGAAGTTGGCTTTTCCGTTTTGGTGTTGTTTGCGGCGGCAGCACGCTCACTGCACAAGAACCTGAGAACAATATCGTCCGTGTTACATATGAGGCGCTGTCCGCCGTGCTTGGCGGCGCCCAAACCATCTTCACTTGCGCTTACGATGAAGCCCTTGCATTGCCGACCGAAGAAAGCGCCCTCCTTGCCCTGCGCACCCAGCAGATCATCGCCTATGAAAGCGGTGTGCCCGACGTGGCGGACCCTTTTGGTGGTTCATTTTACCTGGAAGATTTGACTGGCCGCATGGAAGAGGGAATGTCGCAAATTATCGAAGACGTAGAAGAGCGTGGCGGCATGGTCGAGTGCATCCAGCGCGGCGTAGTTCAAAAGTGGATAGCAGAGAGTGCTTTTCGCTGGCAAAAAGCAGTAGACGCAGAAGAGCAGACTATCGTCGGCGTGAATAAATACGTGCGAGAGGAGCCCCCTGCCCAAGAGATATTCACGGTTAATGCTGCACTTGAAGAACGACAAAAGAAACAACTGAATAATTTGAAGAAAGAGCGAGATGCTTCGCAGGTGGAGCAAAGTCTCAGGCATCTTGAAGACGCCGCCGGAGGCGATGAGAATCTCATGGAATCAATTTCCGAGGCGGTGGAAGCATATGCCACCATCGGGGAGATTACGGATGTACTGCGTGGTGTTTTTGGAGAATTTCAAGAGCCAGTAGCTTTCTAAGAACCTCACCAAGCCCGACTACTTGCCCAAGCGGGCAAAACACGGAATAATCACCATCAAAGAAAAAAACACTAAAAACAAGAAATGAGAATCCATGACGGCATATTCATAGGAGGTGGCGACAAAATGTGGACAGACGCCAAAAACGGGAACAACTCGGCAACTGATTACAAGTATAGAAGTGCCACCGTTGATCTGAGCAGTGGAAACATTACGATTGAAGATAAAACCTGTGAGGATTTGGAGGATTTTCTGGGCGGGATCGGCAGGATTTTCAAAATCCTCTCCCACCACGATGTATCAGACCCTTACGCTCCCTCCTCACCGCTTGTCATGGAGCTTGGCTGCTTCTCAGGCACAAACCTGATGACGGGTCTCAGGACATTCTTTGGCGGCTACAGCCCGCTCAAGAGCACGCTCGCCGGTGCGCCTTCGGCCATGTATTCGGCAGGCTCCGGTAAATTCGGAACCAAGGTGGCCTGTGCGGGCATAGACGAAATCATCTTTACAGGAAGGAGTGAAAAGCCCGTTACGCTGGTCATCAAAAGCGATACCCTTGGCGGCCCGCCGAGCCTGGAACTCGTGGACGCTTCTCCTCTTCTGGGTCAGGATTCGCACGAGAAGATGATGGCGCTGGCCGATGAATATGACGACGCGCACTTTGCCGTCATCGGCCCACCTGGGGAGAACTTTGAAACGAACCGCATGGCGTCCATCGTCTTGAGCACGGAAAACCAGCTCAAAACGAGAGAATGCAAGCCGAGATTCTGCGGACGCGGCGGTTTCGGCGGCGTGATGGGCTCCAAAAACCTCATCGCCATCGTGGCGCAGGCGCCCGATGATAAAACAGCCGTCACGAATGTCGTCAAAGAGGCAAACAAAATCATCTCCCGGGGCGCCGGTTCGAAAAACTATCGCGACGCCTATAAGGCCGATGGAGGCGGAGGCACCTGGCGGAACATCGCGGGCCTTCACCCCATGGGCTGTTTACCCGAGAGGAACTTTTGGGCGCCAGGCAATGATGACGCCGTTCAACTATATCGCGGCAGCTTTGAAGAACCCTATGTCATCAAGGATGAGTCCTGCTTCAAATGCGGCATCGCGTGTCACAAAAACATATACGACAGGCCCGAGGGGGAGACGGCCGAAGGCAGAAAAGCGAAAAAAGGAAAATTCAGGGTCAAATTCGACTATGAGCCGCTCGACCTCATCACGGCGAACTGCGGCGTCTATGATGCGGAAGAATCCCTCGAACTCGTGGAATTAGGTGATCGGATGGGTTATGACGCCATCAGCCTGGGCGCCACCATCAGCTACGCCATGGAGTGGAACGAAAGAAACCCCGACAAACCCGTACTCGATGACATCCGCTTCGGCGACGCCAAAAAGATGGAAGACTTGATCCGCAAGGCAGCGGCGGGCGAATGCGAAGAACTGGCACAGGGAACGATGCGTCTTGCCCAGCAATGCGGTGACCTTTCCTTCGCCATGCAGGGCAAGGGACTCGAATACCCCGCCTATCTGCCAGAAACCAACCCCGGTTACCCCTGGGCGCTGGCCGGCGGACACATGAGCATGCGCACGTTCTTACTTCTCATCCTCGATGGCCAGCAAACAGACATCGATTACTGGGAAAACGCCATCCTGAACGGCATCTACTATACGAGGGACGACCTCATCGGCACCTGTAAATTCGCAGGCGCGCCCAACGAGAATATCGTCGATAGTCTGAATGATATGTTCGGCGTCTCGTTGACCGAAGAAGACGTGAACCAGGCGATTCGACGTTCTTACCTGAGAGGGCGTCTCCTGGAGAAAAAAGTGGGGTATACCGACGAGGAATACGACGTGCCTTCCCAAGTGTATGAAAGGGTGAACGAGAACGTCAAGATGCCCAGTTTCATCACGCGCGAGTTCATGGATGAGCTCAAAAAACGAACCGAGGCGAATTGGGACAGGCTTACGGAGGAAGAGGGAATCGCTCTTCCGGCCTAAGTTACTGATTTAAATCTAAAACACCCTCCGGGTGCTGCCGGGGGGTGTTTTCTTTTTTTCGGCGTTATTGGTTCTCTGAATTAAGGCTAGACCCCCCGCTTATCCCCCCACAACATCACATGCAGCCGGGGGGTGAATCGAAAACCGCGCTTCATGGAAACCTCCGCCAGGGCGAACAATCTGTGCTCCATCTGCTCGCGCGTTTTGCCTCCGGGCGAGATGATGACACGATTCCGCATGAAATCACTAAGGCCATACTTTTCGAGAACGGCTTCGACTTCATTTAGTTCATCCGCCCGGTGAACGACAAATTTAAGGTAGGGTTCCTTTGCCCGGCGTAGCCAGTCGAGGGTTCTTGGCTGTTTTTCCTCCGAAATTTGGGCCGACTCTAGTTTGGGCGAGACGTTCCACTGATCCACCCGTTTCAAGACGCTTTCAGACGGCGGAATGTGGCCTGCCGTTTCCACCTCCACTCTCAGGCCCACATCATGAAGCGCCTCTATAAGCACAGGAAATTGCGGGGATTCCAATGGCTCTCCTCCCGTCACCACCACCTGAGCACCTTCGTGTTCCTCACAAAAATCCAGAATTTCCGCAATCGTTTTCTCTTCCACCGGAGGCCCCGACCAGGAGTACTTCGTGTCGCACCACACGCATCCCACCGAGCAGCCCATGAGGCGAATGAAAACGGACGGACGGCCGATTGTCGCACCCTCTCCCTGCAAAGAGAAAAAAAGCGGATCCGCAAGCAATACCTTGAAATCCGCTTTTTCTTTGATCGTTATCATAACGTCAGGCCCGTTTCTTCACCCTTGGTATTAAGTTCTCGACGCAATGGTCGAGAGCGTTGCCACACTTATCCTAAGCTACCCTAGCGCCGCCGCGACGATAAGCGCAACACCAATGAAAATCGCCCCGACCACAATACCCACGGCCCTGTTTTGATCTTTCGACAACGCATCGTTCACCGAGAATGGCGTGATCCACTCGAAAATCTTGTACCCGATCATCAGCAAGGCGATACCGACCAGGCCATACACAATCGAAAGAAACAGGCCTGTGCCAATCCCCATTCGAGGCTCACCCTGTGCGAGGGCCACAGCGGGCGTCATCAGGACCAAAGCAGTTGCAATCAAGAATCTTTTCATCTGGAAACTCCTTGTTCAGTGAAGGGAAAATTTAACGTCGAGACATCATTCTCATAATGAAAATCAGGATGAGGGGAAAGAGGAGCATGCGGCCCAGGCCGAAAAGACCAAGCCCGCCGAATCCCCATCCTCCCAGCATTCCCAAACCCATGCCCATACCAAACCCGCCGAATCCACGCCGGCCGGCGAACCCTCGGCTGTAGCCACGGCCATAGCTTCTTCTCGAAAATGAACGCGCGCCGAAGGAGCGCATGCGCCCGAAGCCGCCGAACGAACGGCCCCCGCCGAAACGTCTGGCTTCCGCAATGGATGGACTTAAAACGAGGGCGGCGGTGATGGCGGAAGCCCCCATGGCGCCGCGTACGATGGATGTCGACGAAACGGGGGCAAGTGCGATGAATGCTCCCGCGACAACAACCGAGAGACAATAAACGGGTCGAAACAGGTATGGGGCTGTCTTCAATGCGGCCTCGCAGCAGGGGCGGTCGAAACAACGAAAACAGCCTAGCAGGGCGTGTGCAATTTCTCAATCACTCGTTTTCAGTCCCATCTCCTGCCCGGCATGTGATTGTAGACGCTGTTCAGGATGCCTCCGTCGATATCGAGACGCGAAGCCGTAATCCAGTCGGATTCCTCGGACAGCAAGAACAAGATGCCGTGCGCGATATCCACCGGCTGGCCCACACGGCCGAGAGGCGTCACGTCGCTTCTTCCCTTTTTGATCTCGGGGTCTTGCAGATAGGCGGTCAGCGGCGTTTCCGTGTGGCCGGGGCACACGGCGTTCACGCGAATTCCCTTGCGCGCCCATTCGATGCCCAATTGCTTGGAGAGCATGATGATGCCTGCCTTCACCGTGCTGTACGCGCCCGACATGCCATAAGGCTGCACCCCTGCGTTTGACGACAAATTCACCATGACACCCGGCTTTTCGTTCTCTATCAGCCAGCGGCCCGCCGCCTGGCACATCAGGAACATGCCGGTAAGACCCACGTCCAGCACCATTTTCCAGCTCGCCAGAGGCAGATCGACCAAAGGCGCAGGGTCCATCTTGATGGCGCAGTTCACGAGGTGGTTCAGACCGCCGAACTCGCCCACCGCGCGCTCCACCGCCGCCTGGCAGGACCCCTCATCCGTCACATCGAGCCGCTGAAACACCGCTTTATCCCTGCCCAGCCTGGCTTCCATTTCAACTCCACACTCCC
>JAPOYD010000071.1 GCA_026706735.1 Nitrospinota bacterium | reverse complement strand
GCTACGGCAGGGGCGGGGAGGAGCCCACCGTTACCGACGCCGATCTCGCGCTGGGATACCTGAACCCCGACTATTTCCTCGGCGGTGAGATGAAACTGGACGTGAAGCAGGCCCAGGAGGCGATACGAAAGAAGGTGGCCGAGCCGCTCGGACTCGACCTGGCGACGGCCGCATGGGGAATCCACCAGATCGTCAACGAAAACATGGTGAACGCTGTCCGGGTTCACGCGGCGGAAAAAGGGATAGACTTCCGGCGGCACGATTTCATCGCCTTCGGCGGCGCCGGCCCCATACACGCGAATCGGGTTGCTGAGAGTCTTGCCCTGAAGACCGTGATCTGTCCCTTCTCAGCGGGCGTGATTTCCGCTCTGGGCCTTCTGGTCGCTCCCTTCGCGTTCCACCTCGTGCGAACGTACCGTGTAAGGCTGAATTCTTTGAGCACAAGGGCAGTTGAGAAGAATTACCTTGAGATGGAGGAGGAGGCCCGAAGTCTCATGGCTCAGGCTCGACTCGATGGGGAGCAGATAAAGTTCAACAGGTCCGCCGACATGAGGTATCAGGGTCAGAACTACGACATCAATGTGCCGCTTGAGGGAGCTGGGCTGCGAGACTGGACGGCCGAACTCCTGCGAGGGTGCTTTGAGCGAGAATATCGGCGCCTCTATCAACGCCACAATCCGGATATCGAAGTGGAGGTGTTGAACTGGAGGTTGGAGGCCGTCGCACGGGAATCCGCGGTGCCGCACAAACGGTTCGAGCCGAATGCCGGACGAGCGCGGAACGCCATGAAAGAAGAGCGAAAGGCGTATTTTCCCGAACTCGGTGGGTTTGTGGACACGAAGGTTTACGATCGCTACTCGCTTTTGCCGGGGGTGGAGATGGGGGGACCGGCGATCGTGGAGGAGCGCGAGTCCACGGTAGTCGCCGGGCCGAACTCTCACGTTAAGATCGACGATCACCTGAATCTCGTGCTGACCTTGGGCGGGCGAGGAGACGCCTGAACATGCTGGACCCGATTCTTATGGAAGTGTTTTGGAACAGGTTGACCTCCATCGTGCAGGAGTCCGCTGTCGCCCTCATGCGCGCTTCGTTTTCTTCCGTTTTGAGCGAGGCGGGGGATATATCCTTCGGGATTTTCGATCCGGAAGGCAACATGATGGCACAGGCGGAGATCGGAACCCCTGGCCACATCTATTCCATCGCCAGGGGGGTGAAGCAATTCTTGAAGAAATTCCCCGCGGACGCGCTCGAGCCCGGCGATTCCCTCATCGGCAACGACCCCTGGCTCTTCTCCGGTCACAAAATCGATCTGACGGTCGCCACCCCGATCTTTTCCGACGGAAAGCTGGTGAGCTTTTTCGCGAGCACCTGCCACGTGATGGACGTGGGAGGGCGGGGATGGTCGGCCGATTCGACCGACCTTTTCGAGGAAGGCTTGGAAATTCCTCTGATGAAAATCTACAAGAGGGGAGAACCGAACCAAGAGCTATTCGAAATCATCGCTGACAACGTGCGGGAGCCGGACTCGGTAATTGGGGACATCAGGGCTCAAGTTTCCGCGAACGAGATTGCCGGTGAGATGATTCGTGAATTCATGAGGGTCTACAGGCTGGAAAGCTTGATGCCGCTGTCCAGGGCCATACTGGGAAAATCCGAGGAGCGGATGCGTCAGGCGATTATGGACATTCCGAACGGAAGCTACTCGGGGGAAGCTTCTCTCGATGGGTTCGAGGAAATCTTGAAGATCGCCGTGCAGGTGACGATCGAGGATGACGGAATCCTTGTCGATTTCTCGGGGACCTCCCCTCAGATAGGGCGTGCCCTGAACTCCACTTACCAGTGGACCTGCGGCTACACGGTGTATCCCCTCAAGTGCATGATTTGCCCCGACGTCCCGAACAACGAGGGCACGCTCCGGCCGATCAGGATCACTGCTCCGGAAGGCTGTATCCTCAACGCGCGCCGTCCTGCCCCCGTGGGTGCCCGGCAGATCACGGGCATGTTCATCTCACCCCCATTGCTTCAAGCGCTTTCCAAAGTGATACCCGACAGGGTGATCGCCGACAGCGGGGTGCACTCGGCGATACAGTTCCGAGGAACAAGTGGAAACGGCGATCCCTGGAGCTACGTTTTCTTCTCCACGGCGGGCATGGGAGCGAGGCCGACGCAGGATGGCTTTTCGACCGTGGGCTACCCGGTGAACATATCCAACACCCCATTGGAGATCATCGAGGTGGATTCTCCGCTGTTTTTCCTGGAGAGGTCCATGGTTTGTGACTCCGGTGGAGCCGGGAAGTTCAGAGGCGGTGTCGGCCAGCGTCAGCGGATCAAGCTGGCGGGCGAGGGAAGCTGGGAGTATGCCCCCATGATCGACCGCGTCCGTGTGCCGGCGAAAGGCTTCTTCGGCGGGCTCAGCGGCTCTCCCGCGGATGTTGTGGTGAACGATGAGCATCGGCCCCATCCGAAAACCAAAATCAACCTCGAGAAAGACGATGTCCTGACCATCCAGTTGGCGGGCGGTGGAGGTTTCTACTCTCCTTTTGAGCGTGACCCCGAGCTCGTCCTTTCGGACGTGCTCAATGGGCACATTTCGTCCGAGGCGGCGCGAATAGAATACGGTGTCGCCCTTGACTCGAATGGCAAGGAAGTAGATATGAAACTCACCAATCAAATCAGATCCGATAGCCTCGTTTCGAAAGCAGATTCACCTGACTGAGCAGGAGTGGATTTGCCCTTCGTAGTAGCAGTGGGTGCGGTGCTTCCGGAGACTTCATAAGGTTACCGTGGGGAGGATCTTCCCCTTCTGCATGTGATGCGCCATCCCCGGTCCTTTCGCGTCTATGACCTTCCCGTCCTCCTGCAGTCCTCGGCCTATTTGGGCGATCTATTCTCCTTCGATGGCGATATCGGCTTCGAGGATCCCGTATTTGGGGATCACGAGCTTTCCATTTCGAACGACGCAATCGACGGCCACGAGTGCGGTCCCCCTGTATGCGGCCTTTCGGTATTGAATTCGAGCGTATAGGGCTTTCGAATTTCTGGACCCGCCAAGCGGGCGCGTTTCAGGTTCCCGTTTCCCGAATCGAATGCGGAGGTTCAGGAAGACGGTTCGAGATGGACGGTTGTCCTCCACTCCGGGTAGAGGGTGGATTCTCCACGGGCGATAGACAAATAGAGTTCCCGAATCTGGTTCGTCAAAGGACCTTCCTTCCCATCCCCCACGGGGTGCCGATCCACGGAGAGGATAGACCGGATCTCGGCGCCCGATCCGCAAAAAAAAGCTTCCTCTGCCAGATAGATTTCCGTCCGATCAATCAGCCGTTCCATGACATCGCGTCCGCAATGTTCCCGGAAGAGTTGGATGAGAGTGGCCCGCGTGATCCCCTCTAGGATCCCGGCCGTAACGGGGGGAGTGAGAACCTCACCTTCGCGTACCAGAAACAGCGTTGCCCCCGGCCCTTCGGTCAATTGCCCCGAGGAGTTTAACAAAATCACGCTGTCGTATCCGTCCCGTTTGGCCTGGATCAAGGGCAGGCGGCTGTTTTGGTAGTTTGCGGAAGCCTTGATGCGGGGCGGCAGTACGTCATCGCTGATACGTCGCCAGGAGCTCACGGAACAGTGAAGTCCTCCGGACACGCCGAAAAGGTTGCGGGCCGGGATCATCACGATGCCCACAAACACCGGGCCGGTGGCCTCGATGGGTCCCTGGCCTCCGATCAGGAGATTGAGCCGAACGTCGACGTCCTCCCGAACTTCGTTGGCCCGTATGAGTTCTCGGATCTGATCCTCCAGCGCACGCGGATCCGGGGAGAAGTCATAGGCGGCCAGATGGGCGGACTGGGCCAAGCGCCGCAGATGCGCCTCCAGCCGGAAGAGGTGAACGGTTTCCCCGCGAGCGTTCCAGTACCCCTTGATCACCTCGAACAAGGAAGATCCGTAGCGGACGGCCGGTGATTGAATGTGGACACTGGCCTCCTCGTAGGGAACCACAACGCCATTCATCGAAGCGTATTGAAGGCCCGTCGCAGTCATTCTCCGCTTCCTCCTGCTAAGTTTACCGCCGAGCCTTCCCCGCGGCGGAAGATGAGACCCCTGCGCGGGATGAAGGGCGGTAAGGCGAGGGCCGGGGCTTGCTGCCTCTCCGCCGGGCGTCCGTAGTTTGGGCCACGTTTGGAAGCATGGCAGGCCCGATCCGGGCTATTCCAGTGTAGTACCCACCAGCAATTCAGCCGGGAACCGAATTTTATTCTATCCGAGAGTCTTCCGA
The DNA here is from genome assembly GCA_026706735.1 of Nitrospinota bacterium. GTDB lineage: Bacteria > UBA8248 > UBA8248 > UBA8248 > UBA8248 > Bin107. The sequence continues at coordinate 10,118 of JAPOYD010000071.1, read as the reverse complement.
TTATCCATCCAGCGGAAATCGGTCTCTATCACCGGATCGCGGAGAGATTTCCCGGGCCGCGCTTCAGGATTTCGCTGCATAAGAGGGATACAACACGAAGTTGAAGTTGCGGCGATACAAGTGGATTTGGCATTTTCAATATTGGCTGTTACAAAATCTTGCTTCGAAAACATTCGAACGTGAGAATCTGAGGTCGGCACCCATGGCAAAGATCGACCTAGAGAAGCTAACCAAAGACTTCGGCAGCTTCCGGGCGGTCGACGACCTTGACCTCGAAATCGTCGACGGCGAATTCATCGTATTCGTCGGCCCTTCAGGCTGCGGAAAAACCACAACTCTGAACATGATCTCGGGCATCGAGCAAACCTACCGCAGGCTTCGTTAAGATCGACGGGACCGTGGTAAACGACATGGAGCCCGGGGAGCGGGATCTCGGGATGGTCTTCCAGAGCCTCGCTCTGTTCCCCCATATGAGCGTGTTTAATAATATCGCCTTCGGTCTTAGAATAAAGAAGGTGAGGGAATCGGAGGTGAGGGAGCGCGTTCGCGGCGTCGCCGAGACCATGAAGGTTTCGTCCCTCCTCTTGAAGCGACCGGGCCAGCTCTCGGGCGGAGAGGCCCAGCGCGTCGCCCTCGCCCGGACCGTGGTGAACAACCCTTCGGCATTCTTAATGGACGAACCGCTTTCCAGCCTGGACGCCAAGCTTCGCGTGGAGATGCGCACCGAACTCAAGCGCCTCCACTCCACCTTGGGAACTACCTTCATCTACGTGACGCACGACCAAGCAGAGGCCATGACGATGGCCAATCGGATTATGGTTATGAAGGACGGTCGCATTCAGCAGGTCGGCGACCCGCTGTCCATCTATAACAATCCCCGAAATATGTTCGTCGCGGGGTTCTTTGGTGTCCCGTCCATGAACTTCATTCACGGCCACCTGGAGGCCCAAGGTGGTACGGTCCGATTTAAGGTGAATAATCTCATGTGCACGCTCGAAGGAGGAGACATGGGGTCCGCGCTTGACGGGCGCGCTGTGAGCGTCGGCGTGCGTCCCGAGAATATCCAACTGGTGGGGAGTGGCGGCGTCTCTGTGGGGACCGTGAACCTCATTGAGCCACTGGGCGATGAGACTCTCGTTTTCATTGACTACGGAGGCGATGAGACGCTCATCACGAAGGTCGAGGCGTCCCACGGCGTACGGCCGGGCGACAGAGTAAACATCGACTTCACGCGCGAAGGGGTACTTCTTTTCGACGGCGATACCGAAGAGCGTATCGTATTGTAGCAGGGTTCGATCTTTCCGTTTTGCGGTATTGGTTTCCGTTGGATCGCCCGCACGCCGGCGTGGCGGTTCTCGTAAACACCCGCCATCCACCGGCCGATCCGGGGCGTCCATCGCACCGGATCCCTCGAATTCATCTGGGTCAGACGCGCTCCTGCTTCCCGCCGATTGGTCTGCTCTCCCTTGAAGCACACCGCCGTCATGCGGAAATGAATACCCCTTTCCCCAGCGCCGGCAGGTGGCGGGCCGGCAGCGTAAGTTGGAGAATGTGTACACTTATGAATTCGACCCTCCAGTTCCGCCAAGTGGGAATCCGTCATCGGCCCTCGGAGGAAAATACCTTGGTTATCGACCCCCACGCCCACATCACTCCACAGAGCTTCATCGACGAAGTGCGCGCCGGGAAGTTCGGCTCGTCCATTTCGATCGAGCAGGGTGAAAAATGGGAACTGCTCGTCTCGAGAACCACTGTCCTCGGGGTGGAGCGCGCCCACCGTGACCCGCTTCCCCGGGAGACCTGGGATGTGGAGAAGCGCCTCCAGGACATGAAGAAGATGGGGGTGGACAAGCAGATCCTCTCGGTCGTTCCGCCGATTTCCAATTACGGCCTGGACGCGGAGTTGAACAAGGATCTGGCGTCTTCTCTCAACGACGCCCTTGCCGATATTGCCCGGGAAGTTCCCGAAAATTTCCACTGCATGGCCACCGTTCCCCTTCAGGATCCCCAGGCAGCGGCGAATGAACTTGGCCGTGCCGTGAACCATGGCCATATCGGCGTCGAGATCGGCTCGAATGTGGCGGGGAAGAATCTGGACGATCCGGACCTCGACGTCTTTTGGGAGAAGGTTGCCGCCCTTGATGTTCCTGTCTTCATCCACCCGGTGGACGCTATGGGCGTGGACGATCGCCTGAAGGACTATTATCTCCAAAACTTCATCGGGCTCCCCCTCGACACCGCCATTGCCGTCGCCTGTCTCACTTTCGGAGGGGTTCTGGATCGCTTCCCCGACCTGAAGTTCCTGCTGGCTCACTTTGGCGGCTTCACCCCCTGGATCCGCGGCCGGTGGCAGCACGGCTACGGTGAGCGTCAGGAGCCCAAGGTGCGCGGTGCGAAGGCGCCTGAGGAGTATTTCAAACGATTCTACTACGACACCATCATCCACCACCCCGACTGCATCGAGTTCGGCGTCAAAACCCTGGGCGCCGACATTGTCCTATACGGGACGGATTATCCCTTCGACATGGGAAACCGGGGCCCGGCCCGGGAGATCCCCGGCCTCGCGCAGCTCCCCGCCGCCGATCAGGAAAAGATCCTCTCAGGCAACGCGAGAAAGCTCTACAAGCTCTAGAACGCATCCCAAAATTGTTTCACCAAGAAGAGCGTACAAGTGAGTTGAACGAACTCGAGGAAGTTTTGCGCGTTTTACTTCCGGCGAACCAGGATCCGGCGGGCGCTTCAAGTTCGGCGAGCGATTCACCATGAGCCTCCAGGGCGAGCGGAGCAAGCGCGAGGAGGATGTCGAACTCGGCGTCGCCCTTTACGGTTTGCTCTACTGGTAGCGGAAAAACACCCTCTTGCGCCTCGTCTTTGGACGAGGCGCAAGAGGGGCACTTGTGGAACTTCATGGACCGGATCCCCTGGATTCACGGAAAGGAAGACCTATGAAGGACGACACAAGGACAGGCCGTGATGTGAGTGGCGAGAATACCTACGTGTTCTTCGAGGGACATGGGGACGACAAGATTACGGGTTTCGATGCCGGGGGCGATGCGATCGACTTCACTCGGTTCGGGGCGACCATCACGTTCGAACAGCTGCATGGGAAGTTCTCGGCGACTACAGGCGGCACCGTCATCGATCTCAGTGAATTCGGCGGCGCAGGGATCACACTGAAAGGAGTCGTACCAGCCGATCTCACCGAGGAGTTGCTCCGCTTGCCGGGTGGCGTGAGCTCTGTCGCCGAACCCGTCGAGCCGGGTCCCCTCACGACTGATAAAGACGTCGGCATCGGCGCTCCTTTTGGGGTGACGCATCACACCGGCGGAGGCGACGACTCGATGGAGCCTCAGATTCGCAAGGCCGAGTGGAGACCCGGGTTTGTCATAGCCTTATATATCCACACCCCCTTTTCCGGGTTCTGCATACCCTCTCTCATCGGGATTGTTGAAAAAGTCCACAGAAAGAGCGCACTAAATTTCACTCCCCCCTTGAGGGTCGGGTATCTCCTCCTCGGGATGCCTGACGACGAGGTAAGGGCGCAAGCCCGCAAGCGGGTCGGTGGGGGGAGCTTTTTCTGTGGCATGTCCCCCCACCGAATCGGCCTTCGCCCAAGGGCTCGGCCTCTTCGTCGGGCTTTCCCCTCGGGAAGCCCGACCCTCAAGGGGGGAGTGGTTTCAAAATGTGCATCTCGATTGAGAAATCCATTCCCTGTTTTTGGGGTACTTTTTCAACAACCCCTCCTCTCTCGTGTTTGACCCTCCTTCCTCGGCCGGGTCAAACCCTCGATACGGCCCCTTGCGGGGTCTACTCGGGATGAGGGTGGAATGTGACCCGTAGGGGCGGTTCGCGAACCGCCTCTGCAAGTGCAAATGTATCGAACGGAACATCTCTCAAGGTCAGGCGTCCCGTTTGATAAGCATCGGGAAAGCCGATATGTTGCTGCGCATGAAACTCTCCACCGCGATCACCCGTCTCCTGAACATCGACCATCCGATCCTGCTCGCCCCGATGGGCGGCGTCGCGGGCGGCGCGCTGGCCCGCGAGGTCTCCGCCGCAGGCGGGCTGGGCCTGATCGGCGCAGGCTACGCCGACCCTGCGTTCGGCTACGGATCGGATGCGTGGATTCGAGGCGAGTTCGACAAGGCCGGCGAGGGCACGATCGGGATCGGCTTCATCACCTGGGCGCTGGAAAAAAGACCCGGCGCGCTCGACGCAGCGCTGGAATGCGGGCCGCGGGCCGTCATGCTCTCTTTCGGCGATATCGAACCCTACGCCGCGAAGATCCGGGAAGCAGGTGCTACGCTGATCTGCCAGGTTCAGACCCTGAAAGACGCCCGGGCGGCGGCGGCGAAGGGCGTCGAAATCATCGTCGCCCAGGGTACGGAAGCCGGGGGCCACGGGGCCGACCGGGGCACGCTGCCGCTCGTTCCGGCGGTCGCAGATGCGGTGGCGCCGATTCCGGTCGCCGCCGCCGGCGGCATCAGTGACGGGCGCGGCCTGGCCGCCGCCCTGATGCTGGGTGCGGAGGCCGTCCTGATCGGCACCCGTTTCTTCGCCACGCGCGAAGCGCTGGGCCACCCGAACCAGAAGGCGCTGATCGAGCGAACGGGCGGCGATAACACGCTGCGCACCAAGGCCTTCGACACGGCCCGGGGCATCGCCTGGCCGGAGCCCTTCACCGGACGCGCTATCCGCAACGCATTCGCCGACGCCTGGCATGGCCGCGACGACGAACTGCGAGAGCAGAACCCCTCGATGAGGGAGCGCTTCTTCGAGGCCCTGCGCGAGGGGGATACGGATATGGCGGTTACCTTCGCCGGCGAGGGGCTGGACCTGATAGCTGATAGCCCGGGCGCCGGTGAACTGCTTGCGCGGATCGTCCGCGAGGCGATCGACGCGCTCTCCGAGGCGCCGAGCCGGTTCCTCGGCCAGGGTCCGCCGGAAGGTTGATAGTCAAGCGTCGTTTGCAGCACGCCATGCCGAGCTGCCGTCTTCCGATCAAACCGGCGACATCTCCACGCCGGGCTTCGTTTTAGGGGTTGTTGAAATGTCTCGCTTCGGTCTGTTTGGAGGGTTGCGAGGCGGCGGACAACCACGGACCCATGGCGACCACGTGGGCCTGTCCCTACGGGCCCTTCCATTTCCCCAGTCGGGGGTCGAATCCCCCGCAGGTCGTTTTGTCGTCAATTCGATTGTAGGGGCCGCATATATGCGGCCCGTTTTGGTTGGTGGCATGTGGGTCGGATATATGCGACCCCTACACACCTTCACATCCGTCGAACCGAATCATGAAATCGGGACTTTCTCCAGCGCCCCTGGTTGTTCCCCATAGCTCTGAAGGTATCTTTCAGGGTGTATATCAGTTCGCGTTGCCCCCGTTGCTGTCATCGGCGGGCTTGAGCGTTGCGGGTGTAAGCGCGTCGAAGATGCCCGTAAAGCGTCCGGTCGAGCCGTCTTCCTCGGCGAAGTGAACATCCGTTGAGCCGACCACACGGCGGGGGTTGCCGTCGGCATCCGGCACGTTCGAAAACTGGCCGCGCCAGGTACCGGCGGCTTGCGTGATTTCACGTTCGGGATGCGTGACGGTGATCGCCGTATCCTCGAATGCGCCCTTGGCGTCGAAGGATGCGGAAAAGCGCATCTCGTAGCCGGCCGGCGACGCCGCGGGATCAGGCGTCCGCCAGGAAAAGATCGGATAGAGGTGGCGGCCGGGATCAGGCTCGATCGGCTCGAGACACCCCAGGCAACCGGTGATGCGCTTGCTCTCGAAGTCGGCGGTCAACGCGATAATCCCCGCGAATTCGGTATGATCGGTGGAACCGGCCAATTCCTCGCCCCAGTCCCGGCCGTAGTTGTACGTGTACACGCCGCCGGCGCCGCCGACGTAGGTGGCCGTGCTGGTCAGGGGGAGGTCGGGCGGTCTGGCGGGGTCGAGTTCCGGGCCATCGATAAAGACGCCGCGCGTGGCGGATTCGACTTCCCAAACGGGTTCGCCGGGCGGGTAGACGAGCCACCATCCGGCCGCGAGGTAGTCGGAAGGGTCGGCGTCGTCCCAATCGACGACGACGTAGAGCAGAATCCTGCCGTCGTAGTGGTTTTCCGCGAGTATCCACTCGCGGCTGGAATGGCCGGGCTGCAGGGGCCGGGGGAGGAAACGCCCCCACGACCCGTCCAGGTGCCGGACGGTATCGAGGGTGCGGATGCGGCCGTCGTGGTAGCGCACGTCGACGCTGAGGACGTTGTCGACGAAGGTCGTCTGCGCCCGAAACGGCTGGGGGACAGGCGTAAGCGTGGGTGTCGGGACTGGGGGCGGAGGGGAACCGCCGCCGGTACAGCCCGCCGTCAGCGAAAGTATAAACAGGACGATCAGGGTCAGGAGTTTCATGTATATCCTGGTAATCATGCGGATCTTAGTAAATAATGTGACTTGAGATGTCAAGCCTTTGACGGGCGGACGCCGCCAGTAGCGCGCCAAGCCGATCCGCTATCATCCGCTCATACCGGCACAATCCCCGCGCCGGGCTTCGCTTTACCGCCCCTGGTTTTGCGCTGACGCTCTGAAGTCTTCGCTCAGGGCGTTGAAAATCATGGAGATAATGGAAGCGCTGCCGTCTTCCTCCACAAACAATGCGCCGCCGAAGCCGTTGACCAGACGCGGGTTGCCTGCGCTGTCCTGTCGATTGGAGAAACTACCCGCCAGGTATCCGAACCGGATTTGTTCGATGGAGCGCTCGGGGTGCGTTACCGTTACGCCTTCCCGCGTATCGAAGATGCCTTCCAGGCTGAATTTCGTGGGCGCAAAATGCACATTATAGTCCTTGGGACTCATCAGCAGTTCGACGGGTTCTTCCTCGATTCTGTCGAATGCGCTCACAAGGTGCATGCGCTGTACGGTAAGGTCGCCCACGCATCCCCAGCAGCCCTCCAGGGTGCCGGCAGCGAAATCCGCCGTGAGCGTCATCATCCCCGTGATCTCCTCGGTGGAAACCTTGTCCTGCACGTCTTCGGGCCAGTTGGCCCCGTACAGGTAGAGAAACCGGCCTCCCGCCCCGCCGCTGTAGGATGCCGTGCCCATCGCGGGGAGGGACGGCGGATTTTTCGGGTCAATCTCCGGGCCGTCTATGAATGCGTAGATTTCGGTGTCGTCATGATACGGGTCGATATCGGGATAGCGCTGGTTCGCGAAATGCATCCACCAGCCGGCCGCGAGATAATCACCCGGGTCTTCCTTGTTCCAGCTCACCACCGCGTAGCCCAGGAAGGTGTTTTCCCCGCCCTCCTGCATCTGCAGGAGCGTCCATGCGCGCCCCTCATGACCGGGCATCTCCGTGACAAAGGGGCCCGTGCTCTCCGCGTCGCGCAAGGTGCTGAGCCGCACCCTGGTGCCGTCGAACTGCGTCGTATGGATGATGAGTTCATTGTCTTCGAACGAGGTCGTGCGCTCAAAGTCGACCCTGACTAAGGGCGCGCCACCTCCGCCAAAGGAGCAGCCTCCGAGAATGATCGTTGCGAGCAAAACGGCGATTAAATGCTTCATCATCTTCTCCCTGCTGTATGTGTTCGCCTCCAGATGGTTTTTTTGCGTCCGTAATTCACATGGCCCGCGCAGAGGTCCACTCCAGGGCCACTGGCTCCGCCCGGAGGGTGATGACCCCCTGAACCTCTTCGAACACCCCGGTTACGGCGAGTTCACCCCAGCCGCTCCCGTTGCGGGCGCAGCCCGGGATGATGAATGCCGACAGGGACAGAAAAAATAGCGCATCATATCGGAATTCATCTCCTGGACGGGAACTTTCCTCACTCTGTCATACATATCCGCGCTATGTCATGTGAGATGGCTTGATGCTTTTCCATACTTTTTTGTGTCGCAACAATTCGTATTGAAACTATAACAAAATATTTGATGAGAAGTCATTTTTTTGTTTATGGCGGTTTGATGAGCTTCTTCCACACTCTGATCGGTCGGGATTGAGCGGAGGGGAGAATCCGTCAGTCCGCCCGCATTCCGTATGCCAGGAACGCCCTAGGCGAGAACTGTGGAGAAAGGCTGAGGTTCGCGACTTCCAGGCGAATGCGCAGGAACGCCGCTATCTGAAACCAGAATCCACCCCTTTCAAGAGAGATTCGATTCCTTCTTCAACCCGCAATTCCCCGCATTTGCCCGAGGCGCTACTTGCGGATGGTGCCGAAGCTGAATCCCGTGACGAGGTGCTTCTGGATCAGGACGCCGAGGATAACCACGGGGATGGTGATGACCGTCCCAATCGCCGCCTGCGGTCCGTAGAGTCTTCCCTCCGACGCGCTCTGGAACTTGTTGAGCAGGATGGGCAGCGTGACGACCTTCGGCTGGGTGAGCGTCAGCGCAAGCAGGAACTCGCTCCAGTTCAGGATGAAGATGAACAGAAAAGTGACCACCATGCCGGGCGCGACCAGGGGCATCACCACGCGGCGCAGCGTGTAGATGCGCCCCGCGCCCATGATTTGCGCGGCGTGTTCGATGGTCTTGGGAATCTCCTCGATGAAGTTCAGCATCATCCAGATGACGAACGGCAGCGTGGTCGCTATGTAGAGGAGGCACAGGCCGGTGTAGGAGTCGATCAGGCTGAACCGATAGTTGAGAACCGTCTGGGTCGCGAACGGAATCAGGATGGCGTAGTACATCACGACGGGAATCGCGATGATGATGGGCGGGACCATGCGGATGGTCAGGATCATGTAGCGGAAATACTTCCCGCCCACGTTGAAGCGCGATATCGAATAGGCCAGGAACGTGCCCAGCAGGAGCGCGAGCAGCGCGCTGGTGGAGGAGACGACCATCGAATCGCGCACCGCCCCCCAGATCGTGAAGACATGCTCGAGAACATCGCGGTTGACGCGATCGCCTTGTCCGAACATGCTGAAAATCAGCCGGTAATTGTCCAGGGTGGGGTCGTATCCCCCGCCGATGAAACCCGGGAACCAGTTCGGCGGCCAGGCCAGCCAGTCGCCCGAATCCTTGAAGGAAGTCGATATCATCCAGAAGATCGGGAACATGATCATGCTCGCCCAGAGCAGAAGCGCGGCGTGGCGGAACCAGAAGAAGAGGTTGTAGCGCCTGGCGAAGGACATCTCCGCGCGCCTGTCGGCCTCGTTCCTCATCTCATTTCCCCCTCTCGGGCGATGGACCGCTCCCGCACTCAGATATGGGGCCAAAAATAAATTTTTTGAATCCCCCGCGGTTGCCCACATTTCCCCGCATTGGCGCGAGGGGCTACTTGCGGATGGTGCCGAAGCTGAATCCCGTGATGAGGTGCTTCTGGATCAGGACGCCGAGGATGACCACGGGGATGGTGATGACCGTCCCGATAGCCGCCTGCGGCCCGTAGAGTCTCCCCTCCATCGCGCTCTGGAACTTGTTGAGCAGGATGGGCAGCGTGATGACTCTCGGCTGGGTGAGCGTCAGCGCGAGCAGGAACTCGCTCCAGTTCAGGATGAAGATGAACAGAAAAGTGACCACCATGCCGGGCGCGACCAGGGGCATCACCACGCGGCGCAGCGTGTAGATGCGCCCCGCGCCCATGATTTGCGCGGCGTGTTCGATGGTCTTGGGAATCTCCTCGATGAAGTTCAGCATCATCCAGATGACGAACGGCAGCGTGGTCGCTATGTAGAGGAGGCACAGGCCGGTGTAGGAGTCGATCAGGCTGAACCGATAGTTGAGAACCGTCTGGGTCGCGAACGGAATCAGGATGGCGTAGTACATCACGACGGGAATCGCGATGATGATGGGCGGGACCATGCGGATGGTCAGGATCATGTAGCGGAAATACTTCCCGCCCACGTTGAAGCGCGATATCGAGTAGGCCAGAAACGTGCCCAGCAGGAGCGCGATCAGCGCGCTGATGGCGGAGACGACCATCGAATCGCGCACCGCCCCCCAGATCGTGAAAGCCTGTTCGGCGTATTCACGGCTGAGGCCTTCGCCGTGCCCGACTACGCTGAAAATCTGCCGGTAGTTGTGCAGGGTGGGTTCGTATCCCCCGCCGATGAAACTCGGGAACCAGTTCGGCGGCCAGGCCACCCAGTCGCCCGAATCCTTGAAGGAAGTCGATATCATCCAGAAGATCGGGAACATG
>JAPOYD010000036.1 GCA_026706735.1 Nitrospinota bacterium | reverse complement strand
AAATGAGTTAGCGCCGCTCCATAATAAAAAGAACAAGCAAGACCCCAACGCAATGGGGCCGAGGCGCTTCAGGCGGTAGTTTTTCGGTTTCAAAACAGCCCTCCATTCGGGATCGGCCGTATATTCCCTTAGTTGGCACGAATTGGCTTATTTCCTCTTTCCTGCTTGAGGAAATCCTCACTCGCACCGTATATCGTAGCGCTAACTTTCTCCTTCAGTTTATAAGTTCCCAGATCGGTTTGCCCTTGCAAGCCGGTACCAGCCAGCCGAAAACGAGACCCCTCCATCAAAACCCGCGAATCCGTATCAATACGTTTTTCTTTTGAGCGAAAATACAAAGAGTCTGTTTTCATTGAAACGCCATTCGACGCCAGGATGGTGACATTGCCGCTGATCCTGATGTTTCGACTCTCATTCTGCATAGTACCTTCCTGAGCAATCACATGCGCCGGTTCACCTTCTTTTGGATAAAAACGAAGCTTCAGATTCTTCAGAATGGTCAAACCTTTTTGGCGGTACACCTTTGCGGAGTCCGCCCATAACTCCCATTCCCTGACGCCTTTTGTGTTTTGAACAACATGTACTTTGTCTATGTTAACGTCTGCATCCGAGTCGGTGAGCGAAATTTTCCCCACATCAAGATAATGATTCGAAGAACCCACGATGAAATAGGCAATCGTACCGCCAATCGCGAGCAGAAAGCCCAGCAACACCATTCTCAGCATCTTACGGAAAAGCATCGCAAACCTTCTGAAACACAGGCGGTATTCAACGTCAAAATATGCTACGTCTACGATAAAAATTCATCCCCCCAGAACCACGAAATTTATCTTCCCGCTACTGTTACCCTTTTGGATCAAAGCACATATGCAAAAATAATGCCCTATTAGATTGCCACCCTTTTCTTTCTTTGTAAAGAAGAATTATTTCATGGCCGGGAGATGTATAAGCGTCGACTGTTATCTCCCACAATCTCAAATTTGACGTGAGTCAATAAAGAGAAACGCCATTTCTCCACATGGTTAGGCCACTCGATCAACACAAAATCGCTATCGCCAATATGATCCCATAAACCCATTTCCTTGAGGTCTGAATCCTTTGGGAGTCGATACAAGTCGATGTGGTGTACGGGTGGTATTGTCGGATAATGGTGAATATAAACAAAAGTGGGGCTTCTAACAGTTCGCCCTTCTCCGCCGGACATGGATTCGATAAAACCTTTAGCAAATACCGTCTTTCCGGTGCCTAAATCACCATCGAGCAAAATGACCTCGCCGGGTCTCGATACTTTTGCCAAACGAGCACCCAACTCGGCCGTTTGTTCAACCGAATCGCTTTGCATCTGAAAAGGAAGTTCAAGCAGTTTTGGAACCTCCCGCTTCCATGAATACTTTCCTTCTCGCCCTAGGAAGGGCTTGTATAATATCGGTCGCTGTGATTCCGAGCCCACCCACTTCCAGGGACGCCAATTCGCCAGACAAGCCATGCAGATAAACCCCGCAAGCCAAAGCCCACTTTCGGGAAAGCCCCTGGGCGAGCAAGGCGCCGATGACGCCCGCCAATACATCTCCACTTCCGGCGGTGGCCATATTGGAATTTCCAGTGGGGTTGTACCAGATTTCCCCATCCGATGTGGCGACAATCGTTCCCCAGCCCTTCAAGGCAATATCAAGGTGGTGGTACGCAGCAAATGAGCTTGCATGCGTAACGCGATCTTCTTGCACTTCCCTCGTCGAGATTCCAAGAAGCCTCGCCATTTCTCCAGGATGAGGCGTCAGGAGCAGTTGAGCCAGTCTGCCATCCAGGATGGTCAAATCCTGCGCAAGCGCATTCAGGCCGTCGGCGTCGAGGACGATGGGAGCATCAACATGTTGGATGAGGCGGTGAACAAGCTCAATCGTTCTCGGGTTTGTCATCAGTCCGGGTCCAATGACCAAAGCACTCATGTCTTCTGAACGCTCGACGACAAAATCGAACGCCGATGCATCCACAGATCCAGATTCCGTCGCCGGCAAAGATAACGTCATGACTTCAGGATAAATGCTCTCTACCAGAGGATAAATACTTTCCGGCACAGCAAGCGTCACCCGACCAGCACCCGAACGAAGAGCCGACATGGCCGTCATCAAGGCGGCTCCCGACATACCGGGTGCACCAGCTATCAACAAAAGGTGGCCAGCGTCTCCTTTGTGGGCATCGGGACGTCTTTCTGGCAAATTTTCAGCCACATCAATAGGTTCCGTAACGTGGAGTGAAATATTTTCTTTTTTCAGACACTCTTGCGGAATCCCGATGTCAAGAGACAAGACCTCCCCTACATGCTCTGCAGCCGGCATGAGAAGATGGCCCCGTTTGAGGGCGCTTAAAGCCAAGGTGATCTTTGCATTGATATATGGAAGTTCAGCCCTGCCTGTTGTGGAGTCGAGCCCGGATGGCATATCAATGGCCACAATCGGGGTCTCGCTGGCAGAAAGGATGCGGACGGCCTCCTCCGGAAGGCCCCGGGCAGGCGGCCGAAACCCGGTTCCCAGAATGGCATCTATTATCAGATCCGCATTGTTCCCCATCTCCCCCAACAGTGAGGTGTTATCCTCCGCCACCTCTAATATGGGAATTCGCATCTTCTCAAGCGATTTCAAAAAAATGGCCGGGTCACCTGTGGCTTCTCTCAGGGGAAACAAACCCGCGACATCGACATCGGCTCCTGCGTTGAGTAAATGTCTGGCAACAACGAAACCATCCCCACCGTTGTTCCCTTTTCCGCAAACAATCAGAACACGGAGGCCGGCTCTGCCATATTTTTCCCAGAGCTTTTGAGCGGATTTTGCCCCTGCCGCCTCCATCAAGCATGTGGAGGGAATTCCATATTCTTGAATTGCCCGGTTGTCGATATTCGACATTTCCCGGGCTGTTACGACGGGAATCGGCATGCTTAGACGGGGCCTGCTCGTTCAATGATATTCGACATCTCGCGCACGGCTCTCTCAAAACCGACGAAAACAGAATGTGAAACAATACTGTGGCCAATGTTCAGTTCCTGCAGGTGGGGAAGAGAGGCCACAGCTTCCACATTGAGATACGTGAGGCCGTGGCCCGCGTGAACGCCGAGGCCGAGGCCGTCGGCCTTTACAGAAGCCTCGCTGAGTGCGGCCAACTCTTTTTCCTGAGAAAGATGACCCCTGGCTTCAGAATAAGCAGCCGTGTTCAACTCCACGAAATCAGCGTTCAACTCCTTTGCGGCTTCAATCTGTTCGGGATGCGGGTCGATGAAAAGACTCAAGAGGAGCCCGGCATCTCGCAGCAGCTTCATCAAACCGGCTATATGTTCGATGTTGCCTGCCACATCCAAGCCGCCCTCTGTCGTTATCTCCTCACGCCGCTCCGGAACCAGGGTGACCTGCTCCGGCTTCACATCAAGGGCAATGCCTTGCATTTCCGATACAGGCGCCATTTCCAGGTTGAGCTTGCCCCGAACCACTTGGCGCATCAACTTCAAGTCCCTGTCCTGGATATGCCTTCTGTCTTCACGCAGGTGAATGGTGATACCTATCGCTCCCGCACGTTCAGCGATGAGCGCTGCCGCCACCGGATCGGGCTCATTTGTCTTTCTCGCTTCACGGATGGTGGCGACATGGTCCACGTTCACACAGAGTTTAGGCATCTTTCCCCTCAACACCACAAATGCAACACCATGTTATATGGACGTTCCCGCCCATAGTGCCACAATCCAGAGGCACACGAGTGCTCTATCATAAATCGAAATATAGGGAGAAACTAGGCTTGGCCGGGCGCCAAGTCGGTCGGCGACGACTGCGGATCCTCAAGAGGTTTTTCCTCCGGTTGTGGTGTCGCCGAAGTGTTTTCTTCGCCAACCTCGTCTTTTCGCTTTGGGCTCCTGGAAATTTGTCCGGTTTCCATCAAAGACTCGATATCTTTGAGATCGATGGTTTCGTACTCGAGCAACGCATTGGCGAGCAAATCGAGCTTGTCTCGATTTTCCTCAAGCAATTTATACGCTCTCTCATAACTCGACGAAACCATATTCTTCACTTCACTATCAATTTCAAGGGCCACCTGGTCGCTATAGTCCCTGTGTTGGGAGATTTCACGTCCCAGGAAGATCTGCTCATGTTTTTTTCCGTATGCCAAAGGACCGAGTTTCTCGCTCATCCCCCATTCACAAACCATGCTTCTCGCCAAGTCAGTCGATGTCTGGATGTCGGCTTTCGCTCCTGTCGTTAATTCTTCAAAAACCAACATCTCCGCCGCACGTCCACCCATCAGGCAAGCAAGCTGGTTCGTCAAAAATGTTTTATCGTTGCTATAGCGGTCCTCAAGAGGTGAAGACCACGTGCTTCCCAACGAAAAACCTCGTGGGATGATCGTCACCTTCTCGACGGGGTCCGTCCCGGGTATCAGCAATGAAACAAGGGCGTGCCCCGCTTCGTGGTAGGCTGTATTTCTCTTCTCCTTTTCGCTGAGCGCCATGCTACGCCGCTCCTTGCCCATCAAGACTTTATCCTTCGCTTCCATCAGGTCTTCATTTTCAACAGAGCGTTTCCCCCGGCGCGCCGCAAGAAGTGCGGATTCGTTCAAAAGGTTCGCCAGATCAGCGCCCGCAAAGCGCGGAGTTCCACGCGCTATAAGACTCAAATCGACGGAATCATCAAGAGGCACCTTCTCCGCATGCACTTTCAAAATCGCCAAGCGCCCTTTAATGTCAGGCAGGGAAACAACAATCTGGCGGTCAAAGCGACCTGGACGGAGGAGAGCCGGATCCAACACGTCCGGCCGGTTCGTCGCCGCCATCAGGATAACCCCGTCATTCGATTCAAAACCATCCATCTCGACAAGAAGTTGATTGAGCGTCTGCTCCCGTTCATCGTGGCCGCCACCGAGGCCGGCGCCCCTGTGCCGCCCGACGGCATCAATCTCATCAATGAAAATGATGCAAGGCGCATTCGACTTGCCCTGTTCGAACAAATCCCGAACTCTCGACGCCCCAACCCCGACAAACATCTCCACAAAACTAGAGCCGCTTATCGAGAAAAACGGCACGTCCGCTTCGCCCGCGATGGCGCGCGCCAGCAGGGTTTTGCCCGTGCCCGGAGGACCAACCATAAGAACACCTTTGGGAATACGTGCGCCCAGGCGCGTGAACTTTTGCGGATCGCGGAGAAAATCAACGAGCTCTTCGAGCTCTTCCTTTGCTTCCTCAATACCAGCCACATCCGCAAATGTAATCTTTTTCTTCGCGGATTCGGGCATCATTCGTGCTTTGCTTTTTCCAAACGAAAGAGCTTTAGAGCCACCCATTTGCATCTGGCGCATGAAGAAAATCCAAACGCCCAGCATCACCAGCATAGGCAGCCAACTCAACAACATATTCATATACCAGGAGTTTTGTTCCACCGGCTGCGCCGTGATGCGAACTCCCTTGGCCCTGAGGGTGTCGATCAATTTCGGGTCCTTTGGAGCGTGGGTATGGAAGGATCTGCCGCTAAGGTAGCGGCCCCGGATGTTGTCACCCTGGACAATCACTTCGCTCACCTGTCCTTCAGAAACCGCTTGCAGAAAATCGCTGTAGACAACCGTTCTGTCCGTCGAACGTGGGCTATTGAAGGCCTGGAACAAACCCACCATTATCAACCCGATAATCAGCCAAAGTGCCAAATTCTTGTAAAATTGATTCAAAATGCCTTCCTTCTTTTTCGGGTGAGCGGCTCTTTAAACCCTGAAAACACGTTATCAGGATTTTTCTCATCCGTCTACGAGTTAAACTTCAAATCACTAAGCCAAAGAACTTAAGGACTTGCTATCTTCATTCTCCAGCAACGCTTTAAGGGTAACCCCTTGCTTTTCATTCCCATCAAGCAGGAATTCCGCTGAAACCTGATGGCCTATGATCCATGCCACCTTATCTCCTACGGTCAGGAGAGGTATCCGATTCCTGAGGGCTCTCGGTATTTTTTGTTCTATAAAGTAATCCTTGAGTTTCTTCTCTTTTTTTCGTCCCAAAGGATGGAATCGATCTCCATCGCGCCGGGTTCGGATACAGGCATCCACTCCCAGCTTTTCCAGATCAAACCGCGCCTCCCATGCCCCTTTTGCATGATGCGTGAAATCGCATGAAACTTCTATTTTCAAACATAGTGAATGATGAACCGTCTTTCCTGGAATCCGCAGCTTTTGCTGCTCAAGCAGCTTAGATTCAATATGGGAACAACCGAAGATCAGACGGTCATATTCCCTTCTCGCCACCAAGCCACCCGGCAAACTCAACACGCCTGAGGGCTTATCCCCCATTGCCAGACCATCCAAGTCTTCAATCCATCTTCGCAGAGCACGCCTGCGGGCGTGAGCAGGCGATTCGTCCCTGAGCATTTTCAACGCCGAGCGCCAGAGCTCGGCTCTAAGCAATTGAGAGAGTTCTTTCACCTCACGTAAAGGGAAGATAATGAGTTCCTCATTATCTTCACGGATGAATTTCGCACTCAAATCCTTGGACATTTCATCTACGAAAGAGATAAGCGGAGCCGATATCTCTGCACTCTTGGCGATTCCGCCGACAGCCGCATCGCCTATATGTTCTCGTACGACTGGCATAATTTTTTTGCGTATCCGGTTTCTGAGGCGGCTCTCGTCTGCATTCATTTCATCCTCGACCCAAGAGATGCCCTGCGCCTCCAAATACTCCAAAATCTCCTTGCGCGACACATTCAGCAAGGGCCGGATGATGTGGAACCCGTCTTCTCCTTTCGACGAAAATGGGGTCCGCCACTTCATGCCTGAAATCCCTCTCACGCCTGCTCCTTCAAATAAACGCATGAGCACGGTTTCAGCTTGATCATCCATGTTGTGGGCCAACGCGAGGGTATCGGCGCCAATCTCCTTGGCGACCGTCAGAAAAGCCAAACGTCTCGATTCGCGGGCAGCTCCTTCGAGTCCCAATTGCGCTATTCGAGACACACGAACATGCTCGCAACGGAAATCAATGTCGTACAGTTGACACACATGCCTGGCATGCTCAGCGTCTTTTTTCGACAGGCTCCCGCGGAGCCCGTGTTCGACATGAACAGCACACAGGGGCTGTGATTCCGGCAGAAGCGATTTTAAAGACATCAAGAGAGCTGTGGAATCCGCGCCACCGGAAAAACCAACGAGCAAAGGGGTGGACTTGGCCTTATAGACCGATTTTCTGAGACCCTTTCTAACCTTGGTCTCAAATATTTTTTTTACTTTCAAGGAAGTTCCTTGCGAGGCGCCTGACATCACCTGAGATATCCTCCCCTAAGCGGCGAGGAAATGGTAGCGGCGGAGGGACTTGAACCCCCAACACTACGGATATGAGCCGTATGCTCTAACCGGTTGAGCTACGCCGCCAGAATGCACCCCGTCAGGGAGATTGCTTGGGCCGGAATATGGCGAAAAAAAACATGGCCGAGAGAATATAGAAAAAAACCTGCATGCCAATATCTTCAAAGCGAAGACCTACCATCAAGCACAGATATCCCAAAAAGAGCAAGATCAGAATTTCGATTTCACGTCTCATTTGTCATTTGCTCCCCGTTCTAGGCCTTCGGACGAAGACGGCGTTTCCTTCGATTGCGTTTGCTGTAATCTCAAGTCCGGTGAAAATTCTGGACAAAAAATCGCCCCGTTCGGTTCATTACGATACTTCAGGCGGCAACCCTCTCGCCAAGCGCAAACAGCGCACTCGCGAACTCCCTGGTAGGCCACGCTCGAATATCTCCTTCCAAAATTCCGGCCTCACTACAGGAGCAGAATATAAATGCCTAGAGCCGAAAACGTCAAGTTTTCTATTTTTTCGGCTTTCCCTTCCCATAACCCCAGAGCCGAACAGCACTCCACAGAAAAATCCATAAACTGCTTTAAAACAAAACCTGAAAACCTTGCAGATTAACTGTCGAATTTCATTTCTTCGGAAACCAGATTTTCCAAAAAAGTCACCGACTCGCTAATCGCTACAAGTTGTGTTTCTCCCGTCCTTCTCGATTTTATCTCGATTTTACCTTCCTTGAGACCCCTAGGTCCGATGACCGCTTTGTAAGGGAACCCGATGAGATCGGCATCCTTGAATTTCACGCCCGGGCGCTCATCCCTGTCATCAAGTGCGACATCCAGCCCTGCGGTCTCAAGCGAGTCGTAGATGTGGTCGCAAACTTGCATGGTTTCATCATCCACTCTCACCGGAATGATGTCCACATGATATGGAGCGATGGGAGTCGGCCAGATGATGCCGTCCTCATCATGGTTCTGCTCAATGGCTGCCGCGACTGTTCGGCCTACGCCGATGCCATAACAGCCCATGACGATAGTGTGCGTCTCGCCATTTTCGTCCTGATAGGTAGCGTCTAGAGATTCAGAATACTTGCAACCCAGCTTGAAGACATGCCCCACTTCGATGCCGCGCCTGATGCTGAGCCTCGCCTCGCATTTGGGGCAGGCATCTCCTTCCTGGGCAACAGTGAGGTCTGCAAATATGCCTGCAGTAAAGTCACGACCCTCGCGAGCGCCTGTGTAGTGATAGTCCGTTTGATTTGCCCCGACAATGAGCCCTTCGCTATTTTCAATGGTGTAATCAGCGACAAGCCGAACATCCGACAAGCCTACAGGGCCTGCAAAGCCCACTTCAGAGTTTGTAAGCTTCTCTACCGTCTCGGCGTCGGCAAGCTCGATATCCACCGCATCAAGCGCATTTTTCAGTTTGACCTCATTTAATTCTCTGTGGCCGGGAATCATAGCGGCCACCGGCTCATCATCTGCGATATACAAAAGAGTCTTGACCATGCGATACGGGGGTAGAGAGAAAAATTCCGCCACTTCTTCTATGGAATGGGCGCCGGGAGTATGGACTTTTTTAAGTTCGCCTCCCTCATTCTCGGGCAACTTCAAAGATACCGGCGATTTTTCCACATTCGCTGCGTACCCACACGAATCACAAACGGTGATCGCCTCCTCGCCCGTGTCGGCCATGACCATGAACTCATGCGAAAAACTCCCGCCGATGGCCCCTGAATCCGCCTCCACAGCACTGAACTTCAGTCCACAGCGCTGAAATATTCGGGTGTAGGCTTGCACCATTTCTTCATAACTTTGTTCCGCGCCCGCCTCGTCTCTATCAAAGCTGTAGCCGTCCTTCATCGTAAACTCTCGTCCACGCATCACGCCGAAACGAGGCCTGATCTCGTCTCGGAATTTCGTTTGAATCTGATAGAGATTGAGCGGCAGGTCCCGATAACTCCTTACCTCGCGCGCTACCAGATCGGTGATTACCTCCTCATGCGTGGGTCCCAGACAAAAATCACGCTCATGGCGATCTTTCAAGCGGATCAATTCTTTACCGTATACTTCCCATCGTCCCGTTTTTCGCCAAAGCTCGGCAGGGTTCAGCGCAGGAAGAAAAACCTCTTGCGCGTCTGCGCGATTCAACTCCTCACGCAATATCTGCTCGACCTTGCGCTGCACCCGCACGCCGAGGGGCAAAAGCGTATATACGCCTGCCGCCAACCGGCGGATCATGCCTGAGCGCACCATAAGTTTATGGCTGACGACTTCCGCTTCGGCGGGCGCTTCTTTTAATGTGGGCAAAAACCCTCGTGAGAATCGCATCAATCAGATTTTCTTAGGAGTGAGTTACCTCGAATTGACCTTTTTCGTATTGCTCCGCAAGTTGCTCTACGCGTTCGACCAAGTTCTTCTTGATGTCCTCATAGGATACCAGGCCTGACTTTTCGCCTTTCATGAAAATCAGAGCGCGCTTATGGCCGCCGGCCACACCGATGTCGGCATCTCTCGCCTCACCCGGACCGTTCACCTCACAACCCATGACGGCCACTGTAATAGGTGCATCAATATGGGCAAGTTCCTGTTCTACTTCCATGGTGAGCTTATCCACGTCAATTTGAACACGTCCGCACGATGGACACGCGACAACATTCACGCCCTTTTGGCGCAACTTCAGGCTTTTTAGAATTTCGTAGCCCACGCGCACCTCTTCCACCGGGTCCGCCGCCAAGGAAACGCGAATCGTGTCACCGATACCTTCCGAGAGCAGAATTCCCAGGCCGACAGAGCTCTTTATGCTGCCCGTCTGGAGGCTTCCACTCTCCGTGATGCCGAGATGGAGAGGATACTCGACGCGTTTCGCCATCAACCGATAGGCTTTCACCGCCCTCGCGACATCGGAAGCTTTCAGGGAGATTTTCGTGTCATAAAAGTTTCGCTTCTCCAGCATGGCGACATGACGCAAACCACTTTCCACCATGGCTTCGGGGGTTGCACCGCCGAAACGATCGAGCAGATGCTTTTCCAAAGAACCGGCGTTCACACCCACGCGAATGGGCAGGCCGTGGTCTTTCGCCGTGGCCACCACCTCACTCACCCTTTCTTCCCCGTTGATGTTGCCGGGGTTGATGCGCAGACAATCGATCCCCGCATCCGCCGCCATCAAGGCGTAGCGATAGTCGAAGTGGATATCCGCCACCAAGGGCATCTCGGTGCGTTTCCTGATTTCATAGAGCGCATTGGCCGACTTCTCGTCAGGAACGGCCAGACGAACAATTTCACACCCCGCAGCTTCCAGTCGCTCTATTTGGTCTACGGTCCCCTCCACATCGTGCGTGTAGGTGTTGCACATCGATTGCACCACGATGGGAGCACCACCACCGATTTTGACGCCGCGCACTTCTACTTGAGAACTTCTTCGTCGATTGAGAGGGAACAAAGAAGGATCCGCGCAAGGCAACGCCTCGCTGGTGTCATCCGCTCCGAGCATCGGCAAAGCGGCGCTGCTTTGCTCTTTGGGTGGCAGGCCAATCCCCGGTATGGGTTTGGTGTAAAACACGTCGTCCGTAAATGGCTCAAACAATACACAAGCCCCTATTCGGTTTTTCTGCTCTCAGGAGATGATTTCGTTGCGTCCTTCATTTTCTCTACTTGCTTCTCTTTTTTCGTTATCGTTGACGATTCACTACCGAAAAGATAATACACGCTGTCCTTATAGGTGGCAAAGATCATCAAACCGATGAGCAGAACGGTGCCCACCTGCATGGCCAACTCCCGGACTCTCAGGCTAATAGGTTTGCCACGCAAGCCTTCAATAAGCAAGAAAAAAATATGCCCGCCATCGAGAACCGGAATTGGCAGCAAGTTCAAAATCGCCAGATTGACGCTGAGCAAAATCGTAAACATGACAAGGTAGCGGAATCCGCGCTGCGCCTGCTCCGCGGCCACCACAGAGATACGGATCGGCCCTCCGATGTCCGCAGGAATGGTCTTCGTCAGCATCGAATACAACGTAAAGACTGTTAAGCTGGCGATGCGGTAGTTTTGCTCAAAACCCTTTCCCAAAGACTCAAGGAAGCCAAAACGCTCGGTGTAGGTGCCTTGTCCGATACTGATCCCAATCCGGCCGTAACCCAACTCTTTCCCCGTCGCGCTCTTCGATGTCGGAATGATGGGAGTTTCAAAGGATTTGCGGCCGCGCTCCACCGTCAACACAAGTTTTTTATCGGCATTTCTTCGTACAATTTCGACAAGCTCGGACCATTTTTGAATTCGCGTCCCATCAATAGCCACGATGTGATCGCCGGTTTGAAGGTTCGCATTTTGCGCAGGCGTATCGGGCAAAACGCCACCTACCCACGTTCCGGGAACTGGAATCCCACCAAGGTGCAATCCCCAACTGAGGAGTATGGCCAAGACGACGTTAAACAAGGGTCCTGCCGAAATGACAGCCAATCGGTGGCTCACAGGGCGCAAGTAGAAAGATTTCTCCGGCTCATCCGGTTCTTTGGGCGCATCGGGATTATCAGGTTGCGCTTCCGGGTCTTCTCCCACGAGCTTCACATAGCCACCCAGGGGAATCAGCGACACGCGATATTCCGTTTCTCCCCGCCGAAAACCCCAGATGCGGCGACCGAAGCCCAAAGAAAATGTGGAAACGCCAATTTTAAGCCATTTCGCAACGAGATGATGGCCCAACTCATGGATAAAAATGAGCAACCCCAGAACCAGCACTGCCCAGAAAATCGTTTGTCCGAACCCCATCACCCAGTTTATGATTTCCATCGCCATTCTCGAGTAAGTCTTTATCTATCGCTGGCCGCTATGAGCCGGCATTTGTAGAACTTCGACATTCGGCGGCACGACAAACTGAAATTTCTCTCCTGCAATTCTGACGTTTTCCTTGACATTAGAAAACCGCAAGTGGCTTTTATTGCCGATGTTATCAATATAAGCCAAGGTGAGGATTCTGAAATTTTCTGGCTCCACCTCAACCCACATTCGGCGAAACGAAGCGCCTGCGGCCTTCGGCTCCAAGCGAATGCGATGAGGCTGACCAGCCCTCCAGATTCCCCCGCTTCGTCTGGCGACTCCAACTTCTTCCACTGTTACATGAAAATTCTTTTTCAAATTCCCCTTGCCCGACAAGAATAACAAAGGAGTCGTACCAAACCCAGAGCCTCCGGTTCTGGAAACAATCACCTGCTTGAAACGGGCCGTGTAGAGCCAATACATGTGACCATCAGAGACCAGAACCTGCTTTTCAGGTTTGACATACTCCATGCGTAATTTGCCGGGCTTCATCCACGCGAGGCGCCCGCTCGACGTCGTTGTTCGCCCAAGGGATTTTAATTCATTTTTCTGCTCGAAAGAGGCTTGCAGGGATTCCAAGGCCTCATATTTTTCCTGGAGCGTCGTGACTATTTTCTCCATTTTCAGACGCGATTCTTCCACCACAGGCGCACCAGATACACGCTCTTGCGAATACGCGAAAAACCAGAAAAGAAATACCAGTATCAAGAAACTCGATTTGCGCAAAACTCTCTTCATCCTTTGTGGATGACTACTCCGAAACGGGCGAGATGAAACCGCGATGTTCCACAAGAGCGTCTCCTGCATATTGCACTATGCCATCAATACAGCGAACACTTCCCTCGGCGATGAGTCGTACCGCCAATGGGTATATGCGGTGCTCATAAACGAGAATCCTCTCCGAAAGGGTATTCTCATCGTCATGAGGCAGCACCGGCACAGCGGCCTGTAAAATGATCGGCCCCGTATCCACCCCCTCGTCCACAAAGTGGACCGTGCAGCCAGTCATTCTCACACCGGCGTCCAGAGCTTTTTTTTGTGCATGTAGGCCAGGGAAACTCGGCAGAAGCGAGGGATGAATATTGATGATTCTCCCTACAAAACGGCTCACAAAATCCGGCGGCAAAATACGCATAAAACCAGCGCAACAGATGAGATCGATTTCGCAATTTTCGATCTCATCTCCCATCCTCAGGAAAAAAGCATCGTCCTTCGGCGAGAAGTGTCTATGTCGTATTCCAGCTATCGAGGCGCGCTCGAGGGCATACGAATTTTTTTTGTCACTCAGCACCAATACAACTTCCGCCGGAAAACCCGTTTTCTGCCCGGCATCAATGAGGGCTTGCAGGTTCGACCCACGTCCCGAGGCCAAAACACCCACCCGCAATTGTGTTCTTGCGTTCACGATTTATATGCCTTCAATGACGACGGAATGACCATCCTTTGTTTTTTGGGCGACTTCGCCGACAACCATGGCTTGTTCTCCGGCATTTCTCAAACATTCAAGCAAATATCCCGCTCGCTCGGCCCTCGCGAGAAACACAAAACCCAAGCCCATATTAAAAGTGCGATACATCTCCGCGCTCTCAACCGGACCGAACTCTTGAATCAACGGAAATATCTCTGGCGTCTCCCACTTTTCCGGATAGAATTTCGCCTGCAATTCATCCGGCATGACACGGCTCACATTCCCCGGAATACCACCTCCCGTGATGTGCGCGATGCCGCTTATACCCTCTTCTCCTCGAACAGACTTAGCTGCATTGGCGTAAATCCGAGTCGGTTCCAACAAAATATTTTCAACAGGAACACCCAGCCTTTTCGTCGCGAAATCTCGCTTTTCTTTTGAGTCAAATATTTTCCGTACCAAAGAATATCCGTTGCTATGAATTCCTGAAGAAGGCAGTGCAATTATGGCGTCGCCAGCTTTCACAGGCGGTCTGTTGTCCAATCTCTTGCGTTCAACCACCCCCACAGCAAAACCGGCGAGATCGTAAGCGCCCGGTCCATACATGCCGGGCATCTCCGCCGTCTCACCACCGACGAGGGCGCAACCTGCCTCCCGGCAACCTTGGGCAATTCCGGATACGGCTGCCTTCAATACGTTTTGATCAATCTTGCCCGTCGCGATGTAGTCAAGAAAAAAAAGGGGTTCTGCTCCCGTGGTCAGGATGTCGTTAACACACATGGCCACCAGGTCAATCCCAACGGAATCATGACACTCGAACTCCTGGGCCAGGAGCAGCTTCGTACCGACGCCGTCGGTGCCTGAAACGAGTACAGGATCCTCATATTCGCGACCCAGGCGGAACAAGCCCGCAAAATCAGCCGCCCCCTGCAGGATACGACCACTCTGGTTATCATGGGTAGATTTAACAGCTTGGGAGATAGCGTGAACCAAGTCATCTCCCAAATGCACATCGACACCTGCGTCGCGGTATGTCAGACGATCCTCATTCAAAAGTGATGTTCCATGATTTAGCAGGCGGAATCGCTCGGAATGAACTCAAAATCAGCCATGAACTTCCATCAACTTCTTGACCAAAGCGACATTATGTCGGTGACCACTTCTCTCAGCGGTCACTTTCCCCCGGATCGGACGACCGGTCAAATACAGATCTCCGATAACGTCAAGAATTTTATGTCGGACGAACTCATTGGGAAATCGAAGTTGGGTATTCACGACACGCGCCTTGTCCACAAGAATCACGTTATCCCAACGCCCCC
>JAPOYD010000078.1 GCA_026706735.1 Nitrospinota bacterium | reverse complement strand
GTTCTCGCGTGAAGTGTATAGCCTTTCACTAAAACTCGCCCCTTTTGCTCCACTAGATAATCGATCTGGACCCGGATGCCTTCGGGTTCTCTGAACCAGCCGGTGACCCTCACCTCGCCATCATACCGGGCGCCTTCTTTATATTCGCAATGGCTCTCTACAACGGGAAAGAATACGCCCTTATCTTCGAGTTGTCCGTAGGGAAACCCGATATTACGAAAATACTCCGTTCTAAGCTGCTCGAACCATACATAATAGACCGAGTGGTGCACCACACCCATTTGGTCAGTTTCGGCATACCTTACACGGAAATCAATGGAAAGAGCCAAGCCGGATAAACCTATGAGCGGTTATGAAAAAAGAAACAAGCGGGCGATGTTGAAATATATCAGAAGTCCCAGGACATCGACCCCGGTCGTCACAAAAGGCCCCGTCGCCACGGCGGGGTCTACACGAAAACGGTGAAGCACGAGCGGCAAAACCGACGCGAGAAGTGCAGAAAACATCATCACCACACATATCGCAAGACCCACGACGAAACCCAACCAGGCGACTGAGGCAAACTGGTACGTCGCCAACAATCCCAACAACAGGCCATAGCAAATGCCCAAAAGCGTCCCGACGGCCACCTCTTTCGAGATGACGCGAAG
The DNA here is from genome assembly GCA_026706735.1 of Nitrospinota bacterium. Taxonomy (GTDB): domain Bacteria; phylum UBA8248; class UBA8248; order UBA8248; family UBA8248; genus Bin107. The sequence goes on along the minus strand of JAPOYD010000078.1, from coordinate 14,202 downwards.
CCATGATTTGGGATCGATGCGGCCTGTCGCCAAGCCACGCACCACGATGGTCGCGCTCTGTGTGCCAACGTTGCCCGCCATACCAATAATTACCGGCATGAAGGCGGCGAGAGCCACAATTTTGCTCAATTGATCTGAGTACTGATGAATCAGTTGAGCGGCGAGAATACCGCCCAACCAACTGAAAAACAGCCAGGGCAAACGAATCCACGCAAGACGCCTTGCGGAAAGAGATGTCACCTCATCCTGATAGGAGTGCGTTCCGACCATTTTCAAAATGTCTTCGGTTGCTTCTTCTCTGATAACATCGAGCACGTCATCCACAGTGATGATCCCGAGCAGAACATTTTCGTCATCCACAACGGGGATTGCCAAAATGTTGTAGCGCGAGACGACGCGTGCGACGTGCTCCTGGTCGGCGTGTACGTTTTCGCTCCAGACATTGGTGATCATGATTTCAGACAAGGATTTGGATGGGTCCGCCAGCAAGAGTTGCCGTAGAGTAATCACCCCTCTCAGACAACCATTCGAGTCTATGACGTACACATAGAAAATGTAGTCCACCTCGCTGGCTTTTCGCACCTGGGAGATGGCTTCATTCACCGTGAGTTCCTCAGGTAGGGCCACATAAGAATCCGTCATGATGGCGCCTGCGGTTTCCGGCAAATACGCCATCATATCCTGTATCGCCTCGGTTTCCGGCGCATCGAGGAGCGCAACTATTTCCTGGGAACGCTCATCGGGCAGGGTTTCGAGAATATATCTCGCGTCGTCGCTGTCCAATTCCTTGATCAGTGGAACGACGTCCTCATTCGGCACCGGCTCCAGAAGCTCCCGTACGATGTGAGAATCCGATTCCGTCAGAATGGAGGCGCGATGCTCCCGGTTACGAACGAGGGAAAACGCTTCTTGGCGTTCTTCGGGCAGGAAATGCTGAAAAATCTGCGCCACTTCGGCCGCGTGCATTTTTTCCAGCGCATTGGAAAGATTGGCGTCGGCTTTATGCCTCAAAAGCCGACGCACCATGTCTTCTACCCGAAGAAGTCTCGGATCACGCTCGTTCACCATGGCTGATCCCCAAATCATCAAGCAAACACGGTGCCCAAAGGGCGTAGAGTCTATTGAACACCATGTGTAGTGTCAATCATCTTGTGTTCCGGGCAAACTTAGCATATCTTGAATGCAGACTGTTGTTCACGCTACGGAGATATCCATTGGCGCAGCCTTCTTCATTTTGCGCCCGTTTGCTTTTGGGAGTGCCTTACCATCGCTAGACTTCATGGTCGCCTCACCGGGCTGAAGCCTAAGCAAATGAAAGTTTTGGAAAGGCTTTACCGCCGCAAAATTCCACCCAGTCAATTCATTCATCTGGAACTTGGTCGCGAACTGGCATTTCTATCTCATGAAATTTCACGCCAGATCGGGCTGCTCATCGATCGACTCGGCTTAGTGCGTTACGTGATCATCGGCGATGCGCGGGGGATCGAAATACCGGAGCTCGGCCGCGCACGCGCCGGGATGGCGAGACTCAGAGGTCTTCGGTGCGTGCACACCCACTTGAACGCTTCTCCGCTATCCCAGGAAGACCTGACGGACATGGCCCTCCTGCGCCTCGACGCAATGGGGCTTATTGAAGTCCTAGAAGACGGGAGCGCGGGCCGCTTTTATTTCGCGCACATCAAACCTCGGCCTCCCGGTGAAAATGAACAAGCCAACGGCCACCCTACGTTTGTAGAGAACCGCGCTCCCTGGGAAATCCAGTCGTTTCCCAATCTCGAATCGAACAGGGTGAACATCGAGGCCCTCATCAACTCTCTGGAGAGTGAGTTCGCCCGCCTGCAAAAATCATCCATTCAACTCGAAGAGGGAGAGCGCGCCTTGCTGGTGCATCTCGATACCGGGCAGAACTCAAACCGTTCGCCAGAGACCGAGTTCGAGGAATTGTCCCTCCTTACGCGTGAGGCCGGTTTCATCCCCTGCGGACAAATTCTGCAGCGCCGAAAGAGGCCGGATCCTCGCTTCGCCATCGGAAAGGGCCGTCTGGCAGATGTCCTCATGAACTCGATGCAGGTGGGAGCCGAAGCCCTGTTTTTCTCCAATGAACTGACGCCCTCGCAAATCAAGAATTTATCCGAATTTACCGATCTGAAAATCCTCGACCGGACACAAATCATACTCGATATTTTCGCTCAAAGGGCCAAGAGCCGCGTGGGAAAGCTTCAAGTGGAACTGGCTCTCCTGCGATATACGCTGCCCCGCATCTCCTCCCATCACACGGCCTTGAGCAGACTTGCCGGCGGCATCGGCGGCAGGGGACCGGGTGAAACGAAGCTAGAGATTCACCGTCGCCGTGCATTCGAGCGCATTCGCAGGGTGGAGAAAGAGCTCGGGAACTTGCAGAAAAAACGCTCTCAGGGCAGACGGCTCCGCCAGCGCCGTGAAGTGCCGGTCCTCTCCCTGGTGGGCTACACCAACGCGGGGAAATCCACATTATTGAACGCTTTAACGAATAGCGAGGTAATGGCCGAGGATCGACTTTTCGCCACGCTGGACACATCGAGCCGGAGACTCAGGCTCCCGCGCGAGCAGGAAGTCATCATTACGGATACCGTCGGTTTCATTCACGACCTCCCTCAGGAATTGATAGGAGCGTTCCGCTCCACACTGGAGGAACTGAGTGAAGCAGACCTCCTCCTTCACGTGATTGACGCCTCATCCCCGCATTGCGAGGAAAACCTTTTTTCCGTGGAGAAAATCCTGGATGAAATTGGATTGAAAAACACGCCTCTCATTCGAGTTTTCAACAAGATGGACCAGACGGATGACATCTGCCTCGCCAATCTGTGCCGCCGGTTCGACGGCATCGCCGTAAGCGGCATAGACTCCAAAAGCCTTGTGCCTCTGGTGGACGAGGCAGCCTTCCGCCTATCGAGCATGGACATACAAGATGAAACGCAAGAATACGAACAAATCGCAAATTGATACTTGCCTGAAAAGAATTTCTCTTTTTTTATCCGCCATGTTGCTCAGCGTTTTGATTGCAGGTTGTGCGGGAAGCAACTTTTCGTCCAAGAACATTTGGGAAAAAACGAAATCCACCGTCCGAACCGCATATTTCAAAGCCCAGCGAGCTGTTACGAACACGCTGATCACCATAGGGAAATACCAGCGAGACCACGCATACGGACGAGAAGACACCGGAGAAATACAAACCACGAAAGATAAAAGCAGTAGAAAACCTGCTACTCACCCCGCCGAGACGCCCCGTATGGATGATCGGTTTCCATCCAGAACTCCTGCGGAAGTGGAAGAAAACCTGAGGCCCGGCCAAGCCCGGCAAACAGCCAGGGAAATTACGCGAAGTGAAAACTCGAAAGAAACGCCTTTGCCGCCTCGCACAACGATGACCCTCGAAGAATTGCGGCAACGCATTCGAGAAATCGAACGAGAACGAATTCGATCGAGAAATCCAGCCGAAAGACGCAGGCTGGCTAATGAACTGGGGCAATTGGAGCGAATGTTGCTCACTTACCAGAAAGAAGAAAATATTATCGAGGAAATGACCGAATTGCGTAGCCGGTTGAGAAAACTGCAAGAAGATTTACTCGAGATCCAACAAACGAATCGCTAGTGAATCAGACTATCTCAAAGCATCTCCCGACACGATTACCAGGCATTCTTTGCTTGGCTTCATAAAATGACGCGCGGCTTCTCTGACGCAATTCATGCCCACACTTTCAATCTGCCGCTTTGTATCTTCAAGCGTCTCCCAACCCAAACCATGGACGAATCTGCCCGCCAGGTCGGCCGCTCTCGCAAAGGCCCGCTGATGAGCGCGAGACAATCCTCCAATGAGATAAGACTTGGCTCGTTGGAATTCCTCATCATCAAGTCCACTTAAGCTTACACGCGCAATTTCCTGCCGCACCAATTCGATGACCAGTTTTTCCTTCCCCAAGGGAGTAGCCACATAAATTGAAATGGGGCCCGGGTCCAGAGATTCGTGAGAGGAAACGTTCACATCGTAGGCAAGGCCGCGCTTTTCTCTCAGTTCCAGGAAGAGTCCACCGCCCTGACTGCCCAATGCCGCCGCGATAATCGCAAGCGCATGTCTGGCCGGTTCATGAAAAGTCGCTCCCAAAAACGACATATGAATATGGCTTTGCGACGCTCCATCAAGTATATATGAGCGAAACCGCCTCCTTGAGAGGCTTCTGGGAGGAGGAGGCTGAAGAACTGGCGTTTGCCGAGGGGCGAACCTAGCCCAAGGTTTTAGCATTTTCGATATACGCTCTTCCAGATGAGAGACATCGAAATTGCCGGCCGCCGCTATAACCAAATCCGCCGGCGATGTCCTTTTGCGCCATTCCCGCCTCAAAACCCTCCGGTTGAGGGCGGACATCGTCTTGTGATTTCCAAGTGGATGGCGCCCTATTGGATGTTTTCCATATAAAAGCTGATGACCCTTGAATCGGCAGTATCGGCCCAAATCGTCCAACTCACTTTCACGCTCCGCTTTTAGTTCTTCTCTGACGAACTCGACATCATTCTCATCGAAAGCGGGCTCCGACATGACTTCCACAAATCTTTCCATGATTTCGGGCAATACCGCGCTGCAACCGGTAGCCGTCAGCCCGAACGAATTCCTCCCCGAAAACCCATCAATACTCGCACCCAAACCCTCTACTTCCTTGGTATGAACAAACGATGGACATCTCCTGGTCGCCATGGGGACTACGGATGTCATCAGGGCATGTAGTCCAGACTGGCGGGCGGATTCATTTCTTTGTCCCCCCAGGAATACGGCTCGTAAAGAGAAAACGCACGGGCCGCCATCAGGAAGCATAACCAGCCGCCCCCCACCCGGAAGTTTTGTCTCTATAGGTTTGCTCTTAGCCCTCGTGCGCCCTCGATTATTAACGTGGCCTCTTTTTTGTGAAACGGAGCGGGTATGCCCTGATACGGTTGATTTTTCCGCCACGCCATGGGTTCGATGCATGTCGTTTCGTTTTTGCTCAAGATTGTTTTCGAATCCCTTCCATATCGCCTTGCGAATTCTTCGCACGCCGACTCGCGGCGCCTCCCCCTTGGGGAAGAAAACGCCGGCAGTCAATCGTGATGGTGAGAGATAGCGTCTCGCCACATCCGAGACGTCATTCGCGTCTACTTCCATCACCATTTTCATGTACTTCAAATGATAATTCGGGTCTCGGGTAATCAGTTCGGAATAGCCCGCTACACGGGCTCTGCCCGTCATATTCTCACGCCGAAACTCCAGGCCCGTCAGATAATTCATGCGCACTTTGTCCAACTCACTCGGGGTGAGCGGCATGTTCTCAATGATTTGCTTCGCCACCTGGAGAATTTGCTCTGCTGCTTTCTCGACATTTTTTGGTGCCGTACAGCCTCCCAAGAAAAACAACCCCGGCGCGCTGGAAAGATAGACATCAGCGGAAACATCGAACATCAGCGAAGCGTTCATGCAAAGATACTCATACAGGCGTGAGCTTTCGCCTGCTCCTAGGACGATACCGAGCACTTCCAGTGCGGGAGCGTCCCGGTGCGTCAGCGGAGGAATTTCAAAGGCGAGTTCTAAGTGCGCCGTTCCCGAGCGACCGCGTCGCACGACGATGCGCGGACCTGCTTTCAGGGGAGTCGGCCGGGGAGCTTTCGGCATCTTTCTACGCCCAGGTTTCGGCCATTTGGTGAGAAAACGCTTTCGCCTTTTTCTCAAAATGGATTTTACCCGCGGAACGTCAAAAGCTCCGGCAAACACCAGGACGGCGGATGAGGGCACATAGAATCGCTTGTGATATTTCTTCAACTCTGCCGCGCCTATGCTCCTGAGCGTCTGTCGCGTACCCAGAATTGCGCGGCCGTAAGGATGCCGGGGGCCGTAAGCTTCGCGATAAAGGTGATATTGAAGCACTTGGTCGGGTTGTTCATAGGTGCGATTGAATTCCGAGAGAATGACCTGTCTCTCCTGATGGACCTCGTTTTCCTCGAATCGCGGCCACCAAAGCGCATCGAGGAGCACTTCCAGACACCCTTCAAATTTATCCGGCATCGATATCAGATCGTAATGGGTGGATTCGTTCGTCGTATAGGCGTTGATATCCCCGCCGGAAGACTCGGCCAGAGAGGCGAGTTCTCCTACTTCCAGATTTTCCGAACCCTTGAATATCATGTGCTCGAGGAAATGGGAGATGCCCGCGAGCCGGTCCGTTTCAGTGAGGCTTCCGACACGAAACCATGCCTGCACGCTCACGGCGGGAGCGTTGGAGTCCAGCAGGAAAAGACAGGTGGGACCACCCTTCATCCGGTAGACGATAGGTTTTTGATCTTCTAAGAACGCTTCGCTCACGTCGTTTGGAAATTTCCTGAATATTATAGAGACAGGCTCACCTCAGGCCATGGCGACCAATCCGCCTACCCTGAATCCAAAAGCGGCGAATCCCTTGACTTCTAGTGAACGGAGCGTATCATCCCCTTCTGGCAAAGTCATTCAGAGTAGAAGCCGATAGACTTTGAAACCTCGCTCGGGAAAATTCCATAAGAGCTCACTCATCATTTGAAAAGAGGATAACCGTGGAACACATCAAAAGACACGTTTTCGTCTGCATCAATCAACGACCACCTACTCATCCAATGGGCTGTTGTCAGAGCAAGGGAAGCATCGAAGTGGCGCAAGCGATCACTGAGGCGATTGGCTCGAACGATGAACTCGCTGCGGATACGGCCATGGCGGGTGCCACTTGTCTGGGTCCGTGCACGATGGGCCCCACCTTGGTCGTCTATCCGGAGGGCGTCTGGTACACGGGCGTAAAGGTGGAGGACGTTCCGGAACTCATCGAGGAACACCTGAAAAATGGCCGTCCCGTCGAGAGACTCCGCTTGAGGCTGCCCGGGAATGTGGGAAGCGAAGACTAGACTCGCCAAGGAGAGCACCCGATGAGCAGAGCGCTGGTGATGCACCCGAAAGACAACGTGGCCACCGTGCTGGAGGACATCGCACCCGAGCAGAATTTGGAAATCGAAGGCAACGAGAAAACTTCGACGATTATCGCGACGGAAGCGATTCCTTTCGGCCATAAAATCGCGCTGCGCAAGATCCGCTCGAACGCGAATGTGCTGAAATACGGTGAGGTCATCGGCACTGCCACACAAGAGATACCCGTCGGCAGTCACGTTCACGTCCACAACATCAAAAGCACCAGAGGCTAGGTATGGCCCGAAAAAAAGCCACCCCCACCTTCTGGGGCTACAGGAGACCTGAAGGCCCACCGGGTGGCCGGAATCATCTTGCCATCGTCAGCGGAATGGACAATTCCAACCCTATCGTCCGCAGAATCGGCTCCCTGGTGCGAGATGCCACGCCTGTAAACACCTCGTTCGGACGCGCCCTGATGGGTGAGGACGAGGCGCAGCATTGGCGGGTGATGGGACACACCGCCGCCCACCCGAACGTAGGGGCCGCCATAATCGTGAGCCTCGAACCCAAGAGCGCCAACGCTATCGCGGAAGTAGCCGCCAGAACATCTCCCTGGATGCCCATAGAAGCCGTGAACATCCAGGAGATTGGGGGCACGCTCAGCACCACTTCGCACGTCGTGGAACTCGCCACGAAACTTTCCGACTACCTCGCAACTGCCAAACGCGTCCGCTGTGAAATGGGCGAACTCACCATCGGGGCCGAATGCGGAGGCTCCGATACGACCAGCGGCGTCATCTCGAACCCCGTGACGGGAATGGTCGCCGACAGGGTCGTAGAAGCGGGAGGTTCGGTCATCTTTTCCGAAACGCTGGAAATCGTCGGAGCCGAGCATCTTCTCGCCCGCCGGGCCGCGGACAGGAAAACGGCGCGTAGAATTATCGATTCCGCAAGGCGCGCCGTCGATTACGCCGAAAGCATCGGTGTGGACTTCATCGGTTCAAATCCCGCACCCGATAACATTCGGGGTGGTCTGTCGTCCATCGAGGAGAAAAGTCTGGGAGCCATCAAAAAAGCGGGTAGTCATCCCATCGTCGAGATTGTAGGCGTAGGAGAACGCCCTTCGAAAAAAGGCACTATCTTCGCCGACGCTCCCTGCGCGGGTGTGGAGAACATATCCTCCCTGGCGGCCAGCGGAGCGCAGGCGATCGTTTTCTCGACCGGAATCGGCAACCCCATTGGACATCCCATTTCTCCCACCATCAAGGTGACGGGAAATCCCCGAACCGCCCGAACGATGGCCGAGAACATCGACGTGGACATCAGCGGTGTCATGGAAGGGACGATGCGCATAGATGAGGCGAGAGACCTGCTCGAAAAAGAACTAACCGCCGTGATGAGCGGAAAACTCACGACGTCGGAACTTCTGGGAGAAACCGAACTTACGGTCAGCCGGGCCGCGTTAAGCCTCTAAAACTCGATTCGTGATGGACTTACCGAGAAAAGGAAAACCCGAAGTCTAAAATCCCATACCGACGATAAGCCGATTCCAAGTGTTGATGAGTGCTATGGCGCCGAGAAGTTCTACTATCTGCGCTTCCGAGTAGTGCGTCTTCAGCGCTTCAAACGTCTCATCTGAGACGCTCACCCCCCGCGTGCTTTCCTCACAAAGGCGAAGCGCCGCTTTTTCCTTCTCGTCGAAAACGTCACTCGAGGAACCTTCTTGCGCGGCTTTCGCCTTATCATCCCCCACCTTGTGCATCCGCGCCATGTTGGAATGCATGTTGGCGCAAAAATGACACCCGTTCAGCACCGATGCACGAATGTTCAAGATTTCCTTGAAACCGACGTCGATCTCTCCAGGGCCATCGGCCACCGTGGTCAGGCTCAGCAAAGAGCGCAAAAAATCCGGCTTGTGGGCCAAGGCCTTCACCGGCGGAATCACGACGCCGAACTGTTTTTGCAAATTCTCCATGATGCGTTTCGCGGATGCTTCCGCCTGCTCGGGTTCTAACAAGGAAATACGTGGCATTCCATACTCCTTCGATGGATTCATCTGAATGTGTGTCCGCCCAGAAATAACATCTTCCTTTCATTGATATTTACGCCACCCCAAGGCTGCCGGTCAACGAATACGCCAAAATCACTCTCACTCCGATATAAAGGTTTCTGAGCGCAAGCACAAAACATCTACTTTTGCTAAGATATGCACCATGATTTCTGATTCCCGCTACATACGCCCCAATCGAATGGATGGTAACTGTCCATGAGCAAACAAATTTCTTTACGAGAAGCCGCTTCTCTCATTGAGGGAGGAGACGCGATTAGTCCCGGCGGCACCCTTTTGCACAGAACGCCCGCCGCCCTCATCCGTGAAATTGCGCGCGCGGGCCTGCGAGACCTTACGCTTATCAAGCCGTCTCCCGGTTACGACGCCGACCTCCTTTGCGCCGCTGGGGCCGTGAAGAGAATCATCAGCGGCATCGTCACATTCGAGGCGGAATTCGGACTGGCGCCTCACTATCGAAAGGCGATTGAAAAAGGGTTGACCGGCCTTACAGAGCACGCCTGAGCCAGCGTTCTTGCTGGGCTGCGGGCCGCAGCCTACGGTGTTCCCTTCCAGCCCATTCGCGGGTTCGACGGGAGCGACATTCCGGAGCAAAGCGGAATCTTTACGATTGAAGACCCCTACACGAAAGAAGAACTCTATGCGATTCCAGCGCTCAAGCCGGACTGGGCATTGATTCACGTTCAGAAATCAGACGCGCAGGGTAACGCCCAAATCTTGGGCAACCAGCAATTCGACGTTGAAATGACGCGCGCGGCGCAAAAGGGAGTCATTCTCACGACCGAGAAAATCGTCGACCCCGAAGAACTCGCAGCGGAACCGGAAAGAACCACTATTCCAGGTTTTCTCGTCAAGGCTGTCGTGGAAACGCCGGGGGGGGCTTCACCTTGCAGTTGCCACCCATACTATGGGGTCGACAAAACAGAAATGAGGCGCTACATGACTTTGACCCAAAGCCAAGGCGGGCTTCGGGAATATCTGGCGAACACCGACGAATCACACGCACAAGACGAGGTGACGAAATAGCGATGGGCAACCGCCTGGCCTCGTTGCCCGAGCACGTGACTCGCGCTGGAAACCAGATGGCCGTCACGCTCTCGCGCCTTATCGAAGATGGCGAAAAAGTATTCCACGGGGTCAACTCCCCGCTACCTATGGTTGCGATTTTCCTGGCCAGAAAACGACATGCCCCCAACTGCTCGCTCATAGAAGTCGCGGGTTCGGTGGACCCCGAGCCACGCTTCATGCCGAACAGCACGGCCGACCCTGAACTCTGCCACGGCGCGGCTTCTATGTTCTATAACCCGGACATGTACGATCTTTTCGCGCGCGGCGGGGTGGACTTCGCTTTTCTGGGCGCTGCCCAACTCGACAAGCAGGGACGAGCCAACTTGAGCTACATCGGCGACCCGTTCCACCCGAAAGTAAGGCTCCCAGGGGGCGGGGGAGGCGCCGTCATCATGCCGCAGGTGAAACGAACCGTAATCTGGCGAACAGTCCACGACAGACGGTTTCTCGTGCCCCGAGTGGATTTCTCGACGCAATCGGGCAATCTGAGCCACGTGGTGACGCCCATCGCCTTGTTCGAGAAAAAATCCACCGGGCTCGAGATCGCCAGTGTTCACCCCGGTCACTCGATGGATGATGTGATCGAGAATACCGGCTTCGAGCTGGAGCACCCGAGCGTCGTGGCGCAAACTCCCGCACCAAGTGCAGAAGAACTGAGGGTCCTGGAAGAACTCGATCCGGATGGCGTGCGCTTTTCGGAATTTCGTTTATAAATTGAAGGCCTTCAGTGAGACGACGATCACTCCATTCGCTACATGACGCCGACGTATTTGGAGGCGACGGATTTCGGAGAATTTCATGAACGACGAATTAATGAATCGTTTGGAGAGCTATTCGACCTGTCAGGCGGCGGACGCTTTTGACAAACTGAAGATCAGAGGCCACATGCCCGACATCATCCTGTTGTCACCAGACCCGGATTACCGGATGGTGGGAAAGGCCCATACCGTTCGAATGGTTCCCGCCGGTGGCGGCTCTCTGCCCAAACGCGAGGTGCACCACATCGACGCGGCGCCCGAGGAGAGCATCGTCGTCATCAGCATCCCGCCCGGAGTCACGACGGCCAACTGGGGCGGGATGATGAGTACGCGGGCGAAAGTGATGAAATTAGGTGGTGTCGTCCTCGACGGCAGGACCAGGGACATCGAGGAACACCGCCAGATGGGTTTCCCCGTATTCGCCAGAGGGGTATCGGTTCACGGCAGCGGCGGATATACGGTCCCCATCGCTGTGGGAGAGCCGATCAATTGCGGAGGCGCCGCGGTGAGGCAGGGAGACGTCATTCTCGGCGACGTCAACGGCGTAGTCGTCATCCCCAAGGAAAGACTCGGGGAAGTCATCGACAAGATGGATGAGCTGGCGGAAATCGAAGAAAAAATTACCGCGGAACTGGAAAAAGGCGTCAGCATCGGCGACGCTTTCGCCAAATACCGAAGCTAGTTGAAACCTTAATAACCATCTCAAAAACGTACCCATATGTTGGCGCTGGTTGAATCTGATATAATGGCCTGCACAACTTGTACATCCGCCCCAGATTTATCCCGATGAATTCGAAAATCAATCCCTCATATGCAGTCCCCTTTCGGTGGCTCATCATTTGTCTCGCTTTTTCCACTCTCCTGAGTGGATGTGGCTTTCTGCCTGCGCCGAGGAGTTACGACATTCAAGGGGACGATTTACACGGCATCGCCTCCTGGTACGGAAATCCCTACCACGGACGCAAAACAGCGAATGGCGAAATTTACGACATGCACGCGCTCACGGCCGCGCACCGCACCCTGCCATTTGGTTCCGTAGTTCGGGTGCGCAGAAGTGACGACGGGCGGGAAGTGCAAGTGAGAGTCAACGATCGAGGGCCCTTTTTCATCAACCGGGTTATCGACCTCTCCCGGGAGGCGGCCATGAGAATCGGCATGCTGCGCAGCGGCACCACCGAGGTCGACGTCGAGCCTCTCTACATTCCCCGGGAGCCAAACCCGAAATGGATGATCCTAGTTGGCGGTTTTATGGAAAAACGAAAGGCGCAAGAATTCGCCGATTACTTTCACCGCAATGGCACAATCTCGGAGATCCGGCCCGGCTGGCATGGAAACTACGAACACTACCACGTGCAGATCAAAGGCCTGGCCGGCGAGAGTAAAGCAAAACGATTGGCGGAAAGACTGCAGCGCAACGGGTACGGGGCATTCATCGTGCGGGCGAAATAAACGACTCAGTCCCTCTCGAGTGCTTTTTCAATCATGTTCAAGTCCGTGAGCGGCTCCTTGCATGTGTAGTTTTCACATAGATATACAGTAGCTCGTTCATCCACCATGGATTTCCCATCGAGCAGAGGAACCGCGGCGTTTGCTACTTCATCTGATGCTTCTGACTTGAAAGCCAAAATTTTATTGGGGATGAAGCGGGAATCAACGGCTCTCAGAACCGCTTGTGTATCTTCTGCGTTTCTCTCGCCGACAATCGCCACTTCCACCGGAGAATCGAGATAAAAGTCCAGCGCAACCAGCATAATGTGGAAGGCGGCCGGCACGCGGCCCAGGTAATCGCCAAACGAGCGCAATACGCCTTCGCCGCGTTCTGCGAATTCCGCCTCGCCCGAGAGTTTCGCCAGCTTCAGCAAACCAAGCGCAGCCATGGAATTTCCGCTCGGGACGGCGCCGTCTTGCGTCATCTTCTTCCTGACAATGAGTTGTTCATGATCGTGGGCCGTAAAGAAGAATGCGCCGTCCCCATCATCCCAATAGCGAGAAATCATTTCCCTCGCCAAATCCGAAGCCGCTCGAATCCACCGGGGTTCGAAGCTCGCCTCGTACAAATCCACCAACCCCACGATCAGAAAAGCATAATCATCCAGATACGCGTTGAACTTGCTCACGCCTTCCCGGTGGCTTCTCAGTAAGCCGCGCTCATCGCGCATGTTGTTGAAAATAAAATCCGCCGCCTTGCCCGCTTCTTCCACGTAGGGGCGGTGCTCCAGTATTCTGCCTGCCAAAGCCATCGAGCCGATCATGAGTCCGTTCCAACTCGTGAGAATTTTATCGTCCAGACCCGGCTTCACGCGCCGCTCCCGCTCGGTGAAGAGTTTTGCGCGCCCTCTTTGCAAAACCTCAAAGAGCTTCTCTTCCGTGATTCCCAACTCTTCGGCGAAAACCCGGGGTGGTTTCTGAATGAACAAGGCGGAGGTATTGCCTTCGAAGTTCCCCTCCTCCGTCACGCTGTAGAACCGGCAAAATATGTCGGCTTCTTCTTTCCCGAGAATCCCTTCTATTTCCTCTGGGCGCCAAACGAAGAATTTGCCCTCCTCGCCCTCGCTGTCGGCGTCCTGCGCGGAGTAGAACCCTCCGCCCGGGCTGGTCATCTCACGCAAAACATAATCAAGCGTATCCGCCACTACGGATCGGTAAAACGCGCTTCCCGTCGCTTGGTAGGCCTCGAGGTAAACTCTGGACAAAAGAGCGTTGTCATAAAGCATTTTCTCGAAATGTGGGATAAGCCAGTAATTATCAACACTGTAGCGGTGAAAACCTCCACCGAGTTGATCATACATTCCGCCCAACGCCATCCTTTGAAGCGTTATCTCGACCATCTTCAGCAATTCCTGATCCGGGAACCGCTTCCATTTTCTCAATAACAGCATCAGCGCCATGGAGGGCGGAAATTTGGGAGCGCTCCCGAATCCACCCCAGGTTGAGTCGAATCGTTCCTTCAATTCATGAGCGGCCTGGTCGATCCATTCCGATTTCAAGTCACCTTGCGTGGCCGTAACGACTCCCATTTGCTGAAGATTTGCCGTGATGCTCTCCGCGTTGGTGTGCAAATCGTCCTGTCTCGTTCTATAAACTTCGGCCAGCCTCAAAAGCACGTTTTTGAAGCCGGGCCTGCCCCATTTGTCATCCGGCGGAAAATACGTGCCACCGAAGAAAGGCCTTAAGTCCGGAAGCAGGAAGACGCTCATGGGCCAACCTCCTTGGCCTGTCATCATCTGCACTGCTTCCATGTAGATGCCATCGATATCGGGGCGTTCTTCCCGATCCACCTTGATGGATACGAAATGCTCGTTCAGGATTTTGGCGATTCCTTCATCATCGAAACTCTCATGCTCCATAACATGGCACCAGTGAGAGGGAGAGTAGCG
>JAPOYD010000188.1 GCA_026706735.1 Nitrospinota bacterium | reverse complement strand
AGCTACGCTTCGCGATACGCGAGGGGGGCCGCACGGTGGGGGCCGGCGTCGTCACAGAGGTCGTCGAATAGAGCGGTTTAAGCGGTCGTTTCAGGACATCAGGTTTTCAGAGGCCAGTGGCTCAATTTGGTAGAGCACCGGACTCCAAATCCGGCGGTTGGGGGTTCGAGTCCCTCCTGGCCTGCCATGAACCCGGGGGCCGAACCCTGGTTCGAGAAGATCGGAAGCGGCAGCGGAGAGTGGATGCATGAGCAATAAGGTGATGGGCTGGATTCATCAGGGGCGCACCTTCCTGCGCGACGTGCAGAGCGAAGCGAAGCGCGTGACGTGGCTCGATATGCGCCAGACGGCGGCGCAAACCGCCATGGCCCTCGTGTTCGTCTTCATCATTGCCGTATATCTGGGTCTCGTCGATTTGGCGTTGTCCCGGGCTGTCAGCTATTTCCTCAATTTCGGTTTCTAGAGCAGGGTTTCGGAATGTCCATGAACTGGTATGTGGTGCACACCTACTCGGGTTTTGAAAACAAGGTGAAGCTCTCGATCGAAGAGCAGTTTCGCGGGAAGGAATACGAGGAAAAACTCGGTGAAATCGTGGTTCCCACCGAGCAGGTTGTGAAGGTGAAGGGCGGGAAGAGGCGCACGAGTTCCCGGAAATTCTTCCCCGGCTACATCCTGATTCGGATGGAATGCGACGAGGACACCTGGTATGTGGTCAAGAACACGCCGAAGGTGACGGGTTTTCTGGGCGGAACGTCCCCGAGTCCTCTCTCGGAAGCCGAGATGGAAAACATCCTCAAGCAGATGAGCGGAGAGGCTGAGAAGCCCAAGCCCAAGATTGATTTCGAAAAAGGCGAGAGCATCCGGGTGATAGACGGGCCTTTCGTGAACTTCACCGGCGAGATCGACGAGGTACACCCCGACAGAGGAAAGCTCAAGGTCATGGTCAGCATTTTCGGCCGCGCGACGCCCGTGGAACTCGAGATGCTCCAGGTGGAGAAGGTGTAGGGGAAAAGGTTCATCGGGGGCGTGGCGCCGCTGCGCGGCGTTCGCCGGGCCCGGGAAGACTGGCAGAGGCAAAGCCCGGGTGTAGCGTCGGGCTTATGCTGTTTGAGAGGGAAAAATGGCGAAAGAAGCGGTTGGCACCATCAAACTTCAAATACCGGCCGGCCAGGCGAACCCCGCCCCGCCCGTCGGTCCTGCGCTCGGCCAGCAGGGTGTGAACATCATGGAGTTCTGCAAGGCCTTCAACGCGCAGACCCAGGGGAAGGAAGGCACGATTATTCCGGTCGTGATCTCTGTGTATGCGGACAAGAGCTTCACCTTCATCATGAAGAGTCCGCCCGCCTCCGCTCTCTTGAAGCAGGCCGCCGCGCTGGCGAAAGGATCATCCGAGCCCGGGCGCGAGGGCGTGGGCTCCGTAACGCGCAAACAACTCGAGGAGATAGCCGAGATCAAGAAAGAGGATTTGAACAGCGCAGACCTCGAAGGGGCCGTCCGTATTATCGAGGGTACGGCCCGCAGCATGGGGATCGAGGTCAGCGGGTAGTTTTTTATTGAACGGATGTGGGAGGCGTCCCGGTCGGGCGTCGTTCGAACCACGATGGAGGAGGCAGGCAAATGCCCAAGCACGGCAAGAACTATAGAGAAGCCCGGGAACGAGTCGATCGGGAAAAGCTGCATCCGCTCTCTGAAGCCGTTGGTCTGGTGAAGGAGATTTCCACTGCGAAATTCGACGAGACCGTCGAGATCTCCGCCAAGCTCGGCGTAGACCCGCGCCATGCGGAACAAATGGTGAGGGGAAGCGTCGCTCTGCCCAACGGCATCGGCAAGGAAGAGCGCGTCGTAGCGTTCGCCAAGGGCGAGAAGGTGGCCGAGGCCAAGGAGGCGGGTGCGGAGTACGTGGGCGCGGATGACCTGGCCGAGAAGATTCAGGGCGGCTGGATGGAGTTCGACCGCGTGGTGGCGACGCCCGACGTCATGAGCGTCGTGGGCAAGCTCGGGCGGCTGCTCGGGCCCCGCGGCATGATGCCCAACCCGAAATCCGGCACCGTTTCCTTCGACGTGGGCCGCATGGTTCGCGAGATCAAGGCGGGCAAGGTGGAATACCGCGTGGATAAGGCGGGCATCATCCATGCCCCGGTCGGAAAGGTGAGTTTCGAGGGAGAGGCGCTCTCCGAGAACATCGCGGCGGTGGTGGACGCGCTCGTTCGCGCGAAGCCCGCAGCGAGCAAGGGGGTGTACTTCAAGCGCCTCACCATTTCCAGCACGATGGGGCCCGGCGTGCGGGTCGACCACCAGTCTCTTCTCGCGGCATTGAAATAAGGAGGCCCCGAAATGGCGACAGCGGTTGTGGAGAAGGGAAGACTGGCGTCGGGCAAGGCGCCTCGCGCCGATAAGACCGAGGCGGTAGAGGCCCTTCAGACTCATTTCAACGAGAGCACCTCTTTGGTGTTGTTCGACTATCGGGGGCTGAGCGTCGCGCAGATGACGGCCCTGAGAAGACAGACGCGCGAGGCGGGCGTTCGGCTCTCCGTCGTCAAGAATTCGCTCACCGAACGCGCGGTGGAGGGCACGGGTTTCGAGGAATTGCGTGGAAGGCTCGTCGGGCCGATTTCCATCGTGACGACCGACGGCGACCCCTCGACGCCCGCCAAGATACTCAAGGAATTCGTGAAGGAAGAGTCCGCCGGCGAAATCAAGGGCGGGGTTCTGGACGGCAGGTTCCTCGAAACAGCCGAAGTGGAGTCGCTCGCGGAGTTGCCCTCGCGCGAGGTGTTGCTCTCGATGTTGCTTTCCGCCTTGCAGGCCCCTGTGGCGGGTCTGCCGAGGGTTCTGAACGGCGTCGTTTCCCAGTTCATAAATGTCGTTGACGCCATTGCCAAAAAGAAAGAACAAGTGTAATATAGTTGTTTGCCCAAAGAAGGGGGGCAAACGGCGAGATTTCCCAAAATTAAATGGCCATGACCTGGCCGATGGTTTCGTGCGAATGCGAGGAAAGGGCGAATTGTGGCGACCAAAGAAGAAGTAATCGATTTCATTGAAAACATGACGGTGATGGAGTTGAGCGAATTCGTCAAGGAGCTCGAGGAGAAGTTCGGCGTGACCGCGGCCGCGCCCATGATGATGGCCGGTGCGGGGATGGCGGCGGGCGGCGACGCGGGCGAAGCGGCGGAGGAGAAAACCGAATTCACCGTCAGTCTCACATCCTTTGGTTCGGAAAAAATCAAGGTCATCAAGACCGTCCGCGAACTGACCAGCCTGGGTCTCAAGGAGGCGAAAGACTTGGTGGAGAGCGCACCCCAAGCCGTCGTGGAGGCGGTTCCCAAGGAAGACGCCGAAGCTGCTGCCGACAAGCTCAAAGCGGTTGGAGCGGAGGTGGAAATCACATAGAGCTCACCCGGGATGCAGACGACCCGATTCTGCTGACTGTAGCCGGATCGGCGCATAACCCTAGTCGCCCCCACTTTCTTGAGGTGAGCCAGCATGGATATAAAAGATGGCAAGAACGTCCGTCTGTTTCGTGAGGATTTCGCCTCTATACCTGCGGTTATCGATATTCCGAATTTGATAGACATCCAGCTTTCTTCCTACGAGCGATTCCTTCAATGGGAAACGAAGCCCGCCGAGCGTCGGACGGACGAAGGTCTGGAGGGCGTGTTTCGCAGCGTGTTCCCCATCTCCGATGCCGCCGAGAATGTTACGCTCGAATATCTCGGCTATGAGATAGGCGTCTGGGAGTCGAAGGGCAACGAATATCCCGGCCTCGGCGGCCCCGGCGAGAAGGACGATGAGGGGGTGGAGGTATTCTGCCGGCAAAAGCACGAAGCCGACGAATGCCGCCAGAGAGGGATGACCTACGTCGCGCCTCTGCGGGTCATGCTCCGCCTCACGGTTTACGAGCGTGATGAGCAAACCAAGGAGCGCCGCGTCCGCGAGGTGAAGGAGCAAAAGGTATATCTGGGGGAAATCCCCCTCATGACGGAGAATGGCACCTTCATCATCAACGGCACGGAGCGGGTGGTCGTCAGCCAGATGCACCGCTCTCCCGGCGCTTTCTTCAGCGCGGACAAGGTGAAGCCCACCGCAAAATCGGCTTTCACGGCCAGGCTCATCCCCTACCGGGGAAGCTGGCTGGACTTCGAGTTTGACAGCAAGGACTTGCTCTTCGTCCGAATCGACCGCCGCCGCAAGCTTCCCGTCACCATCCTGTTGCGCGCGTTCGGCCTGGATAAGGACGACATTCTCAATTCCTTCTACCAGAGCGAGGAACTCTTCTACGACGAGAAGAGAGACGCCTACTACAAGAAACTCTCCGAACTCATGGTGAACCAGAGGATTTTCGAGGACATCGTTCTCCCCGAGACGGGAGAACTCGTTCTGCGGTCGGGGCGCAAGTTCACGCGGGCCGCTCTTCGGAAACTTCAGGCCGCGGGTGTGGAGACCCTGGAACTCAAGGATGAGGAAGTCGTCGGGGGCATTCTGGCCCAGCCGGTGGCCGATCCCGAAACCGGCGAGGTGATCTTCGACACGAACCTCGAGATCACCTCGGAGGTTCTCGCCGCCCTGCGCGACAGGAAAATCTCCAAGCTGGCGATTCTCTACGTCTCCGGCGTCGGCGCGGACAGGACCATCCGCGACACCCTGACGTCGGATAAATGCGAGACGCAAGAAGACGCTCTCGTGGAAATCTACAAGCGACTGCGCCCCGGCGACCCGCCGACCAAGGAAACGGCGCGGCTGCTTTTTGAAAACCTTTTCTTCAATTCGAAACGATACGACCTCTCGCGCATCGGACGCCTGAAGCTGAACACGAAACTTGGCCTGAACCTTCCGCTGGATCAGAGAACCCTGACGCTCAACGACGTTATCGCCACGGTTCGCTACATCATCGAGCTTCGCCACGGACAGGGCACGGTGGACGACATCGATCATCTCGGCAACCGGCGCGTGCGCTCCGTGGGCGAGTTGCTCGAAAGCCAGTTCCGCGTCGGTCTCGTGCGCATGGAGCGCGCCATTCGCGAGCGGCTGAGCATCCAGGACATGGACAACCTCATGGTGCGCGATTTGGTCAATTCCAAGATGATAACGGCGGCGGTGAAGGAGTTTTTCGGCTCCAGCCAGTTGAGCCAGTTCATGGATCAGACGAATCCCCTCTCGGAGATCACCCACAAGCGGAGGCTCTCGGCTTTGGGCCCCGGAGGGTTGACGCGCGATCGGGCCGGATTCGAGGTGCGCGACGTTCATGCCACCCACTACGGCCGCATATGCCCGATAGAGACGCCCGAGGGGCCGAACATCGGGCTGATAGCGAGCCTTTCCACGTATGCGCGCGTGAATCAGTACGGATTTATCGAGACGCCCTGCCGGAAGGTGGTGAGCGGGCGCGTCAGTGAATCCGTCGAATGGCTCTCGGCGATTGATGAAGACAAGTACAAGATTGCCCAGGCGAACGCTCCCGTGGACGGAAAGGGCAACCTCGTCAACGATTTCGTCTCGGCGAGGACGAGCGGCGAGTTCGTCATGGTGCCCCGAGAGCAGGTGGACTACATGGACGTCTCCCCCAAGCAGTTGGTGAGCGTGGCCACCTCCCTGATTCCCTTCCTCGAGAATGACGACGCGAACCGCGCGCTCATGGGTTCGAACATGCAGCGCCAGGCGGTTCCCCTGTTGCGGCCCGAAGCGCCCTTCGTCGGCACCGGCATGGAGGGGATCGCGGCGAGGGATTCGGGCGCGGTCGTCATCGCGCAGTGCGACGGCCGCGTGGCGAGCGTGGACGCGACCAGAATCGTGATTCGTGCGAAGGAACAAGCGGGCAACCTGGCCGAAGAGGGTGTCTACATCCACAATCTGGTGAAATATCGCCGTTCGAACCAGAATACCTGCATCAACCAGAAACCCATCGTGCACGTAGGCCAGGAGGTGAATAAGGGCGATATCATTGCGGATGGATTCTCCACCGACCAGGGTGAGCTCGCTCTGGGCCGAAACATGCTCGTCGCCTTCATGCCCTGGAACGGCTATAACTTCGAGGACGCCATCGTCATCTCCGAAAAAGTGGTGAAAGAGGACATCTACACCTCCTTGCACATCGAGGAGTTCGAGATCGAGGCGCGCGACACGAAGCAGGGCCCCGAGGAAATCACGCGCGACATTCCGAACCAGAGCGAAGAGGCGCTGCGCGACCTCGATGAGAGCGGCATCGTTCGCGTGGGTGCGCGGGTCAATCCGGGAGACGTGCTCGTCGGGCGCATCACGCCCAAGGGAGAGACGCAGCTCAGCCCCGAGGAAAAACTCCTGCGGGCCATCTTCGGCGAGAAGGCGGGCGATGTACGCGACTCCTCGCTCAGGGTGCCTCCGGGGATCGAGGGCACAGTCGTGGAGGTGCGCGTCTTCTCCAGGCGGGGCGCGGAGAAGGACACCCGCATGCTCCAGATCGAGGAAGCGGAGATTGAGAGGCTGGAGAAGGACTACGGCGATGAAATCAATATTCTGAACGACGAGGGTGATGCGAGAATCCGCTCTTTGCTCATCGGGCAGCGCGCCCTCGCCGACGTGGTTCACCCCAGAACGAGTGAGAGCCTCTTCGCCAAGGGGGACGAACTCAACGAGGATGGCCTCGCGAAGCTCAGCGGTGCCCACCTCCTGGACCTGCCCGTCCAGAAGGAATTGCTCGATCAGATCAAGACCATGTCCGATCACACGAACGAGCAGGTGGAACTGCTTGACAGCATTTTGCAGGAGAAGATAGCCAAGCTTCAGCGCGGCGACGAGCTTCCCCCCGGCGTGCTCAAGATGGCAAAGGTCTACGTGGCGATGAAGCGCAAGCTCCAGGTGGGAGACAAGATGGCGGGCCGCCACGGCAACAAGGGCGTCGTATCCATCATCGTTCCCGAAGAGGATATGCCCTATCTCGAAGACGGCACGCCCATCGAGATTGTGCTCAACCCGCTCGGCGTGCCCTCCCGGATGAACGTCGGTCAGATCCTGGAGACGAACCTGGGATGGGCCGCGAAAGTGCTGGGCAAGCATTTCGCGACGCCGGTGTTCGACGGCGCGACGGAGCAGGACATCGTCCGCTTCACGGAAGAGGCGGAGTTGCCACCTTACGGCAAAACCCAGCTCTATGACGGAAAAAACGGTCAGCCCTTCGAGCAGAAGGTCACGGTGGGGATGATCTACATGCTCAAACTCCACCATCTCGTGGACGACAAGATTCACGCGCGCTCGACGGGCCCCTATTCTCTGGTGACGCAACAGCCCCTCGGCGGCAAGGCGCAATTCGGCGGACAGCGCCTCGGTGAGATGGAGGTGTGGGCGCTCGAGGCCTACGGCGCCGCCAAGACGCTGCAGGAGATACTGACGGTAAAGAGCGACGACGTTTCCGGCCGCACACGTATTTATGAGTCCATCGTGAAAGGCGAGAACTCGCTGGAGGCGAGTCTGCCCGAGTCCTTCAACGTGCTGATGAAGGAGCTTCAGAGCCTCGCTCTCGATGTCGAACTGATAGAGAGTGGCGAGGCGCCGAGCTAGACCTGAATTTTTGAGCCTGTTTGTTTGGCGGTTCCATCGACCGTCGCCCAAGGGATGACGCACATACTCCCAAGGAGGGTTGAATTGGACAGCAACTTGAATCTATTCGAAAAGCCCAAGGATCCTGTTTCATTCGACGCGATACGCATTCGCATCGCTTCACCGCACACCATTCGCGCCTGGTCTTCGGGCGAGGTGAAAAAACCCGAGACCATCAACTACCGCACGCTGCGACCGGAGCGGGACGGGCTGTTCTGCGCCGTCATATTCGGCCCCGTGAAGGATTACGAATGCCTTTGCGGCAAGTACAAGCGGATGAAGTACAGGGGCGTGGTTTGCGAGAAATGCGGCGTCGAGGTCATCTCCTCGAAAGTACGGCGCGAGCGCCTGGGCCACATCGAACTGGCCACACCGGTCTCTCACGTTTGGTTCTTCAAGGGTCTGCCGAGCCGGATCGGCAATATGCTCGACATGACGCTGCGCGAACTGGAGCGGATTCTCTATTTCGAAAACTACGTCGTCATCGATCCGGGCGAGACGGACCTCAAGAAATTCGAACTCCTCACGGAGGAGCAGTATCGGAATATTGAAGAGGAATACGACGAAGACGAGTACAAAATCGGCATCGGTGCGGAGGCGATCCGCGAACTGCTCGCTCAGTTGGACCTCGAGACGCTTTCCGCGCAGCTCAAGACGGATATTCGAGACACTTCGAACCTGCAAAAGCGCCGTAAGCTCATCAAGCGCCTCAAGGTGGTGGACTCTTTCAAGAATTCGGGCAACCGCGCCGAGTGGATGATCCTCGAAGTCATTCCGGTGCTGCCGCCCGAGCTCCGGCCGCTGGTGCCGCTCGACGGCGGCCGCTTCGCCACGAGCGATTTGAACGATCTCTACCGCCGGGTGATCAACCGCAACAACCGGCTGCTCAGGCTTCAGGAATTGCGGGCGCCGGACATCATCATCCGAAACGAGAAGCGCATGCTCCAGGAGGCGGTGGACGCGCTGTTCGACAATGGCCGCAGGGGCCGACTGCTCCGCGGCCCGAACAAGCGCCCGCTCAAGAGCCTCTCCGACATGCTCAAGGGAAAGCAGGGACGCTTCCGCCAGAATCTTCTGGGCAAGCGGGTGGATTACTCGGGCCGCTCAGTCATCGTCATCGGCCCCGAACTCAAGTTCAACCAGTGCGGTTTGCCGAAGAAGATGGCGCTCGAACTATTCAAGCCCTTCATTTTCAATCGATTAGAAGAGAAAGGTCTGGTTGCCACCATCAAGGCGGCCAAAAAGATGGTCGAGGAGGAGCGCCCCGAGGTATGGGACGTGCTCGAAGAGGTGGTTCGCAACCATCCGGTAATACTCAACCGTGCTCCCACGCTCCATCGTCTCGGCATGCAGGCTTTCATGCCTGTTTTGGTGGAAGGCAAGGCCATACGCGTGCATCCTCTCGTGTGCGCGGCGTTCAACGCGGATTTCGACGGCGACCAGATGGCGGTGCACGTGCCCCTTTCGGTGGAGGCCGTGGAGGAGACGCGTGTGCTGATGCTCTCGGCGAACAACATTCTCTCGCCAGCCAACGGCATGCCTCTGGCCGTTCCCAGCCAGGACATCATTCTGGGCTGCTACTACCTGACGAAGCCGCGCGGCGGTTCGAAGGGCGAGGGCCACGTGTTCGGCGACGTTGGCGAGGCGAGAATCGCATACGATCAGGGCGAGGTGGGACTGCAGACCCGCATCCGGATCCGGCTCGGAGATGAATTGGTGGAAACCACCGTCGGGCGGGTTCTCCTCTATGAGATATTGCCCGAGGGCGTTCCTTTCGCGGCGGCCAACTGCGTCATGGACAAGCGCGCGCTCACGCGGCTCGTCGCCACCTGCTACGAGAAGGCGGGCCGCTCGAAGACGGTGACGTTTCTCGACGCGCTCAAGAACCTCGGCTTCACCCACGCCACGCAGGCGGGCATTTCCATTTCCATCGACGACATGAAGGTGCCGGTCAGTAAGGGCGAACTTACCGAGGATGCCCGGGGCGAGGTGCTCGAAGTCGAAAAAGAGTACCGCGACGGCTTGATCACGGACGGAGAGCGCTACAACAAGATTATCGACATCTGGTCGCACGTGACCGAGGAGGTCTCGGGCGAGATGTTCAAGGTGCTTGAGCAAGACGACGAAACCGCGATGAGCGGACCCGGCGGCGAAGAGGGTCAGCCGTTCGACTTCAACCCCATCTACATCATGGCCGACTCGGGCGCGCGCGGCAGCACGGCCCAGTTGCGCCAGCTCGGCGGAATGCGGGGCCTGATGGCCAAGCCCTCGGGCGAGATCATCGAAACGCCGATTACGGCGAACTTCCGAGAGGGCCTCTCGGTGCTCCAGTACTTCATATCCACGCACGGCGCGCGCAAGGGATTGGCGGACACCGCGCTGAAGA
Organism: Nitrospinota bacterium; assembly: GCA_026706735.1. Classification (GTDB taxonomy): domain Bacteria; phylum UBA8248; class UBA8248; order UBA8248; family UBA8248; genus Bin107. The sequence goes on along the minus strand of JAPOYD010000188.1, from coordinate 5,177 downwards.
CGGCGAACAGCGGATACCTCACGCGCCGGCTGGTGGATGTGGCCCAGGACATCATCATCAACGAGGAGGACTGCGGCACTATCAACGGCATCGAGATGAGCGCACTCGTCGAGGGAGGCGAGATCATCCAGACGCTGGGCGAGCGCATCATCGGCCGGATCGCCTTGAACGATATCCGGGACCCCTTCAACAACGAGGTTCTCTGCGCGGCGGGTGAGGAGATCAACGAGGAGAAGGTTCGCTTCATCGAAAACGCAGGCGTGGAGAGGGTCACCATTCGTTCGGTGCTCACGTGTGAATCCCACTCGGGCGTTTGCTCGAAATGCTACGGCAGGAGCCTGGCCACGGGCCAGCTCGTGGAGGTGGGCGAGGCGGTCGGCGTCATTGCCGCCCAGTCCATCGGCGAGCCGGGCACGCAGCTCACGATGCGGACGTTCCACATCGGCGGCACGGCCACGCGCGCGGGCGAGCAGAGCACGGTGGAGGCCAAGCGCGAGGGTTTTGTGAAGTACATCAACCTGCGGATCATCACGAGCAAGAAGGGCGATATGATCAACATGAACCGCAACGGGCAAATCGCCATTTGCGACGAGACCGGCCGCGAGCGCGAGCGCTACCCCGTGGTTTATGGCGCCTACGTTCGCTCGCGGGAGAATTCTAGGGTGAGCGAAGGAGAGATTCTCCTCGAGTGGGATCCCTACACGTTTTCGATTATGGCGGAAAAAGAGGGGAACATCGCGCTGCTCGACGTCATCGAGGGCCTCACGATGCAGGAGGAGATCGATGAGATCACAGGTCTCTCTCGCCGGGTAATCCTCGATCACGCCGACGAGAAGCTCCAGCCGCGCGCCGCTCTTCTCGATGCCGCGGGCGAGCAAATCTCCGTATATCCCCTGCCTGCCGGCGCGCACATCAGCGTCCAGGAGGGGGAGGAGATCTCCGCTGGCGACATCATATTCAAGATCACGCGCGAGACGTCCAAGACCAAGGACATCACGGGCGGTCTGCCGCGCGTCGCCGAGCTGTTCGAAGCGCGCAAGCCCAAGGAAAATGCCGTGATCTCCGAGATCAACGGGCACGTGAAATTCGCGGGAACGCTGCGCGGCATGCGCCGCCTCATGGTCGTTTCCGAGGAAGGCGATGAGCGCGAATACCTCATTCCCCGGGGCAAGCACGTGAACGTGCAGGAGGGGGATTACGTCAGGGCGGGCGAGCCGCTCATGGACGGCGCCGTGAACCCGCATGATATCCTGGCGGTGCTCGGCGAGAATGAATTGCAGAACTACCTCGTCAACGAGGTGCAGGAGGTGTATCGCCTCCAGGGCGTGAACATCAACGACAAGCACATCGAGATCATCGTGCGACAGATGCTCAGAAGGCTCGAGGTCGTCGATCCGGGAGAGACCGACCTCGTCATCGGCGAGCAGGTGACGCGCGATCTGTTCCAGCGTCGCAACCAGGAGGCGGAGCAAGAGGGGAAAACCCCGGCGACGGGGCGCCCCATCCTGCTCGGCATCACCCGGGCTTCCCTCTCGACGGACAGCTTCATCTCGGCGGCTTCCTTCCAGGAGACCACGCGTGTGCTCACCCAGGCTGCGGTTTCCGGCAAAGTCGATTTCCTGCGCGGTCTCAAGGAGAACGTCATCATGGGCAGGCTTATTCCGGCGGGTACCGGCGCGCGCCGATACCAGCAGGTGGAGCTTCTCTCCCCCGAAGTCGAGTTGGCGCCCATCGGCGATGATATTCCCGCGATCGTGGATGAGGAAGAGGAAACGGCCCCCGCGACGGAAGAGGGGGTGCCCTCGGAATAACCCCTTGAAAATATGCTTTTTTTCCACGTGCGAGGTTGACAAGTGCGTGTGTCGGGCTATAATCGCCGCTTCGTTGTCTGGAGTGCGTGGTTCTTGAAGTCGCAGAGCCTTGTAAGTAATTGAAATAATTATGATTATTTGGCTGCCCCATCTCGGAGCTCAGCCGAAGTCGAAATAAAAGGCCCCGAGATGAGGGCGAAGAACGCTTTGGTCTCGAAAGAGCGGAATTTTTCGGGGCGGCTTTCTCATGATTCGGAGTGAACGGTGCCGACGATCAGCCAGTTGATACGCAAGGGACGCAAGCGGATTCAGACGAAAACCGATAGTCCTGCGCTGCGCAATTGTCCCCAGAAGCGCGGCGTTTGCGTACGTGTGTACACGACGACGCCCAAAAAGCCGAACTCGGCGCTCCGGAAGGTCGCGCGCGTGCGCCTCACCAACGGAATGGAGGTGACCACCTACATCCCGGGAGAGGGCCACAACCTTCAGGAACACTCCATCGTCTTGATTCGCGGCGGGCGCGTGAAGGATTTGCCGGGCATTCGCTATCACGTCGTCCGGGGAACGCTCGACAGCGTAGGCGTGGAGGCGCGCCGCAACGGGCGCTCCAAATACGGGGCCAAAAGGCCGAGGTAGGCGGCATTCTCGTTTGAGGTTCAGCAGGGAGATTCATTTTCCATGGCGAGAAGAAAAAGAGCCACGAAAAGAAACGTTTTGCCGGATCCGAAGTTCAACGACCGGCTGGTGACCAAGTTCATCAACTCCTTGATGCTCAAGGGGAAGAAGAGTCTGGCCGAGCGCGTGTTCTACGGGGCGATGGACGTGGTGGAGGAGAAGATGAAGGAAGACCCCATCAAGGTGTTCAAGCGCGCCATGGACAACGTGAAGCCCGCACTCGAAGTTCGCTCCAGGCGCGTGGGCGGCGCGACCTATCAGGTGCCCGTGGAGGTGCGGCCCGACAGGCGCACGGCGCTGAGCATCCGCTGGATCATCCAGAACGCCCGGAGCCGGGACAGAAGGATAGCGAACGGCCTCGCCGCCGAGATCATAGACGCCGCGAACGATACGGGAGGCGCCGTTCGTCTCAGGGAAAACACGCACCGCATGGCGGAGGCGAACAAGGCCTTCGCCCACTACCGTTGGTAGGCTCGAGGGAAGGATAGAACTGTGCCCAGCGAAGCGCTCTGCAAAACCAGAAACATCGGCATCATGGCGCACATCGATGCCGGCAAGACGACGACGACCGAGCGCATCCTCTTTTACACTGGCAGAACCCACAAGATGGGCGAGGTGCACGACGGCGCGGCCACCATGGACTGGATGGCGCAAGAACAGGAGCGCGGCATCACCATCACCTCCGCGGCCACGCGCTGCGCCTGGAACGATCACGTCATCAACATCATCGACACGCCCGGGCACGTGGACTTCACGGCGGAGGTGGAGAGAAGCCTGCGCGTCCTCGACGGCGCGGTGGCGGTATTCTGCGCCGTGGGCGGCGTGGAGCCGCAAAGCGAGACGGTCTGGCGTCAGGCGGAAAAATACGGCGTGCCGCGCCTCGTGTTCGTCAACAAGATGGACAGGACAGGCGCGGATTTCCAAAGAGTGGTGGGCGAAGTAAGGGAACGTCTCGCCGCGAACCCGCTCATGCTGCAACTGCCGATAGGCGCGGAGGAGAATTTCGCCGGCATGGTGGATCTCGTGACCATGAAGGCGCGGGTGTTCGACGACCCGATGGGCGCATCCTACGAAGAGGCGGAAGTGCCCGAGGACATGCGGGCGGAAGCTGATGATTTGAGAGAAAAGCTCTTCGACATGCTCTCCATGTTCGATGATTCGTTGATGGAGAAATACCTCGAAGGCGGGGAGATTTCACCCGAGGAGGTCCGGGCCGCGATTCGACAGGGAACGATCAGCGGCGAATTTGTTCCCGTCGTATGCGGCTCCGCGTTTAGGAACAAAGGCGTGCAGCTCCTGCTCGACGCCATTGTCGACTACCTTCCGTCTCCCTTCGATATTCCCCCCGTTCAGGCCGTGTTGTCAGATGAAGATTTGGAATTGGGCAGAAAGCCCGAGGAAAGAGCGCCCTCGGACGATGACCCGCTCTGCGCGCTCACTTTCAAGGTAATGACGGACCCTTATGTGGGCCAGCTGGTATTTATCCGTATATATTCCGGCGTGCTGAAGTCGGGTTCTTCCGTATTGAACACGATTACCGGCAAGCAGGAGCGCGTAGGGCGTCTCATGCGAATGCACGCGAACAAGCGCGAAGAGATACAGGAGGCCCATGCAGGCGACATCGTCGCCGCCCTGGGCATCAAACAGGCCAAGACAGGCCATACCCTCTGCGCTCCAGCCCGCCCCATTCTTCTCGAAAGCATCAACTTCCCCGAACCCGTCATCTCCATCGCCATCGAGCCGAAGACGAAGTCCGACCAGGACAAGCTCGGAAGCGCCCTGGCGAGACTCTCGGACGAGGACCCGACCTTCCGGGTGCGCTCGGACGAGGAGACGGCGCAGACCATCCTCTCCGGCATGGGCGAGTTGCACCTGGAGATTCTGGTGGACCGGCTTTTCCGCGAATTCGCGATGGAGGCCAGCGTGGGCAAGCCCCAGGTCGCCTATCGGGAGACGATTCGGGCCGAGGCCACCTCGCGCGGCCGCTTCGTGCGCCAATCCGGCGGGCGCGGGCAGTTCGGGGACGTGGAGATCACCATCAGGCCGCTCGCTCCCGGCGGCGGTTTTCAGTTCGTCAACAAGATTGTGGGCGGCGTGGTTCCGAAAGAATACATCCCGGCGGTCGAGAACGGCGTCAGGGAAGCCATGGAAAACGGGGTGCTCGCCGGGTATCCGTTGCTCGACATCGAAGTCACCCTTTTCGATGGTTCATTCCATCAGGTCGACAGCTCGGAGGTGGCCTTCAAAATCGCAGGCTCCATGGCTTTCAGGGAAGCCGCGAAGAAGGCGAGGCCCGTTCTACTCGAACCCATCATGGACATGGAAGTGGTGTGTCCCGCGGATTTTCTGGGTGACGTCATGGGAGACCTCACTTCCCGGCGCGGGCGGATTCGCGAGATGGAAGACCGGGCGGGCGCCAAGGTGGTGAACGCCTCCGTTCCGCTCTCGGAAATGTTCGGATATGCGACCGACGTACGATCGATGACCCAGGGTAGGGCGACCTATACGATGCAGTTCGGTCGCTATGAAGAGATGCCGCGGCAGCTTGCCGAGGAGTTGATGGCGAAAAACGTAGGCACGGCAGTCGAAACGGCATAGGCAAGTATTTCGGGAGAGGGCGAGCGTTAGCCGCCCTCTTTGAATTTTCATTAGAAGGAGAAGGGAAGCCATGGCGAAGGCGAAGTTTGAGCG
>JAPOYD010000077.1 GCA_026706735.1 Nitrospinota bacterium | reverse complement strand
CAATCCCACTACCCTTTGTCCAGATGGACCCTTGGCGACAGGCCTCCGTGCCTGTCCGACCCCAAAGCCTCTCCTGGATTGCCGGAGTTGACCCTCAAGAGAGAAGCAACCCCTTGCAATCGAGCCGCAAATCCGCTTCATTACGGGCGGAAGCTGCGCGCGATCAGGCGTGCATCCTCAAGCGATGGAGACGATGAGGCGGATGAGAGATCTTGAGAGGGAGACCATCGTCGCGCTGTCCACGCCGCCCGGGCGCGGGGCCATCGCGGTCGTCCGCCTGAGCGGGGCGAAATCGCTCCCCATCCTCGAGGGAATCTTCAAGCCCAGAAAAGAGCGGAGCGCGTTTCCGAGGGGGCGGCCCGTGCTGGGGCGCTTCGTGGATGGGTCCCAGGCGTTCGACGAGGGACTCGCGCTCTATCATCAGGCGCCCGATTCGGTCACCGGCGAGGACGTGGTCGAGATGCACTGCCACGGCGGCCCGGCCATCGTGGGGACCATCCTGCGAATCGCTTGCGAGATGGGCGCCAGGCCGGCCGCAGAAGGCGAGTTCACCCGGCGCGCCTTCCTGGAGGGGAAGATCGATCTGCTCCAGGCCGAAGCGGTGGCTGATCTCGTAAGCGCGCAAACCGAAAAGGCGGCGAAAGCAGCCCTTCATCACCTGGAAGGACGCCTTTCCAGAGCCCTGGAAGAGGTTTGGGAGAAAATCGTGGAGGCGGGCGCGCACATCGAGGCGGCGATTGATTTCCCGGATGAGTTCGAGCCGGGCGCGGGGCCTTCTGTTTCGGGCGCGCCGATGGGAAGCGCGGAGCTCGCAAGCCTGTTCGCGGAGACAGAAACCGCGCTCGGGAGGCTCATCGAGAGCTACCGCTCCGGCAGAATCCTGAGAGAGGGCGCGCGCGCCGCCATACTCGGCAGGCCCAACGCGGGGAAATCCACGCTTTTGAACGCGCTTCTGGGGGCGGACCGCGCCATCACGAGCGAGATTCCCGGCACCACGCGCGACACGGTGGAAGAGATCTGCGACTTCGGCGGCGCGCCGGTGCGTCTCATCGATACGGCGGGCCTGCGAGACACGGGCGACCCGGTGGAGCTCGAAGGCACCGAACGCGCCCGCAAGGCGGCGGGTGAAGCGGATATCAGCCTGATGGTCCTGGACGTCACGGCGGGCGACCCCGAATTGGCGTGGGCGGTTCGGGAGGCGAGTGCGCTGAACTGCCAAAACATGTTTGTTATCAATAAGATAGATAAATCCACCCTTGAAATGCAAAAGCACGCCCGCGCGGCTTTGAAAGAATCCGCGCCTCAAGCCTGTGAGCCGCTCTTCATCTCGGCGCTCACGGGCGAGGGGCTGCCTGAGTTGCGCGAGGAGGTGGCGCGTGTTTTGATGGATGAAGACGGGCTTTCGGGCGCGGATTCCGTTCTCACGCGGGAGCGCCATCACGGCCAGATCGCGAAATGCCTGGAAGCCGTGAAAAGCGCCAGGGCGGGGGCCGAGGGGGAGCTTTCCCCCGAACTGGTGGCGGTTCATCTGAACGAAGCGCAGACCGCGCTCGCAGAACTCCTGGGCAGGGATTACGGAGAAGCGCTTCTGGACAGGATTTTTTCCACGTTTTGCATCGGAAAATGAAAATAATATAACAACGACAGAAAAAAGACAATAAATTTAGATATATAGCAGAGAATTATTTGGGATTATATGAATTTCTGGAGGTTTTCAGTTGACTATCTCGTATGACGTCATCGTCGTGGGTGGCGGACACGCCGGATGCGAGGCGGCCCTGGCCGCGGCGCGCATGGGCGCGCGCACCATGATGCTCACCATGAACCTGGACACCGTGGGCCTCATGTCGTGCAACCCGGCCATCGGCGGGCTGGCGAAGGGCGTTCTGGTGCGCGAGGTGGACGCCTTGGGCGGCGAGATGGCGCGCGCCATCGACGCCACGGGGATCCAGTTCCGGATGCTCAACACGAAAAAAGGCCCCGCCGTACAGGCCCTGCGCGCCCAGGCGGACAAGCAGCGCTACCGCGCATACATGAAAAACGCGGTGGAAAGCCAGGCGGGACTCGACCTCAAGCAGGGGATGGTGCAGAGGCTTCTCGTTGAGAACGGGGCGATAGCGGGCCTTCAGGACCATTTCGGCGAAACCTGGAAGGCGGGGGCCGTCGTTCTGACGCCGGGCACCTTCACGCGCGGTCTTCTCCACTACGGCGACAGAAAAGTCGAGGGCGGCCGCGCGGGCGAGGGTTCGGCGAACGAACTTACGAAACAACTCGTCTCGCTCGGCTTCGCCATCGGGCGCATGAAGACGGGAACGCCGCCCCGGCTGGACGCGAAATCCATTGAATTTCAAGTGCTTGACGAACAGCCCGGCGACGATCCGCCCCTTCCGTTCTCATACCGCACGCCCGCCATCGAACAGGAGCAGATGCCCTGCTGGATCACCTACACGAACCCGGAGACGCACGAGGTCATCCGGCGGAACATCGAGCGCGCGCCCATGTACAACGGCCAGATCGACGCTATCGGCGTGCGCTACTGCCCGAGCATCGAGGACAAGATCATGCGCTTCGAGGGCAAACAGGAGCATCAGATATTCCTGGAGCCCGAGGGGCGCGAGACTTGCGAGATCTACGTGAACGGGCTTTCCACCAGCCTGCCGGTGGACGTGCAAATCCGTATGTTGCGAACAATCAAAGGCTTGGAGAGAGCCGAGATGATGCGGCCGGGCTACGCCGTCGAGTACGACCACGTGGAGCCGACCGAACTGGGGCCCAGCCTGATGACGAAGAAGATGCAGGGCCTCTTCCATGCCGGCCAGATCAACGGGACGACCGGGTATGAGGAGGCTGCCGCCCAGGGAATCATGGCGGGGATCAACGCCGTTCACTACCTGCGCGGCGCCGAACCCGTCGTCTTGAGCCGGGAAGAGGCCTATATCGGCGTTTTGATTGATGATCTCATCACCAAGGGGACGGCCGAGCCCTACCGGATGTTCACCAGCCGGGCCGAGCACAGGCTCCTGCTTCGCCACGACAACGCGGATTTCAGGCTCATGGAACTCGGCCACAGGGTCGGCTCCCTGGACGAGGCCACTTGGCGCGCCTTCAAGAAGAAGGCAAAGCAAACGGGAGAGGCGATTCGCTACCTCGAAACTACGACCGTGAACCCCAAACCGGAGGTGCGGAGCGCCATGGAGGCGGCGGGCTCGAAGCCGCTCAAAAAGCCGTCCACGCTTGCCGACATCCTGAGACGCCCCGAGGCGAGGCCGGAACTGGCGATCCGGGTCGATTCTATCAATTTTGGCCGTTTTCAGGAGATTTGGGAGGACCTGGGCCGCGAATCGCGGCGATACGTGCTGGCGGAGGTGAAATACAAGGAGTATTTCGAGAGGGAATACCAGCAGGTCCACCACCTGAGGATGGCGGACCGGGTGAAGATACCCGAGAGCATCTCCTATTCGGAAGTCGGCCACCTGACGGCGGAGGTCCGGCAGCGGCTCGAGCAGATACGCCCCAAAACCCTCGGGCAGGCGAGCCGCATCTCGGGCGTGACGCCCGCCGCCGTCGCCGTGCTGGAGGTCTACATCCGCAAGCAGAGCGGAAATGCGCGGGAGGAGGCCGCCTCGACGGTTTCGTGAACCCGCTCTTGGGAGTTTCTTCCAAAACCAAATTTTACCCGTAGGGGCGGACCCGTGTGTCCGCCCTGTTTGTTTGAGGAACGTATCTGCAGATTGTGGGACGGGTGAATAAGAAAAGCGGGTGGACACACAGGTCCGCCCCTGCCACCTCCCGCCAGGGTTTGTAGGGACAACCCTTTTGGGTTGTCCTGCCCTCCGCGGTTGTCCATTTTCAAAGCGTCGGACAGGCACGGAGGCCTGTCCCTACGCAATCTGATAAATGAGGCGTTGCGGTTTTGTTGATCATTCCGGCGGTGGTCCATTCCGAGCGAGGAGGAATTTATCAACGATCCCTACAATCTGGTGTCTTTCCAAACAGGCCTGTAGGGACAGGTCGCAACCTGTCCCTACCAGGGCACACCCCTTGCTACGCTAAATACCCGTTGTTCCACGTGGAACATATCCCTGGCCGAATTCCCGGAAAATTTTGTTCCACGTGAAACATCCGGTTGAATTTTCAGGCGCGGTGTGAGAATCTTTGCTTATCGCAAGCCTGTTTTCACCCGCCCTGAAACAGAATATATGGAAACCACACCCGGAGCGGCCATCTCCCCGAGCGTTCCCGAAGCCGGTGCGAGCAGGGGCCCATGCACGATCGTGGCCGTCGTGAACCAAAAGGGCGGCGTCGGCAAGACGACGACGGCCGTCAACCTGGCGGCCTGCCTCGCCGTGGCGGATCAGCCGACCCTTCTGGTCGACATGGACCCGCAATCGAACGCGACGAGTAATTTCGGTTTATTTTCGCCATCAGCATCGCTTTACAGGGCGCTGGTGCTGGGTGAGCCGGCAGACGGCGAACCCTTGTATGATACTGATATTAAAGGCTTAACTGTTTTTCCCTCCTCTATCGACCTGGCGGGCGCGGAGGTGGAGATCGCGGATTTGCCGCAAAGGGAGAGCCGTTTGCGGAACGTTCTCGAACCGCTCAGAAGCCGCTTTCGCTATATCCTCATCGACTGCCCGCCCTCGCTGGGTTTTCTCACGCTGAACGGCCTGCGGGCGGCGGACGAGGTGCTCATCCCCATCCAGGCGGAGTATTTCGCGCTCGAGGGCCTGGCGCGTCTCATGAAGACGGTGGAGCGGATACGCGGGAGCGTTCATCCCGATCTCAGAATAGGCGGAATCCTGCTCACGATGTATGATTCGAGGACGAACCTTTCGCGTCAGGTGAGCGAGGACTTGCGCTCCCATCTGCCGGAGCTGACCTACCGGGTCGTGATTCCCAGGAACGTGCGCCTCGCCGAGGCGCCGAGCCACGGGAAGCCGGTGATCACGTACGACATCTCCTCGCCGGGCGCGCAGGCGTACCTCGCGCTGGCGGGCGAGTTCATCGCTCGCTCGAAGGAAAGGATGAAAAACCAGACATGACGACCATGAGAAAGAAAGGACTCGGACGGGGCCTGGACGCCCTCCTGGCCTCCCATGATGCGCAAGAGCCCGCGCCGGCGGTACTGGCCCCTCCCAGAGGCGCCGCCGAAGACGCCGGGATTCTGATGCGGCTTTCTCCCGCCCGACTCGCCCCCGGCGTTCACCAGCCGCGCGTTGATTTCGACGAGGTGGACCTGGCGGAACTGTCTGAATCCGTGAAGCGCCACGGGGTGATCCAGCCCCTTCTGGTTCGGCGCGGCGCGGGCGGGGGATACGAGATCGTTGCCGGGGAGCGGCGCTGGCGCGCCGCGCGTCTGGCGGAAGTCGATGAGGTTCCCGCCATCCTGGTCGACGCAGGCGGGGATGAGGCTTTGGAACTCGCCATCGTCGAAAACGTGCAGCGCGCGGATCTCAATCCCATGGAAGAGGCGGCCGCATACGCGAGCATGATGGAGCGCTTAGGCCTCACGCAGGAAGAGGTCGCCGCGCGCGTGGGCAAGGATCGCTCCACGGTCGCGAACTACGTCCGTCTGCTCAATCTGCCCGTCTCCGTTCAGGAGAGCGTGGCCGCGGGGCTCCTCACCATGGGACACGCCAGGGCGCTCTTGTCCCTGCGCACGGAAGAAGAGATGGCGAATCACGCCAAAGCCGCAACCCAAAAGAGGCTCTCCGTGCGCCAGTTGGAAGCGCGCGTGAGGCGAGCGCTCGAGGGCGGAAGCGAGGCGAAGGAAACCTTCCGCCAGCCCGCTCCACAGAACGGGCCCTCGGGGCCGCAGGCGCTTTATCTCAGAGAAGCGGCGGAGCGGCTCAGAAGCGCGCTGGGAACGAAAGTCGCGATTTCAGGCGATGAGGAGAACGGAAAGATAGAAATAGAGTATTATACGAGGGAAACGCTCGAGGGGTTGCTGCAGCGGCTTTGTTAGCTCTGGTATTTCTACCGGGATTCATGCGAGGATCGATGAATGGCGAAAAACTACGAGAAGAGCATTCGCGCCTTCCTGGGAGAGGGCACCGAGTTCAAGGGCGTCATCACCTTTGAGGGAACCGTGCGCGTCGACGGCGTCCTCGAGGGAGAGGTCATCACGGATGACACCTTCATCATCGGCACGGCGGCGAAGGTGAAAGCCGAGATCAAGGCCGGCGTCGTCATCGTCATGGGCCGGATGGAGGGCAAGATAGAGACGAAGGAAAAATGCGAGGTGAGGGTCGGCTCCCACGTGAGCGGCGAGATTTTCACGCCGAGCATATACATCGAGGAGGGCGCCGTGTTCGAGGGCACCTGCCACATGACGGGCGACGGCAGAGGCTCGATTACGAGCGCCGAGGAAGCGGAGGAGGCTCCCGGAGAGGGCGAGGCCCCGGCGCCCGCTCCCGATACGGACTGAAAACGGGCGGTTCAGGACGACTGGAAAAAGGCGGCTGGTGATGGAAAGCGGTCGATCGGCTCTGGGCATATTCGCCGGGTTTGTTTTCTGGCTCGGCATCGCCTACTACTTTTATCAGCGCGATTTCACGGGAGCGCTCTGGTTCGTCGCAGCCTTCGGGCTGATATACGGCGTCTATCGTTTGATCGCCCACCTCCTGGCCTCGAACCCGAAGCCTCGCCACATGCAGGATGAGGATGTCGACCCGCCATCCCGGTCGGATTTGCCCGAGTATGATTTCGAGAACGCAAAGCCGAAAGATTTTGAGTGATGTAGTTCGGGAGAAGGCCAACGTGATGCCGTAGGGGCGGGCCTCTGTGCCCGCCCTGTATTTTATTTATTCGACAATTACATCTGCGTATCGTAGGGGTAAATATATAAAGCCGGGCGGGCACGGAGGCCCGCCCCTACAACAAACGCAACTATTGCCTCTTTGGCTGGGATTGCTCTTGCCCGCCCCCGCACAAAGATTAAGGCCGACATGTCCCAGTTCGTCATATACGCCCACAGCGGCGAGCCCGAGCACATCCACCAGATAGCCACCCTCGCGGCGAGCGCCGCCGCGAACGGGGAAGAGGTGCACGTGATCCTCTTCTTCGGCGCGCTCAAACGATTCGTGGACGACGACCTCGACGCCGCACTCCCGGCGGGAGAGGTCGCGCGCGGGGCGCATTCGGCAGAAGAACTCATCGAGTCCGCCAGAAGGCTCGGAAGACTAAGAGTCTACGCCTGCGCCGCGCAGCCCAAGCTCCTGGGCCTGGCGCCCGAGGACGTGGCGGACGTCGTGGACGAGGTGATCAGCCTGCCCGAGTTCATGCGGAAAACAAATGGGGCGGAGACCAAGCTCTTCATCTGAGCCGGTTTTCCCGCGCCGGTTTTCTTATATCCCCGATAATGTGCTAGACAAAGATGAGCGCGCGGCGTTTCGGCGACGCGGCGCACAGGACATTTTGAATTTTTAATCCGATCTCGACGGGAAGACGACATGAAATTTCTGACGGCGGCCGCCCAGATAGGCCCCAGGCTTGGGAATCTCGACGCGAACCGTGAATTGCTGGCGGATGAGGTAAAAAAGGCCGAGGCGGAAGGCGTCGACCTCCTCGTTTTCCCTGAACTCTCGCTCACCGGTTATTTTTTGAAGGACATGGTTCCCGAGGTGGCCATCCGGCGCAATACCTCGGCGATAAAGGAAATCGCCGTCTTGAGCAAGAATCTCTCCCTGGTGGTGGGCTTCGTGGAGGAATCCGGCAGGCACGGGTTTTTCAATTCCGCCGCCTATTTCGAGAACGGCGAACTGCTGCACGTGCACCGCAAGGTGTACCTGCCGACGTACGGGCTGTTCGATGAGAACCGATACGTGGGCAAGGGAGACAAGGTGCGCGCCTTCGACACGCGGTTCGGCCGCGCGGCCATCCTCATCTGCGAGGACGCCTGGCACCCCAGCCTGGCGGGCATCGCCTCGCTCGATGGGGCGGATTTGCTCATCGTTCCCTCGGCGAGCCCCGCGCGCGGCGTCAGCAAGGCGAACGGCGAGGGCGGCCTCGCGATACAGCGCGTCTGGCAGTCGCTCACGAGGACCTACGCCGCCGCCTACAACCAGCACGTCGTCTTCAGCAACCGGGTGGGCTATGAGGACGGCATCAACTTCTGGGGCGGTTCGGAAATCCTGGCGCCCAGCGGGGAGCCGCTCGCCCGGGCGGAGCGCGCAAGCGAGCAGTTGCTCGTGGCGGAAGTGGACACGGCGAACGTGCGGCGCGCGCGCATCGCATCCCCCACGCTCCGGGACGAGGACCTGCACCTCACCCTGCGCGAACTGCGCCGCATCCAGCGCTCGCGTGCGGGGTGAAACCCGAGCGGGGAGGGGTTGTTGAAAATCCCCGATTTCGTGTTTCGGAAGATGTGACCGACCGGGATTCGCAGGGACAGGCCCTCGTGCCTGTCCTGCTACGAAAAACGCGATGGCATTGTAGGGGACGCATACATGCGTCCCTGTTTTTTCGCCGTTAAACCACGGGCCGCATATATGCGGCCCCTACATGTGGTTTCACCCCTGGGCCGTCATTCCGGCGCATGCCGGAATCCAGGGACTTTGTTTTTGAATTTGTCTTTTCGCTTTATCGTTTTTCTTGGTCGTCCTGCGATTCGGTATCCTCGTCTGCTCTGGATTCCGGTATTCGCCGGAATGACGACAAAAGCAACACCGCAGGAAGAGTTCGCGCCTACGATTCAAGAGTAGGGGCAACCCCCGTGGTTGTCTTTTTCCAGGATAGGTCGTGACCTGTCCCGGCCACTCGATTGATTATCTGGTTCGCTCGATGAGTTCTCGCAAGGCCATGCGGCTTTCCGCCTGCCCCTCGATGAATTCACGCAATGAAGCGCGGCTTTCGGCCTGCTGGTTGATGAGTTCTCGCAAAGATGCGCGGCTCTCGGCGTTTTCGTTGATGAGTTCGCGCAGGGAAGCCATCGACTCGTTATGCTTGCGCTCGGAGTCGCTCATGAATTCGTTGTGCCTTCGCTCGGATTCGTCGTCCCTGCGTTCTAATGCGGCCATGAATTCATTATGCTTGCGCTCTGATTCGGTCATGGCTTCGTTGTGCTTACGCTCTGAATCCGCCGCGCGCATCTCCGCGCCCCTGGTCATCACGCGGATGCCGTGGTAGATGAGGCCCAGGCCGCCGAAGGCGGCGATGAGGTTCAGATATGCGGCGAGGAGACTCCATTGCTCAAAGGTCGTCATCTTTATTCTCCTTTGAGTTGGGTCCCCAGACGGTCTTGGTTCATGCCATTATAGCCGAACGATAACCGCCCGCAATCACGGGAGGAGTTGTCCCTCCCCGGCCGGAACGGACCCCTAAGCGTCCCGCCATTCGGTTCTGGAGGGCAGCGCGCCGCCTCTGAAGTTGAAGAGCACGGCGGGCGCGTCGCTCGCATTGTGCACCGTGTGCCACGCCCCGCCCGGCGTGTGGACGAGATCGCCCTGGGACGCCTCTATCGTCTCGTCTTCGATGATGAAGTTCATGCGTCCTTCCAGCACCAGCGTCGCCTCGTCCATCGTGTTCAGATGCCTGTGGACGTGCGGCCGCCCGCCCGGCGGGAAGGAGACGATCTGGCATTCGAGGTATTCGGTGGCGATGGCGCGCGCGAGGCCCTTCTCTTTTACCGAATCCGCGTCGAACGGCCCCGTAAGCCCGGCGACGTCGCCCTTGATGTAGGGCACGGGCGGCGCGAGGGGGTTTTCCGCCGATTCCGGATCGGGATTGGGGGGCGGCTCGCCCGGCGGCAACAGGAAGCCCGAAGGCATTTTACCGCCCCGGAAGTTGAACTCGATGAGTTCGTCCTCGCCCGTGTTCTTCATGTGGTGCATCGCCCCGCGCGGGTTCAGGAGCACGTCGCCCTTTTCGACTTCGAACGTAGCACCTTCGTTGTGGATCAGCCCGCGCCCGTTATAGATGAGGTAGCCCTCGTCCATCTCTTCGTGATGCGCGTGATAGGGAGGGTACATGCCGGGCTCCAGCACGATGACCCGCACCTCCAGATTCGGCGTGTCGATGAGGATGGGCGAGCCTTTCCGCATCGCCTCTTCGGGGTCGTAGACCCATTTGACGTCTTCGATGTTTCCGGCGTATGGCATGAGGACTCCATGAAAGCGGTGGATGGACGGGGGAAAGGTATCCCCCGCGTCTCGTGCGGTCAATGGTTCTTGGCCGTTGCGCGGCTTCAGACATTGCCCTTGAAGAACTTTGCCAACCGACGAGAGAGAAGAAAACCACTCCCCCCTTGAGGGGGAGTGAACTTCAAGAGCGTGCGCGCAACCAAAATCGCTCCCCGGGAGTTTTTCAACAGCCCCACATGCGTTGGATGGATGGGGGAAGGGTATCCCCGCGTCTCGCGCGCGGTCAATCGGCCCGAGCCGTTGCAGAGCCGGCGAGCGGGAGGCATGATAGGGGCGGAACGTCACCAGGGAATTTCTCATACCGGAGACTTGTTTTGCTGGACGAAGGACTCATCCAAGACGCGATGGCGGAACTCGAACTCGACGGCGAACTCGCCGCCGGCCTGCTGGCGGGCTTCATTCGGGACGAGGTCTCGAAGGTGGGCGTGAAAAAGCTCGTCCTGGGCCTTTCGGGCGGGATAGACAGCGCGCTCTCCGCTTTTCTGGCGGCCCGCGCCATGGGGCCCGAGAACGTGACGGGCGTCATCATGCCCTACCGCCTCTCGAACCCCCAGAGCGAGGCGGATGCGCGCGCGGTAGCCGAGAAAAGCAACATCCGAATCGAAGTGGTGGACATCTCGCCCCAGGTGGATGCGTATTTCGAGCGCTTCCCGGATGCGGACAACCTGCGCCGGGGCAACAAGATGGCCCGCGAGCGGATGACGATTCTCTACGATCACTCAGCCTTCCTCGGTGCCCTCGTCGTTGGCACGAGCAACAAGACCGAACTCCTGCTCGGCTACGGGACGCTCTTCGGCGACATGGCGAGCGCGGTGAACCCCATCGGCGATCTGTTCAAGACGCAGGTACGCCAGCTCTCGCGCCACGTCGGCGTGCCCGCGCAGGTGGTGGAGAAGGCCCCGAGCGCGGACTTGTGGGTGGGCCAGACCGACGAGCAGGAGCTCGGCTACACCTACGAGGTGGCCGACGCCGTCTTGTACCGGATGATCGACCGCCGCTACACGCGCGAGGAACTGCTCGGCGAGGGATTCCCGGCCGAACTCGTGGACGGCATCCAGCGGCTCGTGCAGCGCAGCCAGTACAAAAGACGCCTGCCGCTCATCGCCAAGCTCAGCCAACGGACCATCGACCGCGATTTCCGCTACGCCAGAGACTGGGGGCTGTAGCTCCGGGCATTGTCTCAGTTTGAATTTGCTCTCCTCATCTTCTTGGCAAATTTCTAGCCGGAGTATGGTAGGATTCGGGTAAAGAAACCTGTATACCAAAAGGACTGAAACAACCTTGTGATGTACTCGGGACAACAATCAAGGTTGCGAAAATTGCCACTGACGAAGTTGAATACGAAACTATGGCCTGGAAGAACACATCTAAAAAGAAGGCTAATGAGCAGAGTAGTACGTGCTCTGTGTACGCCTTGGCAACGACGAGAAATCACGCAATAGGCGGCGTGGATGCGGAGGGGACGAAAGAACTAATTCTAGATATCGTTCCCTAGTTAGGTTGACAAGATAAACCAATGCCCATTCAGGAAAATGCCCTTAACTCCGCTCTAGCGGAGGCGCTTTCGGCACATGATCTTCATACCTCGCCGGAGCAAACACGCGTAACGTCTGGCGCGAAGCGTTGCGACGTCCAGATTCGGCGTCTACACGGTGATCGGTATTTCACGGCGCTTGAATGCAAGATAGGACAGAGCAAGACTCAGCGGCAAGCAGCCGTCAAAGATGCACAGCGTTGGCTGAAGCAGGCCGAATGCTGGAACGCGATTGCTCTCTGCTATCCCGAAGAAATAAGTGAAGACAGGCCATTGACACCACGGCAACTAATTGAAGACGCAGATGATCTCCTGATGGTCCGGGTGAATCGAGGCGGCACAATTGGGCACTGGCGAAAAGGTCGTCTGTCCGCTCTGGCAATTCTGGCCGATGACATCGGCGCGAACGAAACCTATGCCGTCACGGACATCCTCCAGCGCGCCATTATCACTGCCAGCGAACAGATTAACATGGCAACCGGTCAGGATTTGGCTGAAACTCTGGAATTACCATGGGCCCTCACAAAGAGCGGCATAGACCCGCGCCCCGCGCGAATCGCCTGTCTGATTGTTGCTAACATGGCGCTGTTACAAAATCGTATGCAAAGTGAAGGTATACATATATCTGGTCTGGACACGCTTCTAGCTGTTCGAACTGTCCCGAATAAGCAAAAGGCCCTGCTCGACAATTGGCAGCGAATTCGCGATGTGGACTATGCGCCTGTCGTCGATCCCGCCTTGGCAGTGCTCCATAAGCTTCCAACCGATCATCATACCGACAATTTACTTGAAATCTTGATAGAGGCCGTTCTAGATTGCGCGCCGCGCATTCGTGGACTGCAACTCGATCATGCCGGGCCACTCTATCATGGACTATTGGAGACTGCGCGATATGATGGATCATTCTATACTAGCACGGCAGCCGCTGTCTTGCTGGCTGAACTTGCGATGCCACCTGATTGGTCCTTAGTAGAAGATAGTTGGACAAATGCCGACAGGCTGATAAACCTCAAGGTCTGCGATCCAGCGTGTGGCACAGGCACGCTCCTCATGGCTGCCGCCCGCACAATCGAGGAGCGGTATCGTTCGGCCGGTGGCGATGACGATGATCTATCGGCCCTCCACCTCAGTCTGATCGAGGATGTTCTCCATGGGTTCGACATTAACCGGCACGCGATTCATCTAGCCGCTTCAATGCTTACTCTCAGCGCGCCAAAGATCGACTACAACAAGATGAATCTCTACAACATGCAACACGGTATAAATGCTAACGGAGACGTACGCGCAGGATCGCTCGATATTCTGGCAAATAATGCCGGATACCTCCCGGGTTTAGCACCTGACACCAGCCAGAAGCGAACAACCGCGTCGGGTTATCAAGAAGATTCACCCAGTGTCGAAGGATTGTGTGACCTTGTAATCATGAATCCGCCTTTTACCAGAAATGATATCCGTAACCGCCACTTGCCACCAGAAGTCCGCAGAGAAGTTCAACAACATGAAATATACCTCGCTGAAAAAACTCCAGATAAAGCTCACCGAAACGCCATTGATCAAGCCGCGATACGCACCTTCTTCTCTCCTATCGCCGATATTTTGCTTCGGGAACAAGGAACATTGGCAATAGTCGTACCATTCACAGCATGCACGGGTGCGGGTGGAAAAGGTGAAAGAAACCTTCTCACAGATCCGGAACGATTTCACCTTGAGTTGGTCGTCACCAGCCACGACAACCGCCGAATTTATTTCTCTGAAAACACGGATATTCATGAATCCCTAATTGTTGCACGCCGCCCGACGCCGGAAAGCCGAGGGAAACCGACTGCTTTTGTCTCCCTTGCAGAAAACCCCGCAAGTGCAAGCGAAGCTCACTTCCTCGCAGAAGCGATCCGGCAGGCACGCTACGGCGATTACAGTCTCCTGGCAAATTACGGCACCATAGCTTGGAGATCCTTGGAACAGCTAAGAGATCGACCCTGGAACGCCGCATGTTTCTACGATCAAAGCCTTGCAGACGCCTATGACCTATTGTTCGATATTCCAGGAATAACAGCCATCGGTGAACTCGCCGCTGTCGAGCCAGGAGGACAACGAATACGAGATGCGTTCAATAAAGCTGCTAATCGTCAAAGTCCGGACATGCGTGCACTCTGGGCGCATAAGTCCGAACGTCAAACCACAATGCGAACTGGACCGGATGAGTTTCTGGTCGCTAAGAAGGGCATGCACGATTATGCTCAACACTTATGGCGGAAGCGGAGCTATCTGCTACTTGCTAATCGTATGAGACTGAACCTAACGCAGACACCAGCTGTGTTCTCGATTGAGCCGGTTTTGGGGTCCGCATTCATTCCAGTGTCTCCGGCTGGCGATAACAAGGAACAACTTTGTAAAGCTTGGTGCGTTTGGCTGAACTCCACCTTCGGCATTGTGGCTTTCTTAAACTCACGCCAGAAAAACCTTACCTACCCGAATTTTTCTCTTAAAGGTTTACGGTCGCTTCCGGTTCCACGCCCAAGCCACTGCGACATTGCGTTGTTGTCGGCGATATACGAGCAATACTCGGTCGATGAGTTGCGGCCCCTCCCGGAAATACACGCTGACCCGATCCGTCATGCTCTTGATGACGCCGTTCTCAAGGCCGTTCCCGGATTGCCCGGTAGCGATGTTGCTCGCTGGCGGCAGTCAATCTCTCTGGAGCCCAGCGTGAACAATGAGAAGGACCCATTTCGTCTAAACTGATACCAAAGCGGATATTTTCTTCGCGGAATGTTCTCCGAAGATTAGCATGCACGCAACGTCCACGTGATACGGGACCCATTCGATGAAATTTAAAGTTTCTGCATAGCGAAAAAACAGTTTACAAGACCTTACATGTGACACCGGCAATGGAAACTGGGCTCACAGATTGGGCGTGTTAGTTGGAAGATATTATGGCACTGGTTGATGTGTAGAAACTTGGGTAGAAGAATCCGGGAGCGTAGAAGAAGAAAAATTCAAACAAGGACGCTACCTTACTCTGGCCGCGCTTGAAGTCTCTTCTCATCTGTGGCATTATAATCATCCGAACGTCGATTACTCCTGCTTTATCTCAAACATGCGGCTCAAGACGCGGCTCAAGACGCGTGGTTTTATTGAACTCTAGGACTGCAACGACAGGGGGGCGAAATGGCAGCGCTAAAAGAAGGAGCGAGAGCCCCCGCCTTCGCCTTGAGGGATGAAAACGGCAAGGTGCACCGGCTCTCGAAATACAAGGGCCAGAAGGTCGTGTTGTACTTCTATCCCAAGGACAACACGCCCGGATGCACGGCGGAGGCGCGGGACTTCAACAAGCAACTGCAGAAGATCCACAAGAAAAACGCGACCGTGATCGGCGTGAGCCCGGACAACGAGGTCAGCCACAAGAAGTTCTCGGAACAGTTGGAGCTCGACTTCACCCTGCTGGCGGACCCCGACGGCCTCATCTCATCCAAATACGGGGCGTATGGCGAGAAGACGCTGTTCGGCGAGAAGTTCAACGGCATCTTCCGAACCACCTACATCATCGACGAGACGGGCGTCATCGAGAAGGTGTTCCGGGACGTCAAGGTCGACGGACATACGAAAG
>JAPOYD010000148.1:14984-15290 GCA_026706735.1 Nitrospinota bacterium | reverse complement strand
CCACGTTCTACGGAACCAACATAAGTCCTATGCAATCCCGCGATATCAGCGAGTTCTTCTTGTGAAAGGTTTTTTTGTACTCGAAACTTTTTGAGCCTAGTGGCAAAAAGCTTTCTGGCATTGTAGGTAGATTTGTTGGCTGGCATCGCGTTATAATTTGATTGTTGATGACTATGTGTCTACAGACAATAAGTAGCAATTTACGCCCCGAGCCGGATTGCTAATGAAAAAATTCCCAAGCCTATCAATGAAACCAGCTTATAGAACTGATTTGGGAAGTGCGTTTTGTGGTGATTCACTAGAGTT
>JAPOYD010000148.1:0-14974 GCA_026706735.1 Nitrospinota bacterium | reverse complement strand
CCAGATAACAGTGTTGCTTTGGTAATGACAAGTCCGCCTTTTGCGCTGCTAAGGAAAAAAGAATATGGAAACAAAGAACAACATGAATACATCGAATGGTTGTCGGAATTTGCAAAGAGTGTTCTAAAAAAATTAGCACCGGACGGTAGTTTTGTTCTTGATCTTGGGGGTGCATATCAAAAGGGAGTGCCTTCAAGGAGTCTTTATAACTTCCGCATTCCAATTCATTTTTGTGATGACCTAGGATTTTTTCTGGCAGAGGATTTCTATTGGTTCAATCCATCAAAATTGCCGAGTCCAATAGAATGGGTGAATAAAAGAAAGATAAGGGTAAAAGATTCAGTAAATACGGTTTGGTGGTTTAGTAAAACTGAATATCCAAAAGCAGACGTATCTAAAGTATTGACCGAATACAGTGATAGGATGAAAAAACTACTGAAAGCCCCAGATAAATTTTATAATCCCCAAAAAAGACCTTCGGGCCATGATATTGGTAAGAGCTTTGGAAAAGCGAATAAAGGAGCTATTCCATCCAATCTCTTGCAAATCCCTAATTCCGAATCTAATGGTAATTACTTATCTGGATGTAAAGAAATTGGTGTTAAGGGTCATCCTGCAAGATTTCCGACCAAGCTACCTGAGTTTTTTATACGCTTCCTTACTGATCCAGGGGATATTGTTGTGGATATTTTTGCGGGGTCAAATACCACTGGTTTCGTAGCAGAAGCTGAGAGAAGAAGTTGGTACGCGTGTGATATTGAGATTGAATATGTAGCTACGTCTGCATTTAGATTTTTGGGGAAAGGCATGAGTTCCCAAGAGCTTGTTGAAATTTACAATGCCATTAAGGAAGGCCAGTCATTGAACCTTTCTAGCCATAATAAGCAGATTGATATTTTCAACGAATAAATCGCGAGCTATTCGGCAAAAAAGATTCGGAATTTCCTAGATTAAGACCTTAATATTACTTGCACCTCCCCTCGGTCGGTGTTATACTTAATCTTGTCAATGGGATTAAGCATTACCAACCGAGGAGAGAAGCTGTGGACATTGTACAGGTTTTTGAAGAATTTCCCACCCAAGAATCCTGCATCAAACACCTTGAGAAAGTGCGCTGGGGCGATATGGTTCATTGTCCATATTGCGCATCAATCAAAACCGCGCCTCACCGCAAGAGGTGGCGTTGCTATGATTGCAAGACTTCTTTCAGTGTTACAGTCGGCACGATTTTTCATCATACGCATCTACCTCTCCAAAAATGGTTTCTCGCAATCAATCTAATATTGAATGCGAAGAAAGGAATATCGGCTCTCCAGCTTTCCCGTGATCTTCATGTGAATAAAAACACAGCATGGCGAATTTCAATACAGATTCGCAAGGCCATGACGCAGGCGGGGCAACGGGAATTGCTTACCGGCGTGGTTGAAATGGATGAAACCTATGTTGGCGGAAAACCCCGAAAGGGTAACCACCGCAAAGACGATGATAACAAGCCGAACAAGCGCGGGAGAGGCACAGATAAAACGCCAGTGGTTGGGGCCGTGGAACGCGGCGGCAACATTACGGCCAAAGCTATGAATAAAGAAAGCATGAAAGGTCGGCACATGAGAGCCTTTGTTCGTGAGCGCATCAAGACGCACGAACCAGAACTCATCACGGATGAATATAGGGGCTATATGGGGATGGAGAAGGTTCTGCCCCACAGAGTTATCAAGCATGATGAGTGGTATGTGGATGGCGACGTTCACACAAACATCATTGAGGGATTCTGGGCACTCTTGAAGCGCGGCATGTTCGGCTCGTTTCATAGCGTGAGCCGCAAGCACTTACAACGCTATGTCGATGAATTCTGCTACCGATACAACCTACGCGAACACGCTCCGCACTATGCGTTCAATCTCAACATCACGAGAGGACTTTGGGTATGAACGAAAAACAACCATTGAAAGTCATTGCGGGTGGTCCAGATAAACCTTTTCTCATCGAAAAAATAGGGCTGGAAATCGATTGTTATGTTTTAGAGGGTGAAATTCGGGTTTTAAGCCAAAGAGGGCTTCAAACCGGAATTGGAATGAGCGCAAGTGGGGCAACAACAAGCGGCGCGCATCGAATGGCAGGATTTTTGAGGTCAATTGAAAAAAAAGGCATAGAAATCAACGACTTAATGGCGCGCATTACTGCACCGATTGAATTCCAGCCATTGGGAGGCGGCAGAACGGCTTATGGTTATGAGGCAGAGATTCTTCCAGACCTTTGCAACGTAGTTGTGGAAGCATGGAGAGCTGGAGTTCTTCAAAAACAACAAGAGCATATAGCCAAAAGATGCGAAGCGTTACTTAAAAGTCTGCCTAAATTCGCTATGGATGTTCTTGTTGATGAATTTACTGGATACCATCGCATTAGATCGGAACGTGCTCTAGCTGAAATTCTTGACAAGTACCTAACGAAGGAATTGAGTGCGTGGGCCAAAACTTTTCCTGATGAATTTTACCAGCAAATTTATAGGCTGAAGGGATGGCAAGGCCCAGTAGGACACAAGCGTTCTCCGTTTATAGGTAACTACACGAACGATATTGTTTACGACCGACTGGCTCCAGGCGTTCTTGATGAACTGAAAAAGATAAATCCAAAGACCGAGAAAGGATATCGTAAAGCAAAACACCATCAATATCTCACTCGAAATTGGGGATACATTAAACTCAGGGAACATTTAGCAGGTGTTATCGCCATAATGAGGGTTTCTCCAAATTGGGATAGATTTATGGCCAACCTAAAAAGAGCATACAAGAAAGTCGAAGAGCAACTTGAACTTGATTATCCCGAAACGAATGATGAGTGGAAACATTAAATACAGGAGAAAGAAAAATTGGTTCGTGTAAAATGGAACACTTGCAGTAATGGTGGTGAACACTGGTGCAATCTGATGACATTAGACTTGTCTTCCATCAAACAAGGAGATGGAGTTTACATCATTTGGCACGAAGGAAGTCCCGGTCAATATGTTTATGTAGGACAAGGAAATATCAGAAAACGTCTAGCATCTCACAGAAAAGACAAAAGAATTACTGCTTACGAGAATAAGAAGCTTCGTGTTACATGGGCATTCGTATCGGCGGCACAACTGGATGGAGTTGAGAGTTATCTGTCTGATAAGTGTCGTCCACTAATTGGAGATGTTTACCCAAAGGGCCCTTCGATTGCGGTAAATCTTCCAAGTTAGTTGTCGCATCCATAGATGCAGTAATAATGTCGATTAAATTAACAAGACGCATGGATTGGTATCATGCCCAAGGAGGTTCTTTGCCACTATCTATTTTAGACTGCGCCCATTCTCGGAAGTTTTTAACGAACAAGATCCCAAAAAGCGACCTCCCCGATTACTCCGTCTTCCATCATTGGAAGCTGGAGAGAACCCCTCGCTTTCTAAAATCAACCATTATTTTTTGAGACTCGTCCACCCCTTAGAGATCGTTCGCGGACGACCCCTACAAGGCTCGCCGACCTTGCCCGCACCGCGTGGATGGGCGATAGTCGGCGCTTTGCGAATGTTCATTCAAGGGAAAGGACGAAGTGATGACGTATTTCTACAAGACGGACGAGATGGAAAAAAACCTCGCAGGCGCAGCCTACAGCTCGGCGGCGGGCGCGTGGGTGACGGGCGAGCGGCTCATCT
Organism: Nitrospinota bacterium; assembly: GCA_026706735.1. GTDB lineage: Bacteria > UBA8248 > UBA8248 > UBA8248 > UBA8248 > Bin107. Next base: position 11,301 of record JAPOYD010000148.1, on the reverse strand, counting down.
TCGGCAAGATGCGGATGCCCGCCGGCACGCGCTCGAGCGCCCACGCCCACGCGAACGAGCAGTTCGGCTACTGTCTCGCCGGCAACTCCCGCCTGAACATCGAGGGCGACGTGCATGTGCTGACGCCCGGCCACATCGCCTACCGGCCCGCGAACGCCGTGCACGAAGCAGAGATACTGGGCGATACGGATTACGAGTTCATCGTGGCGAAAGACACCGCCACCACCATCGAGGGCACGCCCACGGAGATGAAGCAGACGGCGGAGCACGTTCCCTACTTCTATGACACGGAAGCCATGGAAAAGGGCCTGGCGGGCGAGGCCTACAGTCCCACCGAGGGCGTCTGGGTGACGGGCGAGCGAATCATTTTCGGGAAAATGCGCATCCCGCCGGGCGGGGTGGCCGAGCCGCATTCCCATCCCAACGAGCAGTTCGCCATCGTATTATCGGGTGCTGCGCGCGCGACCATCGGCGGCGAGACCGAAACTGTCACCTCGGGCGACATCGTCCACATGCCGGCCGACGTCGTCCACTCGGTCGAAATCCTGGGCGATGAGGACTACGTCTTCGTGACGGCCAAGGACACCTCATGGGGGATTCAGGGGATTAGGGTGTAGGGGGTGCGAAAGCGGTTTTCCCGTTTGCTGTCCCTGGTTTTATTGGCGCAGCCCTTGAGTCAATGGAGCGCCGCAACGGATACGGCGGACTGGCGTGGAATTTCCATGAAAACTTATCGTCCGCTTTAATGCGGTTCTTTCTGCTTTAGGTATGTTTCCACTGGCTAAAACGGGGCGGAAGTTGACCTTCAAGTCTTGCGAAACAAGCGCTTCCGCTACGCGAGCTCCCGCTTGAAGCTGTTCAATGGCTTCGCTGACATCTACCCTGCCACCTTTCAATTCCAGTGGCGCGACCCAGCCGGGGCCGTTGCTGTCATCTGCGACGAACAGGAAGTCGCAACGGGTGTCACGCTCGCCGAGTGGCGAGTCCGGTTTGTCGAAGTCGATAATTACGCGCTGCTGCGGTGCGCCTTTCAGGGATATGCCGCACCCGGGCCTTCTGCATCTTTGTGTGAGGCAATCGGGGGAAACTTTCGCACGAACAGCATCCAGTAATTCCGTCACCCGCTCGCGCCACCTCGACTGGATATCTCGGCCCAGTTGTTGTGGAGCGCGACGGCGACCTCATCGAAACCGGACGGGAAAAGGCCCGAATCATCGTCGAGCGGGATTTCCTTGACTACCGAACCTCTGGGGCGGTTCTTGGGCTGGAAAAGCCATGCCCCGACCTCTTCGGGCTGCAGGGCGACGTCCCCGCCTGCTATCCCCTTTCTCTCGGCTTTGGACAGACCGGACAGCCGCACGATGTTGGCGAGTTCCTCGAGCACCCACTCGCTGTGCGTCGTGATGATCACCCGAACGCCAGCGCGCACGAGCGCCGCAAGTTGGCGTGTGAACTCGACCTGCTTTGCCGGGTGCAGGTGCGATTCCGGTTCCTCGATGATTAGAACATTTTCAGGTTCGATCAAATATCTCAGATATAACACTACAGGCGCGAGTTCAGACACCATAGAAGAAGCGTTAGTTAAAGGCAGGTCGTCCTTCCATTCCTGCTGGTGGTAGGTGAAGATTGGGTAGCCGGTTTCGGTTCTCTGGATATGAACTGTCCCGTCGAGAACAGATTTTTCGATCTGACCGCCTAGATCATTCGTCCGGCGTGACCAGTGGCTTTGTTGTGTTTGGCCGCCAAGGTTGATCAGATGTTCCAGAAAATCCGCCAATACACCGGAAAACAAAGGAGGTGAAGTGTCTTGGCGAAGACCCGCCATGGGAGCGTTGCGGATCAAGGCGCTGGTGACCGCCATGTGCGAGTGCATGATGCCCGTACGGTCGGCAGGAAGATAAAATGCTGGCAAATGCAGGGGAGCTACGAGAGAAGGGAAAATACTGCCGGCCAAAGATCCAATGAAAGTATTGGCCGCTAGTAGCTCACTTTCCGATCTGGTCCCCTTTTTGGGACGAACCAAATCGACAAGATCGCCAGCTATATATGCCAAATTGAGTAGGTCAGGAATCTTTTCGGGAATCGTCGTCTTAAGCGCGGTTTTACGGACGCCAATCTTCAACTTTTGCAAAAAAGGATTTGCATCCTCCAATATGCGCCTTCTCAAAACGACCTTTGCTCCTCCTTGACTGCTCTTGCGGATCAATACTCTCGTCCCGTCGATGCCGAAGCATCTGCTGATTCCGTTGCCGAGAACGTCTCCTTTAGCGTCAAATCGGGAAAAAGCGGAACGAATCAAATCCTCGGCAGGACCAGACAAAAGAGCGTTCTTTTTATAGGGAGGCTCTCTCATGTTTTCAAGTGTATCGTTGAGCCATTCATTGAGGGAATCCCAATCTTTTTGAGACAGTTGCTTGTCCCAAATCATTCTGTCGAGAAATGCACGTGGAGCGTAATTGAATCTTGTGCCCCCGCTGAATAACTGGTGCAGCGCATATATCAGGATCGCCAGATAGGATTTGCCGGTGTTGCTCGGTCCCACGAACACGGTGAAGGGGCGCAGATCGATTTTGGCCTCTGCTATCGGCCCGAAATTCTTCACTTCGAGTTCGAGAGAATTTTGCGCGTAAGGGTCGGTCATATCCTCACTTCTCCGACTCGGTAGTCAAACGCTGCTTCCGCCGTGGCGTTCACAGCCTACGATACCCGCATCGTGGATTCAAGACGGCATTTTTCAGCCACTTACCCCACCCGCTCGACCTCGATCTCATTGGCGCGCTTCATCGCCTGCGCGAAGTCGTAGGCCGTCTGGAGGCGGTACCACACCTCGGCTCCCCCGCCGAAGGCCTTGTCCAGGCGGATCGCCATCTCGGGCGAGATGCCCGAACGGCAGTTGACGAGGCTCGATAGCTGCTTGCGGCTTACGCCGAGCTTCCGCGCGGCTTCGGTTACGCTCAAACCCAACGGCTCCAGGCAGTCTTGGGCGACGGAAGGCCCCGGATGGGGCGGGTTCTTCATGGACATAGCGTGGTTTTCCTTTCGTGTTAATTCGCTGGGTTCTACGGCCCAAGCCTCTCCACCCGCCACGCGCCGTTATCTTCCAGCGTGTAGCGCACGCGGTCGTGGAGGCGGCTGTCGCGATGCTGCCAGAACTCGATGCAGCGGGGTTTCAGGACGTAGCCGCCCCAGTGGGGGGGACGCGGCACGTCTCGGCCCGCGTATTCGGCTTCCAGGGCGCGTTCTTTCGCTTCGAGATAGGCGCGGGAGGGGACCACGCGGCTCTGGGGCGACGCCCACGCGCCTATCTGGCTTGCGCGCGGGCGGGTGGCGAAATAGGCGTCAGAAAACTCTTCGGGCAGTTTTTCCACGACGCCCTCTACGCGCACCTGCCGGGCGGGGGGCTTCCAGTGGAAGACGAGGGCGGCTCTCGCGTCGCGCGCAAGCTGCTCGGCCTTGTCGCTCTCATAGTTCGTGAAGAAGGGGAAGTCGGGTTCGGCGTAGCCGAGGTCCGCGAGGTCCTTGTAGAGTACGATGCGGGCCGTGGGCACGCCGTCCGGCCCCACGGTGGCGAGCGTCATCGCGTCTTCGCGCGGGATGCCGGCGCTCCTCGCCTGCGCGTACCAGCGGCGGAACTGCGCCATGGGGTCGCTATCGACGCTCGCGACGTCGAGGGCTTCCGCCGCCATCTGTTCGATAAGTTCGTTGTTCAACTCGTTCATCATTCAATGCTCAACCGGGCGGCGGATTCGGGGGTGTTGGAGAAGTCCCCAAAAACAGAGAATGGATTTCTCAATCGCCATACGCTTATGAAATGACTTCCCCTTGAGAGTTTTTGCAGTCCAGCGAGAGAGTAATTCACTCCCCCCTTGAGGGGGAGTCAGTGAGGTAAGGGCGCAAGCCCGAAAGCGAACTGGTGGGGGGAGCTTTTATTTTAGAGAGAATCATCCCCCCACCGATTCAGCCTTCGCAATAAACGCTCGGCTTCATCGACTCCCCCTCAAGGGGGGAGTGAATCTTGTTCTTTCATCGGTCGCGTCCAATCCTTATTCATCAATACTTTTTCAACAACCCCATTCAGAGATTCTATTTCCCCCCCGCCACGCCGACCTGCACGATGCGGGCCTTGTCCACGCCCGCGACGCCCACGTATTTGAAGGGCTTGTTGTCGAACTCGCGCGGCTGAAAGCCCTGGACGACGACCTTCTTGGCGCCACTCAGGAGCGCGGCGAAGGGCGCCGCCTGCGACTTGGCTTTGGGATCGGTCGGGAAGCGGAAGCTCGTTCCCGGAATGTTGGTGAACTCTATGCGGCCCTTCTCGTCGCTGACCCAGAATTCCGAGATCGCGGATTCTTTCGCCACCTTGGCGAGAGCGGCGTTGATCTCTTTTTTGCTCATGCCCGCCTTGACGGCTGCGGCGATGAAGTGCGCCGTCAGCTTCGCCTGCGCGACCATGTGTTTCGATACGGCGTCGTCCATCGCGCGGGCCGTATTCACGCCGACGCCCAGGGCGAGGCAAAGGCTTAAAGCCAGTGTGGCCAGAATGGTTTTTCTCATCTTCCTCTCCTCATGGTTTCGGCAAATGCGGGAAGTTTTCCTCAAGATTCCGGCGAGATGATACTAGGGCGCGAAACCACCGCGCAAGGGAGGTGTTGAAAAAGCTCCCCTGAGGAGGGGGGGTGGGGGTCGAACCCGACCGGGGAGGGAGGGTTCGTAGGGACAGGCCTCCGTGCCTGTCCGATGTCGGGGTGAATACGATGGACGGGCGGGCACGGTCGTTATTCGAGGGGGTGTGTAGGGGACGCATATATGCGTCCCATGATCGGAAGAAAAGGCCGGGTCGCATATATGCGTCCCCTACCGAATCACCCCCTTGCCAAGGGAGGTTTTTCAACAACCCCTTCTCCGCCGCTCCGCGCTCAGGAACCCTTCTTGAGCGCCTGGACGTCGTTCTGCGCGGGGTCGTTGGGGTGCACCCTGTCGGGCATGATGTAGGGGGCCTGCATCTCGAAGATGTCCTGTGTGCGGCAGTACCGGGGGCCGCCCAGCCTGCCCACGGGCTGGAGCTTCGCCGGGTCGATGTATGCCTTCTCCTCATCGGTGAGTATCAGATCCTCGCGCACGTGCCAGCGCAGCACCTCCCCGATGACGAGGTGCGTCACCCACTCCTTGCCGAAGGGAATCATGCGCTCGAAGCGGCACTCCATCGCCACCGGGGCGTCCTTGATGCGCGGCGCGTCCACCAGGTCCGCGGGGACCATATCGAGGCCCGCCGCCTCGAACTCGCTCTCATCGGGCGCATAGTTGCCCGCGCAGACGTTCATCGCCTCCTCCCAGCCGTTCACCACCGTGTGGATGACGTAGCCCTTGGTGTCCAGGATGTTGCGCGCGGTGTCCTTGGGCTTGTGCTCGCGCTCACCGACGGAGATCGACGCCATCGGCGGCTGGTGCGACACCATGGTGAAGAAACTGAAAGGGGCGAGGTTCGGAACGCCGGCCTCGCTTATCGTGCTCACCCAGGCGATGGGCCGGGGGACGACGGAGCCGATGAGGAGACGGTAAATCTGCGAGTGGTCTATCTCGCGGGCATCGAAGACGCGGTAGTTCATGATTTGTCCTTACCTCGTGAGGGGGGAGGGCGCGCGGCTGCTATCTGCGTATTCGAGCCGCGCCGGGTTCGTGTCTTCCAGGAGCGGCATGACCTCGCGCCCGAAAATCTCGGCTTCCTCCAGATGCGGCCAGCCCGAGAGGATGAAGTTGCGGACGCCCAGGTCCACGTATTCCCTGAGCGCCGCGGCCAGCATCTCCGGCGTGCCGACCAGCATGGCGGCCGCGCCCGAGCGCACCTTGTTCACGCCCATCCAGAGGGTATCGGTGAGCCAGGGGGAGCCGCCCTCGTATAGCTCGTTCATGCGGCGCTGGCCCTCGCTCTCGGAGCGATTTCGCTGGTCGGCCCACATCCTCGTGTTCTCGAGCGCGCTCTCCTCAAGCAGCGCCTCCGCCGCGCGGCGGGCTTCTTTTTTGGTCTCGCGGCACATCACGTGAAGGCGCAAGCCGAAGCGCAGATCGCCGCGGCCGATTTCCTCCGCGCGTCGGCGCATGTCCGCGGCGTCCTCGGCGACCTGTTCGGGCGCCACCGCCCACATCATGTGCACGTCGGCGTGTTTCGCGCCCACGCGGCGGCCGGCTTCGGAGCTTCCGCCCAGGAATATCGTGGGATGGGGCTTGGATACCGGCTTGGCGTAGAGGGTGGCGTTCTCGATCCGGTAATACTCCCCCGAATAGCTCACCGGCTCATCGCTCGTCCAGAGCGCCTTCACGACGTCCAGGAACTCCTCCGTCCGCGCGTAGCGCTCCGCGTGGGCGAGGTGATCGCCGTATCGTTTCTGATCCACCGGCGTGGAGCCCGTCACCACGTTCACCGTGAGCCGCCCGCCCGTTACGGCGTCATAGGTGTTCGCCTGCTGGGCGGTGAGCACGGGGCTGGCGAGTCCGGGCCGGAAGGCCACGCAGAACTTGATGCGATCCGTGCGCCCCGCGACGGCCAGGGTGATCATCCAGGCGTCGAGGCAATGAGAGCCCGTCGGCACGAGCAGGTTCACAAAGCCCGCATCTTCCGCCGCGCGCGCGACTTCGCTCATGTATTCCACCGTCGGGGGACGCTCGGGCGTCCTGGCGTTGATGGTGTGCCCGTCGCCGTATCTTCCCGTCGGCAGAAACCATGCGTATTCGGTGCTCATGCGGTTACGCGGTCCTCATGATGCGATCGGAAAGGGCGGCCCTTCGTGCGGCCGCCCGCAAATCCAAGCAATGTCTTGTTCATCACCGCTCGGGGGATTCGATCCTCCGGTTTTTCCTAGGCGGAAGCCGCCGCCTCGGCCTTCTGCTCGGCGAGCAGTTCATCGAGCAACTCCTCGACGCGATCGGCCTCCATCCAGTCGGACTTGTAGGCGATCTTGCCTTCCTTATCGACGATGAACGTCATGTTCGGCATGCGGCCGAAGGCGTGCACGACGCTCTCGTCCAAGTCGTCGATGAGGACCGGCACCTTCATCCCGAACTCCTCTACGAGCTCCTGGGCGTATTGCTTCTTGTGCTCATAGGAGGTGTGCTGCGCGTACTTCTTGAAGTGGCTCGTCTCCCCGGCATGGGGTTCCTTGGAGTAGACGACGAAGAAGACCACGTCCTCACCCTCGTACTTTTCCTGCAGGCTCTCGACGCCGGCCACCTGCCGGCGGTAGGGGGGTCACGTGATGGCCCCGAACTCGACCACGATGTTCTTCTTGCCGAAGAAGTCGGAGAGGTCGAACGCGGCGTCGTCTGTGGTCTTGAGCTTGACGTCGGGCATCGGATCGCCCGGTTTCAGCGTGTCGCGAAACGCCTCCTTGCGCTGTTTGCGGTAGCCCATGAGCATCCGCTTCGCGAACGCCACCTTGTCGATGTAGAACGTGCTCCAAAGCCCGAACAGCGGGCCCGGCGGCCTGTCGAACTCATCCGATACTCGCATAATCGCTCCAGATATGAGGGTGGATAAATCGTTTCCCCATTAAAGACGAACGAGGCGTGATAAGCAAGGGTCATCCCCCCCCTTCCCCCCAAATTCACGCGGCCCCGTGAATCTGATATGCTCGGGCCGTGGGTCCCCAAGTCTCGCGCCGCGCAGCCACCGGATGAACGATCCAGCCGCTTTCCTCCCCCAAGGAGGGGACGATGAACAAGAAAACGCAGTTTTCCATCGGTTATTTTCTCTTCATCTTCATCATCATGTCCCTGATCCACACGCTCTTCTTCCAGGGCGCGCGCTACCAGCGCATCCCCTACAACGAGTTCCGCGCCATGCTGAAAGAAGGCGACGTGGAGCGCGTCGACATCCGCGGCGACCGCTTGCAGGGCGTCTTGAAACGTCGCGACGCGAACGGGGGGCAGCGGTTCTTCGAGACCGCGAAGGTGGCGGATCCGGAGCTCATCAAGCTGCTGGAGGGCGCGGGCGTCACCTTCCAGGGCCAGTTCGAGCCGCCCTGGCTGGTGCAGGTGTTCACGAGCTGGGTGCTGCCGCTGGCGATTCTCTTCGCCATCTACGCCTTCGTGCTGCGCCGCATGGGGCCAGGCCAGGGAGTGATGGCCTTCGGCAAGAACAAGGCGAAGATCTTTGCGGAAAAGGAAGTGGGGGTGCGCTTCGAAGACGTCGCGGGTGTGGATGAGGCCAAGGCGGAACTCGCCGAGGTGGTGGATTACCTCAAGAACCCCGACCGCTACCTGCGCCTGGGCGGCAAGATTCCGCGCGGGGTCCTGCTGGTGGGGCCTCCCGGCTGCGGGAAGACGCTCATGGCGAAGGCCGTGGCGGGAGAGGCGGGGGTCTTTTTCTTCAGCATCAGCGGTTCGGAGTTCGTCGAGATGTTCGTGGGGCTGGGGGCGGCGCGCGTGCGCGACCTGTTCGAACAGGCGATGGAGAAGGCCCCCTGCATCGTCTTCGTGGACGAGCTGGACGCGCTCGGCAAGGCGCGCGGCGTGGGGAACATCGCGGGCGGGCACGATGAGCGCGAGCAGACGCTGAACCAGCTCCTGGTCGAGATGGACGGCTTCGACACCCGAAAGGGGGTCATCATCATGGCGGCGACGAACCGCCCCGAGATTTTGGACCCCGCCCTCCTGCGTCCGGGGCGCTTCGACAGGCAGGTGCTCGTCGACAAGCCGGACCTGAGCGGCAGGAGGCATATCCTCGAAGTGCACACGAAGGTGCTCGTGCTGGGCGGGGACGTGAACGTCGAGCGGCTCGCGGAGATGACGCCCGGCCTCTCGGGGGCCGACCTCGCCAACCTCGCGAACGAGGCGGCGCTGCTCGCGGCGCGCCACGACCGCGACGCGGTGATGATGGCTGACTTCGAAGAGGCCTTCGAACGCGTGGCGGCGGGTCTGGAGAAGCGCTCGCGCGTCATGACGAACGAGGAGCGCCGCCGCGTGGCCTACCACGAACTCGGCCACGCCATGGTGGCCGAACTCGTCGGCACGGCGGACCCGGTGCAGAAGGTCTCCATCATCCCGAGGGGCCTCGCCGCCCTAGGCTACACCCTGCAGCGCCCCACCGAGGATCGCTACCTGCTCTCGAAAAAGGAACTTGAGGACAGGATCGCCGTGCTCCTGGCGGGCCGCGCGGCGGAAGAGGTGGTGTTCGGGGAAGTCTCCACGGGGGCGCAGAACGATCTGCAGCGCGCGACCGACATGGCGCGCTCCATGGTGACCGAATACGGCATGAGCGAGCGCTTCGGCCCCCACGCGATGGCAGGGACGCCGCGCTCCTTGTTCCTGGGCGGGGGGAACGGCGCATCCGGGCATCTGGACATCAGCGAGGCGACCCAGCGCGAGGTGGACGAGGAGGTGGAGAAGATACTGGACGGCGCCTATGCGCGCGCGACGGAGATTTTGACCGAGCGGCGCGACGACCTCGAAGCCCTCACCGCGCGCCTTCTCGAGCAGGAGACCATCGGCGGAGACGACCTCCGCGCGGCACTCGGCGTGGCGGAAGCGCGGGAGGGCGATTCCGCCCCCTAATCCTCGTCACTCAGCGTGAACGCGCCGTCGCTCGCGGGGATGTAGGTCTCCGGCAGGCCGAGTTCCTTCTTCACGATGTTCGTCCCGCGCGCGAGGGCCACCATCTTGTAGAACGCGTGGCGGCGGCTCATGCCCTCGCGCCCGAAGCCGCAGTCGGTCGAGATGCAAAGCCGCTCGGCGGGGATCGTCTCCAAGGCCTTTCGGATGAGGGCGGCTACCTCTGCGGGGCGCTCCACCTGGAGTCCGCGGTGGTTGATGACGCCGATGGCCACCTTGGGCTTGGTGATGCGCTTTCCGATCTCGTCCAGGTCCATCCCGCCCGTGCTCGCGCACTCGAAGGTGAGCACGTCCACGTCAAGCTCGTTCATGTATTCGAGCGCGGGCGCGTAGCTCTTGGATGACTCGTAGAACCGCTGCTGGGCCGGGTTGCCCCAGCAGGTGTGGCACCAGAGCTCCAGCTTGTCCCTCAGGCCCGCCACGCTCCTGTTGAACGCATCCACGTAGAACTCCATCGACATCTCCGAATCCTCGGCATGGAAATCGAAGCGGTGCACCCAGGGCTCTTCCACCTGGAAGATCTGGCAGCCCGCGTCCGCCAGGCGGTGGAATTCCGCGTGCATGATTTCGCACAGATCGAGGCAGAGCTCGCGCCTGTCGTCATAGAACTCGTTCGAGATGATGGATTCCACGCAATCAGCGCTGATGGAGCCGAACTTGAGCGGCTTGTCCGTCATCGCCTGCGCGCAGCGCCACATCTGGGCGTATTCGAGGGGGCCTTCGCCGACTTTCGAGGTGACCTTGGGTAGCATCCTGGCCTCGAGCACCTCGTACATGATCTCGCCGGGCACGGAGCCGCCCCATGTGGCGTGACCCCGCGAGGTCTCATAGCCCGAGAAGCCGCTCAGCCTGTCGACGATGTAGCCCACCCAGTCGCGCCCGCCCACGTTGGTGTCGAAGCGCGCGTCCCCGTCGGTCACGATGTCGAGCCCCGCGCGCTCCTGATCCCGGATGACGCAGGATACGTTGTCGAGATACTGCTCGCGGAATTCCGCGTCGATCATCGCCTGGCGGAACGTCCTGCGCCCGATGTTCTGGCGGAACCAGGCCGGCCGGGGCAGGGAGCCCGTGATGGTGGTGGGGAGTATGAGGTTACTCGTGGCGATGTACATGTCGATTCCTCCGCTCGAAATGGTTTCGGCGAATCATCTTGTCCGGATTGACGGATAGCCGTTGCTGAATATCTCCTTTGCTAGAATTCCGTGTCGGCATTCGCTTCAAAAAAATCCTTGATCGGCTGCTTGCTTTTCTTTCGCAGGCATTCGCGGAAAAGAGGCAGATCCCCAGGCCCGAAGACGGGCATTATGTCGGGGACCTCGCCGAAGACCTCCAGCCACTCTTCCGTGATTTCATGCCTCTCCTGGATTTCCTCTAGCGTCCAGCCCATCAGGGAGCCTCCACTGTAAATTCCCGCAGCCCTGCCGCGTCGCCGCATCGAGATTCGGCAGGATTTTCCGCAAGATGCGTCATCATGCTTATCACCTGTGTGTCCTAGAGCTTCATGAGCCTCGCGGGCGTCTCGCGCAGGATTTTCTCCTGGGCCTCTTCGGTGAGGCCTGCACCCTCCACGAAATCCACGACGCGCCCCTGCATCATGTCGTAGGGGTAGTCCGTGCCGCACACGACGCGATCGGCCCCCACCTCGTCGACCATCCACTTGAGGGCCGAGGGGTTGAAGGTGATAAAGTCATAGTATAG
>JAPOYD010000002.1 GCA_026706735.1 Nitrospinota bacterium | reverse complement strand
TCGGCTGCAGGTGACCATGCGCCGGAAAAACCCGAACCCGCCATGCGATCCAGCATCGGCGTTCGCGCTCTTTGCAGGGGGGTTTCGCCTCCAAAGTCCGCCATCGGCCTGTCGGCGAAACCGCGCGCGAGAACCACAAGGATTTTTCGCATCGAAAAGAGCTCTCGTCTGCTCGGTCACATGAAAGCCATGCCGTCTGATTCCACGCGAACGAGCGCGTAAGCGGGCTGCACCACGTCGAGGCGGGAAATCTCCCCGAGCGCGTTTTGCATGTTCTCTTCCGTCGCCTTGTGCGTGAGCAACACCAGACGGGCATAGCCATCCTCGTCGGCGCGGCCCTTCTGGACGACGGTTTCGAGGCTGATGTCGTGTTCGCCGAAAACACCGGAGATGCGGCTCAATACACCAGGCTTGTCCAAAGCCGCGAAGCGAACGTAGAAGCGCGTCGAAATTTCCCGCGGGGGCAGGATGTCGAGACGAGCGCGCTGGTCCGGCAAAAAAGCGGCGGCGGGGATCCGCGAATCGCCCCCGTTCTTCAGCCACCTCGCCACTTCGATGATGTCGCCCACCACGGCGGAGGCCGTCGCTTCCGAACCTGCGCCCTTGCCGATGAATACCTGCGGCCCGGCATTCACCCCCGAGACGGCCACTGCATTGTAGACCCCCCCCACCTGCGAGAGCGGGTGACTATCGGGAAGCATCGTCGGGTGAACGCGGATATCGAGTTTCCCCTCCCTCTCCTGCGCCATGGCGATGAGCTTGATCCGGTAGCCGAGTTCCTTGGCGATATCGATGTCGACGGACGTGATGCTGCGAATCCCCTCGGTGTGGTAATCCTCGAGATCCACGGGCGTTCCATAGGCCAGGTTCGCCAGAATCGCTATCTTGTGCGACGCATCGACGCCGTCGATATCGAAAGCCGGGTCGGCCTCCGCGTAGCCGAGTTCCTGCGCACGCTCCAGCGTTTCGCTGAAATCCGCTCCCATCTCCGTCATGCGGCTGAGAATGTAGTTGCACGTACCGTTCAAGATACCGGCGAGCCTCTCGATTTTGTCCGCAGCGAAAGCCTCGCGCAGGTTCCTGACTATCGGAATGCCGCCCGCAACGGACGCCTCGAAACCCAGCGGGCAACCCGCCTTTTCCGCAGCGGCGAATATCTCCTCCCCGTGAACGGCGAGCACCGCCTTGTTCGCGGTCACGACCGGCTTGCTATTCTCGATCGCCCGCAGGATGTGACGCCTCGCGTCATCCGTCCCGCCGATAAGTTCCGCGATCACGTGCACTTCCGGCGCGTCGATGACGGCCTCGAAATCCGTGCCCATATTCTCGGGTGCCACCCCGCGCGCCATCTTTTTCTTAGTGAAAACACTGCGGTCCGCGATTTTGGAGACGCACACCTCTACGCCTAGGCGTCTTTTGATCAACTCCCGCTGCTCGTTGAGCAGATTCACGACCCCGCTTCCGACGGTGCCCAAGCCCAATATGCCGACGCAAATTTTCTTCATATCTCTTTGACCCGAAAAGCCGCGAACTAGCTCGCCGCCTGCTCGGGCGCTTTCTCCTGAAACAGGGGACGCAAGTTTCTGAGCGCCTGCCGCGTGCGGTGTTCATTCTCCACGAGCGCGAAGCGCACGTGCTCATCGCCCAACTCGCCGAAACCAACGCCGGGCGAGACGGCCACCTCGGCTTCGGTCAACAAGAATTTGGAAAACTCCAGAGAACCCATATCCCGAAAGGCTTGTGGAATCTCCGCCCATACGAACATCGTGCCCCTGGGTTTTTGAACGGGCCAGCCGATCCTCTCCAACCCGTTGCAAAGCGCGGCGCGGCGATTCTGGTAAATCTGCCGAATCTCCTCGACGCAATCCTGAGAACCGTTGAGCGCGATGATCGAGGCGATCTGGATGGGCTGGAACGCGCCGTAATCGAGATAGCTCTTGATGCGCCTGAGCGCACCGATGATCTCCCGGTTCCCCACGGCGAAACCCATCCGCCATCCCGGCATGGAGTAGCTCTTCGAAAGCGAGAAAAATTCCACACTCACATCCTTGGCGCCCTTCACCTGCAAAATGCTGGGCGGCTCATAGCCGTCGAAGCCCAGGTCGGCATAGGCGAAATCATGAACCACGATGAGGTTGTATTCTTTTGCGAAGGCGACGACTTTTTCGAAAAAATCCAGATCCACGCAAACCGTGGTGGGGTTGTGCGGGAAACTCAAGACGAGGATTTTCGGCCGCGGCCATATCGGGCGGATGATGTCGGTCATGTTTTCGAAGAAATCATCTCCCTGAGACAGCGGCACGTGAACCACGTTGCCGTTCGCCAGGACCATGGCGTATGTGTGGATGGGGTATGTGGGACTCGGCACCATGACCAAATCGCCCGGGTTCGTGATGGCCAGAGCCAGATGGGAAAGCCCCTCCTTCACCCCGATGGTGACGATGGCCTCCTCTTCGGGGTCGATATTCACGTCATAGCGGCGACCGTACCAACCCGCGATGGCCGCCCTCAGCCGGGTGATGCCGCGCGAAGCGCTGTAGCGATGATTCCTGGGGTTCGTCGCCGCCTCCACCAGTTTTTCCACGATGTGCGGCGGGGTGGCGAGATCGGGGTTCCCCATACCGAAGTCGATGATGTCGTCGCCTCGGCGGCGGGCCTCGATCTTCAACTCGTCAACGCTCGCAAAAACATAGGGCGGCAGGCGGGTAATGCGCTGAAACTCATACATGTTCAAAAATCCTCAACTGACCGGCAAGGATATCAGGTGGCGGGAGGGAGCCGGAACGTTCCGGCCCGAGCCATCGGCCGTCATAAAGGCGCGACCCTCGGGATCTCCCTGTAATTTTTCCTCCCCCAACCCCTGGGAGGCGTGCAGGGCCTCCTCCGCATTGTAGGAGCTCCTCACGAAAGGACCCGCGAACACGTGCGCGAAACCCCTTGTCTCGCCCGCCAGGCGGTAGCGCGCATAGACATCCGGGTGAACGTATTCGCGAACGGGAATCGCCTTCTTTCGGGGCGAGAGATACTGGCCAATCGTCATGATCTGACAATCGACCCTTTCATCTCTCAAATCATCCATCAGGGAGAGTACGTCCTCTTCGGTTTCGCCCATGCCGACCATGACGCCGCTTTTCGTCACCATATCCGGATCAATCTCTCGCGCCATGCCGATGACGCGCAGCGAGCGTTCGTAATCGCCGTTCGGGCGCGTGCTCTTGAACAGCCTCTTCACCGTTTCGATATTATGGTTGAAAACATCGGGCGCTGCGCGGACCACTCGCTCGACCGCCTCCAAATCGCCCATGAAATCACTCACCAAAACCTCCACCGTGGCCTCGGGCAGCAATCCGCGAATCGCCTCAATCGTCGCAACCACGTGGGAGGCCGCGCCATCGGGCAAATCATCGCGATTCACCATCGTGACGACCACGTGCTTTAAGCCTAAGTGTTTCGCGGCCTCAGCCACATGCAGCGGCTCACTCGCGTCCAAAGGCTCAGGCGCGCCCTTCGTGACGGCGCAATAGCCGCAAGTTCTCGTACAGACGTCCCCGCCAATCATGAAGGTGGCCGTGTTGCGGGAAAAACACTCGAACAAGTTCGGGCAACGGGCTTCCTCGCACACGGTGTGCAGATGCTTGTTGCGCATCAGCGCCTTGACTTCGTGCGATCGGCTCGGACTCGGCAACCGCTTTACGAGCCAGGGAGGAAAGCGTCGAGAAGCCATCGAATTGCCTCCATTCCCGGGAATCGGAAGGCTGCATCTTAGGAATGCAAAGCACAGGTGTCAAGCTTAAAGCCGTTTGTAGCAAATAAACCACAAAACATTGTATTCAAATATATTTTACATTGCCGAAATTCTGGCCCCTTGCAGCTTGAGCCTCACTTGCATCTCGGAGAGCGCCTTTTGGGCCTCGGCCTTGTCTCGATAGTGACCCACCCGGACACGATACCACCTTCCCCTGGTTCCGAGATCCGCATTCTTGATGAAGGGCTGGAGTCCCGCGCCCCTCAGCTTTCGGACGACTCGAAGCGCCACGTCGAATTTTTTGACGGAAACCACCTGGATCGTATATCCGCTCGCCTTTGCCCAGGGTTTTGAAGTACGTGGGTCCGCCTCCACCCGCTTCGGGGTTTCGTTGCCAATCCCGTTTGTATTTTCTTTCTTCTCGCCGGCTTGCTCGTCGAGAGGCTTTTCCTTCGTGGGAGGTTCCTCCACCGCCGCTGCGAGCGGGGGCGTTGGTTGCGGCGGTATTTCTTTTTTCACCACCGGCAGCTTGATGAGCTCGATGGGCTGTTCGCTTTCCGGGTTCTCTTTCAGCAAGTCCTGATAAAATTTCGGCTTGATCGCATCCGTGGACTTCTTCGACGCTTCCGTGTCCGCCTCGAACTTTTTAATCAGCGCGGCGACCGCCTCGCGCTTCGCCTCTTCTCCCTTGCCCTTCTTGAGACCCTCAGGCTCAGGTACGACCTCGGCCTTGGCCGCCTCGTTCGATGCGCCGCTGGTGCCCCAGAGGTAGCCGAAGCCGAAGGAAGTCCCCATGCCCGTAACGAGAACAAGCGCAAAAACGCCTGCCTGCGCTTTGCCGAAAACAATCCTGTAGCGTTTCGCGGATGCTCGCTGCCGGGACTTCATGGACTTCTCGTTTTCCGTGGGCGGATGCTGACTACATTTTCTCGGGAGCGGAAACCCCCAGCAAATTCAAGCCGTTCTTCAAGACGATTTGTACGCACTTCGCGAGACACAGGCGGGCGCGGGTGAGCCCGTCGCCCTGACCCAATATGCGGTTGCGATTATAATAGGCATGAAATTGTTTGGCGAGAGCGATGAGGCCGAATGTAATGTGGTGGGGCTCGAGCCTCTCCGCCGCGGTTCGCACCACGTCGGGCCATTCGAGGAGATTCTTCATGAGCTGGCGCTCCTCGGCCAGTACAAGTACGCCGGGCGGCGGCTCATCGAGATCATCGAACGACTCGCCCTCTTCCGCCGCCTGCCTGAAAAGGCTGCAGGCGCGCGCGTGTGCGTACTGCACGTAATAGACCGGATTCTCGCTGCTTTGCTCTTTCGCCAGATCGAGATCAAACTCGAGCGCCGTGTCCGCGCTCCTCATCAGGAAGAAGAAGCGGGCCGCGTCCACACCCACCTCATCCACCACGGCGGACAATTCCTCGAACTCGCCCGCGCGCGTGCTCATCTGCACCGCCTCTCCGCCGCGGCGCAAGCTGACGAACTGAACGAAGAGAACGTCGAGCTTGTCGGGGTCATGGCCGAGCATTCCCATCGACGCGCGCACCCGCGGCAAATACCCGTGATGATCCGCTCCCCAGATGTTGATATAGCGATCGAAGCCTCGCTCGTACTTCAAGTGGTGATAGGCGATGTCAGAGGCCAGATAGGTCGGGCGGCCATCGTCCCGCACGACGACGCGATCTTTTTCATCGCCATACGCGCTCGAAGCGAGCCACTTGGCTCCGTCTTTCTCGTAGAGTTTCCCGGTCGCTTCGAGTGCGGCGATCGCTTCCTCGATCTTGTTCCCGTTTTCCGTGAACAGGGAAGACTCGCTGAACCATTCATCAAAACGAACCCGGAACTCGGAGAGGGATTTTTTGATATCCTCCAGTATCAAATCCTTGGCGATGACCCCCGCCTGCGAGAGAAGCGCTTGCTCATCCTCCAGGGCGCCGATTCCCTCGCGGAACCTCGAGGATTTCACGATCTCGCGAATGTATTCTCCCTGGTAGCCGTCCCCGGGAAAGGGTACCGCATCTCCTTTCACATCCTGCAAATAACGCGCGCAGGCCGATTTCGCCAGCGTCTCTATCTGGTTGCCCGCGTCGTTGATGTAATACTCCCGGTGCACGCGAAAGTCCGAGGCCTCCAGCACGCGCCCCAGAACGTCGCCCAACGCCGCTCCCCGGCCGTGGCCGACGTGAAGCGGCCCCGTGGGGTTCGCGCTCACGAACTCCAGGTGAACGGATTTCCCCGCGCCCGATTCATTTTTTCCAAAATCATCCGGCGAGGAGAATATCTCTCCCAGCTTCGCGCACAGGAAATCGCCGTCGAGATACAGATTGATGAAGCCCGGCTTTTCGATCCGGGCGTCTCTCAAAAACCCTTCGGGCGCCTCGAAATGCTTGACGATTTTTTCCGCAATCACCAGGGGCGCCTTGCGCTCGGCCCGGGCCAGCGTCATCGCAATGTTGCACGAAAAATCGCCGAACGCCTCGTTCGGCGGGGTCTCGATGACGACCGCAGGTTTATCTTCGGAGGTCAAGTCACCCGCCGCGCGCGCGCTTTCGAATGCGTTCTCGAACATGGGGATTATCAGATCTTTCAGCACGTGAGCCTCATTAAAAGAACAACCCGCCCGGACGAGAGGAACAAATACCGCCCCTGCGGGATTCCGTCAACGCGAGGCGCGGGCATGGCCTGAACGCCGGGGCAAAGTCTTTCCGCCGTGATATTGCAGAAACGCCTCCGCGCAACCGATGATCTCGGGCCCCAGCGAAGCGGCGAATCGAATGGAAAAACACTTCTCGGGCGAGAGGCGAAGAATCTCTCTCATCGCGGCGACTGCGCCGGCGCGCAGGCGCTTCTCCTGCGCCGCCGGCTCAGGGCAACTGGCGCAGCGAAGCTCGCCCGTGGCGATATCGAAGCGCGCCGCCTCGCTTCCCGGTTTTATCTCGCACGCCGCGCAATAGTCGAGGCTCGGGTCGAGGCCCATCGTCTTGAGCAGCATGAGAAGGAAGACCCCCTCCATGCCCGTCGCCCCGGCGCCCGCCTCCAGCGCCTCGAGCGAGGAGCGGAGCAGCCAAAAGTGCGCGCTCTCGCCCTCATCCACGCTGAATACCGAATCGAGTATTTTCAAAAGGCGCGACGCCACCCGCATGGCCTCATAATCCTTCCAGAGCCTTTTATAGACCCGGGTCGCCTCGCATTTTCGCATCGTTCCCAAATCCGAGCCGCCGCGCCTGCTCCATTCGATATGGCTCTCGCTCGCGGGCTCGAGTCCCACGCCCACCCTCGACTTCGCCGAGCGCACGCCCTTCGCCACCAGGCGCACCTTGCCTTTTTCTTTGGTCAAAAACGTCACTATCAGGCTCGTATTCGAGAACGGGCGCGCGCCCAGGACGATGGCTTCGTCGCTCAGAATGGCCAAGAAAACGCCTCCCGACTACCCTATTTTTTTAGGCCTTGACGAAATCGGGCGGATGAGAGATAGTTTGCGACCGGAAAGATTCTATTTTCTGTCGCTTCATAACTCAAACGGGAGGTACACGACCAATATGCCAGGAGTGAAAGTACACGAAGGTGAATCCATCGACAAGGCTTTGAAGCAATTCAAGAAACAATGCGAAAAATCAGGCATTCTCACGGAAATCAAAAAGCGCGAGTACTATGAAAAACCCAGCGTAAAGCGCAAAAGGAAGATACTCGCCGCGCACAAAAAGCGCATGCGCGCCCAGAACCGCTAAGCCTAGACATTCTCATAGCCGAGCTCGGAAAGCGCGGCGTCCTTTTGCCGCCAGTTCGGCTTGATGCGCACCTTGAGGCCGAGATATATCTGCTCGCCCAGTCGCCGTTCGATCTCCTTTCTCGATAATTCTCCGATTTTCTTGATCTGAGCGCCTCCCTTGCCCACCAGAATCCCCCGCTGGCTCTTTCGTTCCACATAGATTTCCGCCTCGACGTGCAACAGGCCGGAACGCTCGGCGCGCTCCATTTCGCGCACCTTCACCGCCACGGCGTATGGAATCTCCTTGTGCAGCAGGCGGTACACCTGCTCGCGCACGAATTCCTCTATCAGGAGCGCTTCGCTCACGTCCGTCGTCATATCGGGAGAAAAGTACCTCGGGCCCTCGGGAAGCGCCCCGATGATGTCTTTCACCAGCGGCTCCACGTTGTCTCCCTTGAGCGCCGAGATGGGATAGGCGCTCTTGAACCCGTCGTCTTCGGCGTATTTTGCCAGAACGGGCAGGAGCTTCGCCTTGTCCTTGATCCGGTCCACCTTGTTGATGACGAGAAATGCGGGCACGCCCGCATCCTCGATCAGCGCGAGCGCATTCTCGTCCGCCTCCCCTTCGGCGTCGTCGGTCATGAACAGGGCGAGATCCGCTCCCGAACAGGCGGCCTTCACCTCTTCGAGCAGAAAACGCCCGAGTTTCGAGGCGGGACGCTCGAGACCCGGCGTATCGAAAAAAGCCGCCTGCGCGCCTTCGGTGTTCAACACGCCGAGAAGCCTGCGCCTCGTGGTTCCGGGCTTGCGGGTGACGATGGCGAGTTTTTCCCCGAGGATGCGGTTGAGCAGCGTGGATTTGCCCACGTTCGGGCGTCCGATGATGGCGATGAAGCCCGAGCGAAACCCTTCGGGCGTCTCATGGCGGGTTTCGCTGCTTCTCAGGATTTTATCGAGGTCGAGCGTACGCGCGTCGCCCCCGGTTCTGGGCGCCCTCTTCTTCGGCGACACCCGCGCGCCCTACCGGTACGCCCCGTCGATGCCAAGCTCGCGGAGCTGAAGGCGCTCGACCGAGGCCGGCGCGCCGGTCATCAGGCAGGTGGCTTTCTGGGTCTTGGGGAACGCGATGACGTCGCGGATGGAGGGAGCGCCCGTCAAAAGCATCATGATGCGGTCCAGACCGAACGCGATTCCCCCGTGGGGCGGCGTGCCGAACTCGAGCGCCTCCATGAAGAAGCCGAAGCGCCGCTGCGCTTCTTCTTCGTCCATGTCCAGGGCGGCGAACATCTTCTGCTGCACGTCCCGCCGGTGGATTCGCTGGCTGCCGCCGCCGATTTCATTTCCGTTCACCACCATGTCGTAGGCCTGGGAGCGGATGGCGCCGGGGTCGGAATCGAACAGCGGTGCGTCCTCGGGCACGGGCGCCGTGAAGGGGTGGTGAAGCGCGTGAAATCGCTTCTCCGCCTCATCGTATTCCAGAAGCGGGAAGTCCACGACCCAGCAGAAATCGAATTTCGCATCGTCGCGGGAGGCGAGGCCCAGCCGCGCGCCGATTTCTTCGCGCAGATGCCCCAGCACCGACGCGCTCACCGCCGGGGCGTCGGCCACCATCATCAATAAGTCACCGACTTCCACGCCCGCTCTCGCGCCTATCTCCTCCAACTGTCCGTCCAGGAAGAACTTGGTGATGTTCGACTCATATCCGTTTTCCGTTCGCTTCGCCCAGGCGAGACCGCCTGCGCCCAGTTCCTGCGCGCGTGCGATGATGTCGTCGATTTCCTTTCTCGAGGCCGACGCCATGCCCGGCCCCGCCATGGCGCGCGCCACGCCTCCTTTTTCCACCGCGCCCTTGAACACCTTGAACTCGCTCGCCCCCGCCACGTCGGTGATGGTGGCCAGCTTCATCCCGAAGCGCCTATCCGGCCTGTCGGTTCCGTATTGCGCAATCGCCTCCGCGTAGGGAAGCCGCTCGAAGGGGGTTTCGATTTCGACCCCGCCCACCTCTTTCCATATCCTGGCCACCAGACCTTCCATGAGACCGAAAAAGGTATCGCGGTTCAGGAAGGAGCATTCGACGTCGATCTGCGTGAACTCGGGCTGCCTGTCGGCGCGCAAGTCCTCGTCCCGGAAGCATTTCACGATCTGGTAGTAGCGGTCGAAACCCGCGACCATGAGAATCTGCTTGAACATCTGGGGACTCTGGGGAAGCGCAAAAAAACTTCCGCGCGCGAGGCGGCTCGGCACCAGATAATCCCTCGCCCCCTCGGGCGTGCTCCTGGTGAGCATCGGGGTTTCGACGTCGACGAAGTGGTTTTCCGTCAGGAAATTGCGAATCACCTGGGTCGCCTGATGACGCCTGATGAAATTCTCCCGCAAGGCCGACCGCCTGAGATCCAGGTAGCGGTACTGGAGGCGCAGCGCCTCGCCGGCGTCGGAATCGTCTTCTATCTCGAAGGGCGGCGTCCTCGCCTCGCTCAAAATTTCCAGCTTCGTTATCCGGACCTCGATTTCGCCTGTGTCGAGATTGGGGTTCGCCATTCCCTCGGGGCGCTCGATGACCACCCCCTGAACGGCGAGCACCCATTCGCCGCGCACCCGCTCGGCGAGGGCGTGGGCCGCCTCGTCATAAGAGGGATCGGCCACCACCTGCGTGACGCCGTAGCGGTCGCGCAGGTCGATGAATATCAACCCGCCGTGGTCCCGGTTCGACCCCGCCCAGCCCATGAGGACGACCTCGGCGCCGACCTCGGAGGCGCGAAGCGCACCGCAGTCGTGGGTTCTTCCTTTTTCCAAAAGCTCGTTCAAGATTTCTTATCCTTTAATCATGTCCGCGCTTGAATTTTCGCATCCCTTCACTGGCGCGGGAGCGTATCGGCTTCGCATCAGGAATTCAAGCATCTTGCGCCCGCCTCTTCATTATACGGGAAAGCCAGGCGATTCCGCCCAGTCCAATCCAGACGGCCACGCCCACCGACGCCCAGGCCGCCGTCCATTCCGTGGGCAGCACCTCTCCCCGGGAACCGGGGTTCGTGATGTCCAGAATGTAGCCCACCTCGATGGAAGAGAGCGCGCCGAAGAGAAAACCGAACCCGGCGAGGCAGCCCAGCGCCGTGCCCAGATGGCGCTTGGGTGCGATTTCGCTCATCACGACCAGGAAAACGGACGCATCGGCGGCCATCGTCACCGCCCAGACCAATAATACGATTAGCAGAATCGGAATCGGCGCGTGAAACAAAAAACCGATTCCGTACGTCATCGCGCCGCTCAGGAGCAAACTCCACCCGATGCTCGGGAGCCGCCCGAACCTGTCGGCCGACCACGCGCCGATGAAATTCGAAAAAGCGGATAACGCGATCATGAACGCCAGGGCCGTCGCGGCGTTATCCACGGCGTCACCTCTCGGCAGGCCGTGCGCCATGAACGCCGCAGCCAGGAACGTGACGCCCCAGCCCCTGAAGGCGAACAATTCCCAGCGGTGCATGACGTAGGAGCCGATGAGCACCCAGCATCTGAGCGGCAGACGCGGAAAGGCGAATTTCTCCCCGCTTCCCGATTCCTCCCTGCCGGGGTCGGGCACCCAGATCAGCACCATCAAGATACCGACGACGGGACCGAGCGAACCTGCGGCGAAGGTGAAGCGCCAGCCGAAATCGGGAAGCAGATAACCCGTCAAAAACATCGAGATCGATACGCTGAAGGTAAAGAAAAAAGCGTAGCCCGAAACCGTCTTCGCCCTCAAAGCCGCCGAGGCGTGCTCGGCTACGATTCGCAGACCCGGCCCGAACACGCCCGCAAGCCCCACCCCGCAGGCGCACCGCAGAAGCGCCGCCGTCCACAGGCCTTCGGCGAAGAAGGGAAACATGAGATTCGTGAGACCGAGCCAGGCGGCCGAGAAGAGATAAATGCTTCTCGCGCTGAAATAATCCGTCGCCCCGGTGAGGACGGCGGAGGCGACGACGTAGCCCACGTAAAACATGAAATAGATGAAACCGGCATCGGCATTGGTGAGGGACCATTCCGCCTTCAGAATCGGGATGGCGGTCGGGTAGTTGGCGTAGACCAGCATGATGGGAAGCTGGGAGAAACTCAGAACCCACAGGGATGCCTGACTGAGATGCGCTTTTCGGGGATTTTCCATGTATTCAGCGATTGGTTAGCTCTGCGCCTAGGCGAAGTCGTTTTGCCAGATTTTTTCAAGTCTCTGCATTTCATCTCTTGCCAGTGGCCCGGCGCCGACGCAGGAGAGCGACTCTGAGAGTTGCTCCTCGCCCGAGAAACCCACCAGAGCGCAGGAAACCTCTTCATGCATCAAGACGAACCGCATCGCCGCCTGCGCCAGTGTGCATCCCTCGCGAACGAGGAACGCGAGCTTTTCGGCGCGCGCCACGTCTTTATCGTATTCCGAGCCGAGCGAGAGAACCGGCGGGCGCTCATCCAGAAAACCCAGCAGGTTCGGCTCGGCGGTGAGCGCGCCCAGCGCCAGGGCGCGAATCGCCAGCACCCCCATCCCGATGGACGCTGCGCGCTCGATGAGCAGCTTATAGTCCACCGCGCTGAAACCCTCGGGCACGGGGTGCGCCGCGCTCGGGTTGAGCAGGTTGAAATACGCCTGCACCGTGTGGAACTCGCCGCTGTCGACCATCTCGGCCAGCGAGGCGGGATGCCCGACCCCGGTGAAGCCGAAAAAGCGCACGAGCCCGCGCTCGCGCAATTCCCTGAAACCATCGAGCACGCCGCCCGCGCGAAAAATATCGGAGAGATCGAAAATCACCTCCCCCACCGGCCAGTTCCTCCCGGGAGCCACGTAGTTGTGGATCTGGATCAGGTCGACCTGGGGTCGGCCCAAGCGCTCGAGACTCTTTTCCACCGAGGCGACCACCGCTTCTTCGGGCGCTTCCCGCTCCTCGGCGGTGAGGCGTATCTTCGTCGTGAGGACAACCTCCGCCCCCAATCTCTTGAGCGCGGCGCCCAGATTGGCTTCGGACTTTCCGCTCCCGTAGCCCATCGCCGTATCGAAGAAATTCACGCCCCCGTCCAGCGCGCCTCGAACCGCGCGAAGCTGCGCCTCGTGGTCGTCGCCCACCATGAGGCGGCTGATTCCACCCGTGCCGAAACCTATCTCGGACACCGGGATGCCCGTACTCCCCAGGGCGCGCATGCGCATCGTCTTCCTCTCTATAAAATTTCTTCATACGTCCGGGGCGAAGCCTACCACGGGAGGGCGAGCAGGCGAAGGAGAACGGGGCTGTTGAAAAAGTCCTCTTGCCGGGGGCGTCCTTTTGCTTTTGATCGTCATTCCCCTGCCTATAAAACCAACCCCCCCTACCCCCCCTTGTCAGGGGTCAAACGCGAGTGAGGAACGAGCGTTTGCATAAGCCATTGACGAGAAACACATCGGCTCGCAAAACCTCCCTCTTCGGTCGGTTTTGACCCTGACAAGGGGGGGTAGGGGGGGTTGCCTTTATGGGGTTTCCCTCTCAAGGGGGTTGCCTTCCTCGTCGGCTCTGGATTCCGGCGTACGCCGGAATGACGGCGGTGATCGATTCCGACCGATGAGAGGCTGTTGAAAAAAACCCTCTCCGCCTCATCCTGAGTAGCGGCCCTCCGACAGGTTCAGGGCAGGCTCTACTGTCCCCCACCTGCCTCATCCCGAGTAGGCGCGCTTGCGCGCCGTATCGAGGGGCGAATGCACCCCCGGTGCATTTTGATGTAGGATGGGCGTATTCCTTACATGGAGAGAACGTGCACCCCCTGCATCTGCTGGCGATTGGGTACATAGCGGGTTTGTTGACGGGCGTGCTTTCCTTCGACTTCGAGCGGGGAGACGCGGCTTCGAACCTCACCGCCGCGCTCGTGCTGGCCTTTTCGATCGTGCTCACCATGAGCCGCCGGATTCGCGGAAAGGCTCAAGGGCTCCTCGCCGTAACCCTTGTGTTCCTGGGATTCATCGCTTCTTTCGCCGTGCCTGCGCTCCATCGCCAAGCTACGCCGGCGCATCACCTGCTGCGCCACATGCCCTATGAGCGCATGAACCTCACGGGCCACCTCTCCCGGCCCGTGGAGCGAAACGACGGCCAGACGCCCAGACCGCGCATATACATCGACGTGGAACGCGCTCTCATCCGCGGCGTCGAGGTTCCCATGACCGGCGTCGTGCGGGTCACGCTCGCCTCGCGGCTCGACAAAATCCCCGAAGTCGGCGACAGGCTTCTCATCCGGCGCATCCGCCTGAAGTCTCCCGAGCGCTTCAAGAACCCCGGCGCATTCGACTACCGGGAGTTTCTCCGCCTGAGAGGCGTCCACGCCGTCGGCTACGGCGGGGTGAAGAACCTTCACCTCCTGGAAGCCAGGGAGAAATGGGGCTGGCGGCGACTTTTGTTCCGCTATAGAGAGCGCATGAGCGCCCACATACACGCCGCCTACCCCGAGCGCGCCGCCGGCCTCATCGAGGCGATGACCATCGGCCTGCGCGAGGGACTCGACCTTGATCTCAAAGACGCCTTCAGGAGATCGGGGGCTGCGCATCTGCTCGCCATCAGCGGTCTGCACGTGGGCTTCATCGCCGCTTTTTTCTTCTTCTCTCTCCAGGGTATTCTCCGCAGGTTTCCGCCTTGGATTTTTCCCCTGCGCCCGTTCGCGCTCACGCCGTCTAAACTCGCATCGCTCGGCGTCATCCCCCTCGTGATTCTCTTCGCACTGCTGAGCGGCGCACGGATTTCCACGGTGCGCGCCACGATCATGATCGTCGTCTATCTCCTCACCAGGCTCCTGGAGCGGCCCGGGACGGCGATTCATTCCGTCCTGCTCGCCGCCCTGATCATTCTGCTGGCGGAACCCGATTTCATCTGGGACGTGGGGTTTCAACTCTCCTTCGTGGCGGTGAGCGCCATCATCCTGGCGGCGGACAGGCTCCCGCGCCCCGAAGCGCGCCTGAGAATCTGGGAGAAAGAGTGGTGGTTCGCGAGGGCGCATCAACTCGCCATCATCCAGCTGGTCGTCACCGCGGCGATCACGCCGCTCACGGCGCTGCATTTCCATCAGGCGCATCCGATCGGCCTGATCGTGAATTTTCTGCTCATACCGGTCGCCTCGCTGCTCGTGCCCCTCTCCTTCGTAACGAGCGCCCTCGCCGCCACCATACCGGCGGCCGGAGCCGCGCTCCTGTTGCCCGCCACCTGGCTCACCGGCGCTCTCGCGCAATTCATGATTCTCGTGTCGACTTACTCTTCTGAAATCCCCTGGGCCAGCATCGTCACGCCGAGCCCCCAGGCCTGGCTCATCGCCTCCGTCTACGCACTCATGGCCCTGGCGTTGCGCTCGAGGCGCGCGCGGCGGCGGAGGCTCGCCTGGGCGGGCGTGTGCTGCCTGATCTTTTTCCTCCTGCTCCCCAGCACCACTTCACGGGCCTCAGGGCCCAGGCGCACCACGCTGTTTCTGCCCGACGCCGGGAACGTGGACGCCCTGTTCTTGCGCCTCCCCGATGGAAAGGGCCTGGCGGTCGACGCCTCAGGCAAACGGGCGGGCGGCTTCAACGCCTGGGGAAACGTGCTCGCCCCGCTGATGCGGCGGGAGAATGAGTTGAACTGGCGCACGATGCTCAGCCTCTCCAGATATCCCAAAGACAGGCTCGCCGCGAATGCGTTCGCCACGGGCATACGGGTCGAAAACCTGCTTCGCATAGGCGACCTCCGCGCTTCCGCGCCGTATCGTTACCGCTTCAGAAAGCGGCGGAATTCTTCCCGTATCATCTGGCGAATGCGCGGAGGCGGGGCGCGGGTTTCCCTGCATTCGTGGAGAAAAGGCGTGATGGGTTTTGAGGTCCAAAACGCCCGCTCCCGCTGGCTGCTCATACTGCCCTCGAAATACCCGGCGTTCAACGCAAGGTGGTTTCGAGGCAAGAGATACGACCTCGTGCGCCTGCCCGAGAACCTGCTCAGAAAACGGGAAGTCCTCGACTGGCTCGAAGCGCGCCCGCCCCGCGCCGTCGTGGCCGCTCCCCAGAGGGTGAAATGGATGAAAGCCGACCTTTGGCGGGAAACGAGGAGACGGCAGAGAAGGCTGGGGGTCTATCGCCCCTGGCGCGGCGGGATGCTCCGCGTCCGGGCGGGCGGCGGGGCGGATGCGCCGCATCTTTCAATCGAACGATTCCGCGCGCCCGGACCCTGGCCCGGCAGCGCCGCCGCGCGGTGGGTCGCGTTTCGCAGGAGTCTCGCGCCTGGGTTTTCAAGCCGCGGGAAGATAAATCGACGGGTCGCCTACTCCAGGTGAACCGAACCCAAGTTGTTGAAAAAGCCAGTTCCGGGCGCGGCGGCATGGAGGTTCACGCGGCGTGGGTGGGCGCGATGGTTTTGTAGTGACAGCCCCTCCTCGGGGCTGTCCCGCAGGTCGCGACCCCGGACAGGCAATGAGCCTGTTCGGCTACGGTTGGCGGC
>JAPOYD010000139.1 GCA_026706735.1 Nitrospinota bacterium | reverse complement strand
CCGGAAACCGTCTGCCGCGATGAGGTCGTGTTCCACCCCCGGGGCCGCCGCGAAGTGAGGAGGGTGTGCGAAACGCATCAGGTGGAAAAAACGGTGCTCCACCATTGCACGATCAAGGTGGAAGCCGACGAGGCGGAGGAGATCACCGGATACAGCTTCGACGGCAACGCCGATGGATGCGAGCATTTCGCGGTGGTCTTCCGGAACCTCCCCTACGAGGCGTGCATCCAGAAACTCTCGGGGCTCAAGTTTGCGGTGAACATCGGGTCGGAACCGCAGGAGAAGCTGACCGCCGCCATCGCCCGGTGCGAGCGATTACACCTCCAGGAACCGAATCGTTAGAAAGACTCCAGGAATCTCACGCCGTCCGGCCCGCAGCCTGTTCCCGTGCGCCCGCCCCGCAAAGAAGCCGCATCAGGGAATCGATCTCGGGCTGCGCTTCAAAAGATTCCAGGCGCGCGAGCACTTCCTCGTACTCCTCCTCCGACAGGGAGGATTTCGCGCAATCGCGGAACTTGGAGCGTATCTTCGCATCCTTCATCGGCCAGAGCGCGCAGCCGCGCGAGACGTCCGTTCTCTTTTTGAGGGTTCGGCCGTCGTTCAGGTAAACGCGCACTTCGCTCGGGCGGCGTTCTCCGGGCCGCCACCCCATGTCGTCAGCGCTCACGTGAATCCGCTTCATCCACTCCTGGAGCAGGGGTTCGCGCACCGCCTCGTCCGTGAAGGTCTCCAGACGCAAGTCCCCCTCCAGCAGCATGCGCGCGAGGCAGTACTCCATCGAGAACTTCCCTTCCAGACCCGTCTGCGGCGCATGGTAGCGAAGCACCTGCATGGAGATTTCGACGAGCGAGACTTCGATGCGCGCCACGTCCGCCGCCGTGACCCCCGCCTCCTCCACGAGGTCGTAGAGCGCGTCCACTGCCGGGTGGGTCGAGAGGCAGCACGGGTAGGGCTTCATGTTCATGCCCGGTTCCGCCAGGGCATAGGGCCGCCCGAGGCTCTCGATGATCGCCTCGCCATTCGGCGAACCGCCGCCCGCATACACGTCCAGAAAACCGCGCGGCGCTTCGAGAATCGTCGTGCTCGCCGTGAGGCCCGCCGCCGCCAGTTCCGCCGCACGAAGGCCGGCTTCGGGCGCGAGGCCTGCGTGTAAGGGTTTCGTCATCGTGCCGAAGTTCGCGTGAACGCCCGAGGCATGAGAGGCCGCGACCCCGAGCGCGTGGCGCGTCGTCTCGGCGTCGAAACCGCGCAGGTGGGCGGCCGCCGCCGCCGCGCCCATCGTGCCGAGCGTGCAGGTGGAATGCCAGCCCGCACCGTAGTGTTCGGGATTCATCCCCTGGCCCAGCTTGGTCGCAACTTCATAGCCGATGATGAAGGCCTCCAGCACCTCACGGCCTGACGCCCCTTGCGCCTCCCCTTGCGCCAGGACGGCGGGCAGGACGACCACGCTCGGGTGGCCGTTCAGTAGATAGCTCGAATCGTCGAAATCGAGCGCGTGGCCCATCGCCCCGTTGACGAGGGCGGCCATTGGTGCTGCGGCGCGGGCGCCCAGGCCGATGATGCTCGCCTCGGGCGCGCCGCCCATTTTGCGAGCGAAGTCCGCCACAATCTGTCCGACGGGCTCATTGATACCCGCGAGCGTCACGCCCACGGTGTCGAGGGCCGCCTTTTTCGCGCGCTCTATCACGAGCTCGGGAAAATCCGCCCAACTCGTCTCGACGATGAATTCCGCCATCCGTTCGGTAACGCTCATCCTGCGCCTCCTGATCAAAAAGCCCGGTCCGGCTCGACTTTCAAGAATCTATCCCGCCGCGATGGTTCGCGTCCTCATCACGAAGGCCCGCCTTTGATCGCGCTGATCGAGGCGGGATCGATGGAAACGTGCACGCTCGCGCCGGATTCCAGTATCGGCAGGCGGTGTCCGTGCACGCGGATTTGCCGGCCCCCGGCGCTCAGCCAGAGTTCCAGAACGCCGCCCATGTACACCGCCTTGTCGACGCTGCATTTGATGACGTTCGTGGTCCCCTCAGGAGGCGCCTCGGTGCTTGCGACGCAATCCTCGGGCCGGATCGAGAGCAACACCTTCGAACCTTCCGAGACAGCGGCGGTCTTGCACATCAGTATCATCTCGCCGACCTTCACCGCCGTCTCCGCACCGCCCG
This sequence comes from Nitrospinota bacterium, assembly GCA_026706735.1. Classification (GTDB taxonomy): domain Bacteria; phylum UBA8248; class UBA8248; order UBA8248; family UBA8248; genus Bin107. Next base: position 80,006 of record JAPOYD010000139.1, on the reverse strand, counting down.
AACCTGCGGCGACGACCTCGCCTTCCAGGAAATTCGAGATGCCGACGAAACCGGCGACGAACTCGTTGGCGGGATGTTGATAAACGTCACTCGGGGAGCCCATCTGTTCGATGCGCCCCTCGTTCATCACCACGATGATGTCGCTCATCACCATGGCTTCGACCTGATCGTGGGTGACGAATATGGTGGTGATGCCCGATTGGGTCTGGAGGTCCTTGAGTTCCAGGCGCATCTCCTCGCGCAGCGCCGCATCGAGGTTCGAGAGCGGTTCGTCGAGGAGCAGCACGTCGGGCTCATACACCAGCGCGCGGGCAAAGGCGACGCGCTGCTGCTGGCCGCCCGATAGCTGCGATGGGTAGCGTTCCCCCAGGCCGTCGAGCCGCACGAGCCCCAGGGCGCGCTCCACGGCGCCCGCGATTTCGTTTCTCGGCGTCTTGCGCATCTGCAGGCCGAAGGCGACGTTGTCGCGCACCCGCAAGTGCGGCCACAGGCCGTAGGACTGAAACACCATGCCGAGGTTTCGCTTGTGCGCCGGCACCAGCACGTTTTCAGAAGCGCTCGAAATGAGCCTCTCGCCGACGTGCACGTCGCCGTCGTCCGGGGTCTCGAAACCGGCGATGATGTTCAGGGTGGTGGTCTTGCCGCAACCGCTGGGCCCCAGCAGGGTGAGCAGCTTGCCCTTGGGTACTTCGAAGGAAATCCCGGCGACGGCGACTACCTCGCCGAATCTCTTGACCAGTTTCTCCACCCGTACGTTCTGCATCAGGTGAGTCCCTCCACGTCTGTTTGTTTCGTGAGCCAGCGCACCAGCGCCACCGAAGCCAGCGACAGGATAACAATGATGAGCGAAAGAATGCACACGTGCGAGAAGAGCCCCTCGTCGTAGAGCTGGATGAGGATGGTGCTGATCACCTCCTTGTTGGAGCTGAACAGCATGATCGAGGCGGAGAGTTCGCGCATCATCGATACGAAGAGAATGATCCAGCCTGCCACGATGCCCGGCATGGCCAGGGGCACGAGGATCTTCCAGAAGACGACCCCCCAGTTCGCGCCGCTCACGGCGGCTGCGCGCTCGAGTTCCTCGTGGATTTGCGTGATGGAGTTCGAGACCGCCCGCACGCCGAAGGGCAGGAAGCGCGTGATGTAGGCGATCAGGATGATCCACAGCGTGTGATACAGGTTGAACGGTTCGCGGATGTAGGCCCACAGCATGGCGATGGCGATGACCGCACCCGGGATGGCCACCGGGATGAGCGCGAGGAAATCGAGCGTTCCCCGCCCCTTCCAGGTGCTGCGCACCACGAAATAGGCGACCACGGCGGAGAGCGCGATGCCGATGGTCGCGCCCATGAAACTCAGGAAGAGACTGTTCTGGATGGAGCGGAGGATGACCGCGCCTCCGTCTCCGGTGATGATCTCGACCAGATGACCCAGCGTGAGATATTCAAAGGTCGGCGGGCGTCCTCGGTTGGAGATGAACGTGCCGTAGATCAGCGTGAGCACCGGCAGGATCGCCGACACCAGAAGGTAGAAGGCGGCGAAACTGAGCGAGACGTATTTCCACGGGCCCAGTTCCACGAGTCTCGGCCGGAAGCTCTTGCCCGCGACCGTGGTATACCGGGCGCTTCGCCCCAACGCCCTGGTCTGCCCCCACAGCGCCAGCCCGCAGACCAGCAGGATGGGGATTGACAGGGCGGCGGCGTGCGAGAAGTTCGGCGGGATGCCGATCATCATGCGCCAGAGCTGCGTCGAGAACACGTATATGCCGCCCGAGACGCCGATGGTCGCCGGTATGGCGAAAACCTCGATCGACTGGATGAACGTGAGCAGCGCGCCCGACAGGATGGCCGGCGCCGCCATGGGCAACGTGATCCAGAGCGTCGTTTTCCACTGGCTCGCGCCGCTCACGTGGGCGGCGTACTCCAGCGTCGGGTCCATGTTCTTAAACGCCGTGACCGTGAAGATGAACACGTAGGGCGCAAGTGAGAGCGCCATCACGAAGATGAGCCCGCCCATGGTGAATATGTCGAACAGCGGCTCTCTGGTGCCGACTAGCCACTTCCAGAACAGGTTCACGAAACCCACGCGCGGGGTGCCGAGATAGGCCCAGGCCACCGCCACCACCACGGGCGGCATGATGAAGGGCAGAATCGCGATCATGTTGATGTAGTTCTTGAGCGGCGTGTCGGTGCGCCCGACGATCCAGGCGAGCGGAACGCCGATGAGGACGGACAGGCTCGTGACCCCGACCGACATGACGGCAGTGTTCCACAACACCTCGCCCATGTACTCTTCTTCGAAGATGGCGAAGTAGGCGTCGAGGCTGAAGTCCGTACTTATCGGGTCGGGCCGGAAGCTGCCCAGCACCAGCCAGAACAGCGGGTAGAGCACAATGAAGCCGATGACGAGAAGACATCCCCATTCGAGTACCCGAACGGTGCTCGGCAGCCTGAACATGGCAAACGAACGGGGACGCATCTCAGTCATCGACCGGGCGCAAGCCGGTTATTTCTTTCTTTTCGCTTCACGAATATGCTTGGTCATGAAGGCGCGGTATTTCTTCTGTTCCTTGAACACCTTCTCCCAACTCGCATACAGCGGCTTGAAGGGATAGGGAATGCCCTTCACGTGCGGCACGTCCGAACGCGCGGAGTTGATCTTCACGTCCTGGGTGATGACCGTCTGGCCTTCCTTGGAGAGGATCCATCGGTACACACGCTCCGCGTTCTTGGGGTTCGGGCCGTCCTTGATCATCCCGAACGAAGCGGGGATGACGGGCGTACCCTCGGCCATCTTGGCGATCTTGATCTTCGCGCCCTTGTTGATGCGGCGGATTGCGATGTATTCGAACACCATCGTCACGTCGCGCTCACCCGTGGCGACGCGCTCGGTGGAGGCGCCCATGCGCGATTGCACCAGCGCGCCGTTATAGAGCAGACCCTTGATGTATTTCTCCCCGAAACCATCCGCGCCGTAGAAGAAATCCCACAGGCCGGCGGACTGGAACGGGTCGACGAGCACGAGGCGGTTCTTCCATTTGGGCTGCGTCAGTTCCGCGAAGCTCTTCGGCGCCTCGCCGGGCTTCACGTTGTCGGTGTTGTAGATGACCTGCAGCGTCGGCGCGCGCAGGCCGACCCACTGGGCCTTTTCGTCCTTGCCCCAGGCCGGGAAATTCTTGGCTTCGGGGAATTGGGTGACGTTCTTCACGTAGCCTCTTTTGGCGAGGTCGTACCAGCCCGGCGTGTAGCTGAAGTGCAGCAGGTCGATCTTGCCCTTGCCCACGCTGCGCTCGGCCACGAAGCGCTGGTAGAGGCTCACGCCGCCCGCGGTGATGGACTGCACCTTGATGTCCGGGAATTTCTTCTCGATGCCCTTCACCAGCGTTGCCTGTGCGGCGGTGGTGAGGGAGGAGTAGAAGATGAGGTTGGCTTTTGCCGCCACGGCCGCGTGGGACGTGAACGCCACGAACCCGGCGATGAGCGAAATCACGAGAATCGACTTGATGGATCGTTTCATGTTTGCCTCTCCTTTTACGGTGAAACGGATTTCCAAAAGAACAAGTCTGGCAAGAACTCGTTCGCTGCGAGCCTTTCCGGTGCGGTTGCGCTACTGCTCCCCCAAATTTTACGTATGAGTGCATTAGAGCAGTTTCGGGGGGTCGGGTCAAACCCAATCCAAGGGGAGGAACGGGGCCGTGCTGCCCTACAATTCGGGTTTTCTCTCCCGCCATTCGGGGGTCGCCTCCTCGTAAGCGTGGCCGGTCCGGAACCCGCGCGCCTCATCGCCGGGGTGGGTCGTGATCTGCATCGCCATCGGGAGTCCGTGGGCCGAATCGAAGCCGGTGGGCACCATGAGGCCGGGGAGGCCCAGGAAATTCTGCACGCCCGTGAGGTTTCGCCCCAGGCCGATGAAATCCATCTCTTTTCCGTTCACGAGTGCCGTGGTCGTTTCGACGGGGGCTGCGAGGCAGGGGTAGCCCGGCGAGAGCATGGAGTCGTAAGGCGACATCAAGTCGAGCATCCTGCGGGTAATCACCTTGCGGTGGTTGATGGCGTCGATATAGGTCGCCAGCGTGGTTTTCTCAGCATTCGCGATGCGCTCCTGCAGGCGCACCCCGTAGCCCTCGGGATTTTCGCGGTAGCGCTCGCCATGCACGCGGTAGAACTCCGCGTCCGCGATGGCCCGGCGGTGGGGGTTGATCTCCCCCGCGAAGGGGCAGCGCACTTCCTGGATTTCCGCGCCCAGTCCGCGTAGCACCTCAAGCGCCGCCTCGAAGGCGTCTGTGATGGGCGCATCGATCTCGACGTCGATCAGATCAGGCGAAATCATGAAGCGCATGCCACCGACGCCCTTCTCCAGATCGGCGGAAAAGTCGGGTGTTTCCATCCCGGCGGAGAACGGGTCGGCCGGGTCGTAGCCCGCGAGCACCTGAAGCAGCATTGCGCAGTCGCGCACCGTGCGCGTCAGGGGTCCCACGTGGTCGAGACTCGTCGCGTTCGGATAGACGCCGCGCAGGCTGATTCGCCCGTAGGTGGGCTTGAGACCCACAACGCCGCAGATCGCAGCAGGGCCGCGCACGGAGCCCCCGGTGTCGGTTCCGAGCGCGCCGGGCGCCATTCTTGCTGCGACCGCGGCGCCTGAGCCGCCGCTCGAACCCGCGGGCACGCGGGTGACGTCCCAGGGGTTGCGGCAGGCGCCGTGGTGGGGATTTTTGGTCGCCGATTCGGCGGCGAACTCCGCCGTGTTGCACTTGCCGATCATCACCGCGCCCGCCTCGCGGAGCCGCCGGACGCATTCGGCGTCCTGCGCCGGCACGTTGTCGCGGAAAAAGCTCGACCCCTGCGTGGTGCGCACGCCCGCCGTGTCGATGATGTCCTTGACGCCGATAGGCACGCCGTGCAGTGGCCCACGAATCCTGCCTGCCGCGATTTCCTCTTCGGCCGCCTTCGCTTCGGCGCGCGCCCGCTCATGCGCCACGGTCGTGAACGCGTTGAGGACCGGGTTTAAGGCATCGATGCGCGCGAGATGCGCTTCTGTCACCTCTACAGGGGACACCTCCCCCGCAGCGATATTTTTCGAGAGCTCATCAATCGTAAGATCGCAGATTTCGGTTGTGGTCATTCTCATATCCTCGACTACGTATAGATGACTTGTTGAGAGGAAAAACCGGGCTTTCGGCGAATCCATGCGCCATTACTTGGCCCAGGCATCTTAACAGGTTTCGGGGGCGGGACGAAGGGATGTGGAGAATCTTGCCGCCTCCATTGCCGAACCTATCCTGAGCTAGAAAAGACCTCCGGCGGTTCGGCGCGCAGGCCGAAAGTGCTAGGATGAACTCCCGTTTCCATAAAACTTGTTCAGAGTCGCCACGGCGAAAACCGGGCGGCCTCATCACCCAGCAAAGGAGCGCGTCATGCCGGAAGCACCCGCCAACACCCGATGGTTCACCTATTTCCCCGAGGACTACCGCTGGTCCTCGGGCGTCGTGAACTGCCTCTCCGTGGCCCCCTGGGGCGGGGCCGATATCGGCGAGGTGGACCAGGTGGGCAGACGGCTCAGGAAAGACGTCGGCAACGACGCGCTCTGGTTCCGCGAGTGGGTGCGCATGGCGAACAAAGTGCGCGATTTGGGATTAGCGGCAGAAGAGAACAACCACCGACTTAGCGCCGCTTACCACCACAAGCGCGCCGCGATGTACTTTCAAATTGGGGAGCGCTTCCGCACGCCCAAGGACAAGCGGGCGAAAGACGCCTACCGGCTCGCGCTGGACAGCTTCCTGCGCTTCACGAAGCTGACCGACGCGCCCAGGATCGAGCGCGTGGAGGTGCCGTATGAGAACGGCGTGAACCTGCCGGGGTATTTCGTCCACGCGCAGAACACGAAAAAGATCAGGCCGCCCGTTATTGTCTATTTCGATGGTCTCGACATCACGAAGGAGATTCAATACCTGCGCGGCGTTGAGGAATTCGTGCGGCGCGGGATGAGCTGTCTCGTCATGGACGGGCCGGGAACCGGGGAGGCCATCCGCTTCAGGGAACAATATCTTCGTCCCGACTACGAAGCCGCGGGAAGCGCCGCACTCGATTATCTCGAAACGCGTGGCGACGTGAACGCAAAAAAAGCCGCCGTAATCGGCATCAGCTTGGGCGGTTATTACGCGCCACGCATCGCCAGCATGGAGAGACGCTACAAGGCGTGCGTCGCTTGGGGGGCGTGCTGGGATTATCACGCAACGTGGAAAAAGCGCGTCGCCGCCTCAATGCAGACGGAACTCTCCGTGCCCGGCCACCACATCTTGTGGATTTTCAACACGACGAATTTCGAGGACACCTTCAAGAAGCTCGAAGCCTTCCGGCTCGACGGCGTGGTCCAGAAGATGCGGTGTCCGTTCCTGCTCACCCATGGGGTCGACGACAAGCAGGTGCCCACAAGCGACGCGCGCAAACTCTTCAACGCCGTGGGCTCTAAGGACAAGACGCTCAAGATATTCACCGTCAAGGAGGGGGGCTCCCAGCACTGCCAGCGCGACAACCTCTCGCTCGGTGTCACCTATATTGCGGATTGGCTGATGGAAAAGCTTAGGCCCTAGGGATCAATTCCGAGCGATGCGGGAGGAATGGACCGTCCGCAGATTAAGGGTTTGCGGCTTTCGCAGAAGGTGGTATTCGCCCCGAGAGGACGCACTACTACCTCCTTAAACTGCAAGGGATGACGGAACCACCACCGACCCCTGCCTGGCAATTGAATACCTGCCGGCCTTCCCCGGAAGGCCGACAGGCGGGAACCCGCTTCAGGAACTTATACCTCATGGATTGTGTCGCAACCAGCTTGGACCACGAATCGACCATACTGCTTTCGGCCTGCCAAAAAAATTACGAGCGGCTTGATGACGTCCAGCGAATATGTTCCTTCTCATGGAGGCCTCGGAGCTCTCCAAGTCGCCCATGCGCCGACTGTCGAGGTCTTTGAACTTGCCCTTTGCTATTGTATGGATTATACGAGTAATGATATGAATTAGGTGTGAATAATTCAGTATTCACATGACTTCAGCACGAATTCTGCATCTTCCGGTAACCGATCCGGCCAACCCCCCGCCGGAAGGGGGCAGATGCCATGAGTAATCCTAACGACCGAGAAGTCGCCGAGCAGGAACATGAGGCGCGCCGTTCCGGTTTGGCCGCGGCGATGCTGCGCATCGGTGCGAGCCTCGATCTGGAGACCGTCCTCAACGAGGTGGTGGAAAGCGCGCGCGCGCTGACCGGCGCGCGTTACAGCGTCATCTCCACCATCGACGAAACAGGCGCGCCCCAAGATTTCGTCTCCTCAGGCTTCACCGAAGAGGAGCATCGTAACATGGTCGAATGGCCCGACGGCCCGAAGCTCTTCGCGTTCTTCCGCGACGTGCCGGGGCCGCTGCGCATCGCCGACTTTCCGGCCTATATCCGCTCGCTCGGTTTTTCGGCAGACTTCCTGCCGTCGACGCCGAAGACTTTCCAGGGAACGCCGATGCGCCACCGGGGGGCGCACGTCGGCAGCTTCTACCTCGCCGGGAAGGAAGGCGGTAGGGTGTTCACCGACGAGGACGAGGCGGTGCTGGTGCTGTTCGCCGCGCAGGCAGCGGCCGCCATCGCCCATGCCCGCGCCTACCACGACGAGCGGCGCGCCCGCGCCGACCTCGAAGCGCTCATCGAGACCTCGCCGGTCGGAGTGGTCGTGTTCGACGCGGCGACCGGCGGGCTGGTTTCGTTCAACCGCGAGGCGAATCGGATTGTTGAGAGCCTGCGCATGCCGGGCAAGCCGCTGGAGCAATTGCTTGAGATCATGACTTGCAGGTTCGCCGACGGGCGCGAGGTTGCGCTCGCCGAGTTGCCGCTGGCCACTTTGCTGAGCAACGCGGAGACAGTGCGCGCCGAGGAAATCGAACTTTCTGTTCCCGACGGTCGCAGCGTGACCACGCTGATCAACGCCACCCCGATCCGCGACGGGGACGACGCATTCGTCTCCGTGGTGGTCACCGTACAGGACCTCGCACAACTCAAGGAATTGGAACGCATGCGGGCGGAGTTCCTCGGCATGGTTAGCCACGAATTGCGCGCGCCACTGGCCTCGATCAAGGGCTCGGCCGCCACGGTGCTCGGCCGCTCGCGGAACTTCGCACCGGCAGAAATCGAACAGTTCTTCCGCATCATCGAGGAGCAGGCCGACCGCATGGACAGCCTGATCGGCGACCTGCTCGATGCCGGGCGCATCGAGACGGGCACGCTCTCGGTCGCGCCCGAGCCTTCGGAGGTGGTGGACCTGCTCGACTGGGCGCGAACCACTTTTCTTTCCGGCGGCGGCCGTCACCGGGTGGTCATCGACCTGCCGCCAGACCTCCCCCAGGTTTTGGCCGACCGGGAGCGCATCGTGCAAGTGCTGAACAACCTGCTCGCCAACGCCGCCCGGTACTCGCCTGAGTCTTCTCCAATCCGGGTCGAGGCGGCCCGCGAGGGCGTCCACGTCGCGATAGCGGTATCCGACGAGGGTCACGGCCTTACACCGGAGCGGCTGGCGAAGCTGTTCCGCAAATATGCCCGCGACGGGGAGCGCTCGGCCGATGGCGGGCTCGGCCTCGCTATCTGCAAGGGCCTGGTCGAGGCGCATGGCGGTCGCATCCGGGCCGAGAGCGGCGGGCCCGGCCAGGGAGCGCGCTTCACCTTCACGCTCCCGGCGGCCGACGATACCGGTGGGGCCGCTGCCGGCGCCGAGCGAAGCCGAGCGGCGGCGCACAGCGACGACGGCGAACGGACGCGCATCCTCGTGGTCGACGACGATCCGGAGACGCTGCGCTTTGTCCGCGACGCGTTAGGCGAAGCGGGCTACGCCCCACTGGTAGCGGGCGACCACGAGGATCTCGTGCACGTCCTTGAGAAGGAGAAGCCCGCCCTGGTCCTGCTCGACCTGATGCTGCCGGGGACCGACGGCATCGAACTGATGGAACAGGTTCCCGGGCTATCGGACGTCCCGGTGGTTTTCATCTCCGGCTACGGCCGCGACGAGACGATCGCGCGGGCGCTCGAAGCCGGCGCCGAGGACTACATTGTCAAGCCCTTCTCGCCGACCGAACTGGTGGCGCGGGTCCGGGCGGCGCTTCGCCGCCGGGCCGAACCCGACTCTTTCGTGCTTGGCGACCTCACCATCGACTACGACCGGCGTCGGGTATGCATCGGCGAGCGTCCGGTCGCGCTCACGGCAACGGAATACGAGCTGCTGCGCACCCTCTCGCTGCGCGCCGGGCGGGTGTTGACTTACGAGGCCCTGCTGCGACAGGTCTGGAGCGGGCGGAACAGTGATGCGAAGATCGTGCGGGCCTACGTCAAGCGGCTTCGCAGGAAACTCGGCGACGACGCCAAGAGGCCTGCCTACATCCTGACCGAGTTCCGAGTCGGCTACCGCATGCCCCGTCCGGACGACCCGTAACTGCCCGGGCGCAGGCGTGGTGCAGAAGATGATGTGTCCGCTCCTGCTCACCCACGGGGTCGATGACGGGCAGATGCCCACGAGCAACGCGCGCAAACTCTTCGACGCCTTGGGTTCTAAGGACAAGATGCTCAAGATCTTCACTGTCAAGGAGGGGAACCCCAGAATTGCCAGCGCGACAACCTCTCGCTCGGCGTCACCCGCATCGCGGACTGGCTGATGGAGAAGCTCAGGTCGTGAGGGTCAAAGCGAGTAGGAAGGGTTTGCGGTTTAGGTTGCAGGGACAACTTCCGCGTGGTTGTCCCCCATTGGCTAAACCTCTATTAAGGACAGGCACAGGGGCCTGTTCCTACAGGCTCATATTCCCTCCAACCACTCCTCCGCCTCCTTGCGGACGGCGGCTTCTTCCGCGCTGTGCTGTAAGACGATGCTATCAGCGGGCGGATGGCCGATTTTCGCATTTCGCCAGCAATGGTAGCGGATAGCCGGGGGATAGCCCGAAAGATCGATAGAGGCGTAGAACGAGGGGGGCACTTCGTCCGGTTTATATGGGTCCATTCTGTCTTTTTCGTAGATGTTGGTTCGCTTCCAGATGCGCCATGCGCCGTCTCGCTTTTCGAGCAGGGCGAGTACGCGGCTCCAGGTGGTGAAGTCAAGCTCCACGCCGTCGATGATTCTTCTCTGGTAGAGGATCAGGTCGTGCTCGGCGGCGGCGCGCACGCCGCGCAGGCGCACCCAGGGGTTCGTTACGGTGTGCTTCTGGCTCTCGCCGGGGTGGCGGGCGATCTTCATCTCCTTCGCCGCTTCGACGAATTCATCCCGCGTTCCGCTGAACCACGAGGTGGTGAGCGTGGCGTCCGGGTGATAGCAATCACGCCACTCCTCCCAGAGGCCCGCGTCGCGTGCGTAGTTCACGATGGAGAGCACGTCCTTTATTTCGATCTTGTCGGCGCTCTCCTGAATTCTCCCCTCCGCTTCCATGTCGCATCCTCACACGAACTCGTGCACTTCGGCGAACATGCCCTTCACGACGCCCCCGCTCAGGTGGCCGACGAGCACTTCGCCTGGTTGATAGGGGCCGCCGCTGAGCGCCAGGTGTAAGTGGATGTAGGGCCGGGGTTCTTCCCACGTCTCATCGTCACGGACGGCGGGCGGCTGTTCGGGCCAAGAGATGTTGCCCACGGCGATGAGTTCGCGCCAGTCGTGGAAATAGCGCCGCGCCGAGGGGCCGATGACTTCCCTGAACCCCGTGCGGATGTCCGATTCCTTGAGCGCGCCGAACACGATGAGCGAGGCGCTCCGTATGTTCTTCTCCATCACGAAGCGCTCGAACTCCCCGAAAAAATCATCGCCCTCATCGAATTCCAGATGAAAGACGCGGCCCAGCTTCTTCTCTTCCGCTCGCATCCCTAACCCTCCTTCACCTCCGCGTAGAGGTTCTCGAGCCCCCGCCGGAATGTCCGCCGCCTGTGCGCGACCCACGATTCACCGCGCCTCGTATCGGACCAGAAGAACTTCTCGAACGAAGCGTCGGTTGAGGCTTCACCCTGCGTCATGCCCTTCTTCACCAATCCTTCCATGATTCCCCACATCTCCTCGAATTCGTTTTTGAAGCGCCGCACTTCCTCTACTCCGCATATCTCCCCGTGGCCGGGGACGACGTGCGCGGCGGGCAGGCTCTCAATCCACGCGAGCGCCCCGATCCATTCCCGAAAACGCGCCTCACGCATGCCGGGGCCCGGCTCGTTGATCATCACGTCGCCCGTGAAGATGACGCCTTCCTCGGGAACGTACACCGAACTGCATGCGGGCGTATGGCCGCCCAGGCGGTAAATCTCGAACGTCAGGGGATGTAAGTGGAGTGTCATGCCCTCATCGAAACACACCTGCGGAAGGGGAAGAACGGCCTCTGCGATCTCCCTCGCCTCACCGTGCGCGCCGATGTCCTCTAAGGTGTTGATGAAAGTGTCGCGCCCGGCGAGAGAGTCTTCCTTGGCAGCGAGCGCATCATATACGCGCTGCGGCGCGATGGAGACCACCCCCGCGTCCTTGATGAACGCGGCGCCGATGGTGTGGTCGCCGTGATAATCCGTCGAAATGCGGCAGCGGATGCCTTTGGGACTGAGCGCCCTCAGTTTTTCCTGCCAGCTCCGAGAATCCGAGGGCCGCACGGGGCAGTCGATGAGCACCACGCCCGCCTCGGTGACGCCCGCGCCCACGTTCGCCCAGAGATATTCCGTCTCCGCCACGAGATGATCGCTCAGGCGCCGCATACTTTGTCTCCGCCCATGCGTGAAAACGCCGAGGCGGGGGCGCGATGCACACCCCCGCCTGGGCCATCAGCTTATGATGAACGCCCGGATATTCAGTTTCTGATCTTCACCCCTGCGTTCTTGTAGATGTCCTTGTTGCTCTCGTATTCCGCTCTCACCTCTTTCAGGAGCTTCTCGCCGACGACAGGCTCGGCCTTGACGCCCATCTTCCTGAGCAGGCGCTTGAAGGTCTTGTCCTTCGCCATCTTGAGCAGTGCCTTCTCCAGGATTTCGATGCGGTCCTTGGGCGTTCCCGCCGGCGCCATGATGATGCGCTTCGAAGACAGCAGAAGGTCGACTCCCTGCTCCCTGAAGGTTGGCACGTCCGGGAATAGCGGGAACCGCTTGGCGGCGGCGACGCCCAGAATTCGGATTTTGCCGGACTTGTAGTTCGAGAGAACGCCGCCCGTCGCCGGGTTGGCGCCCGCCGTCTGCACGTGTCCGCCCAGCATGGCCTTCATGGCCGGGCCGCCGCCGCGGAAGGGCACGTGGGGCAACGGCGCCTTCGTGTCGTATGCGATCTTGAGCATCATGGTGTGGCTCAGGCCATACGTCCCCGTGGAGCCGTGCTTGATCTTGCCTTTGCTCTTTTTCGCCGCTGCGATGTATTCCTTGAAGTTCTTCCACGGCTGGTTCCCCAGCGTGGCCAGCATGTAGGGCAGTTCGTTGATCTGGAACACGGGGATGAAATCCTTGAAGGGGTCGAAGCCCATGTCCTTCACGTGGGGCGACATGTAGAGATGGCTGTTCGCGCCCATCGCGAGGGTGTAGCCGTCGGGCTTGGCGCGCTTGAGCGCTCCCATCCCTATCTTTCCGCCGCCACCCGGCATGAGCTGCACGTAGGCGGGCTGACCGATGTACTGGTGCAGCACGCTGGCCACGGCGCGCGAATGGAGGTCGTGCGAACCGCCCGCGCCTAATGGCACGATGATCTTGATGGGTTTCGAGGGATACTTCTCCGCCGCAGCGGGCATGGCGGTGAAAGCGAGGAGCCCGAACGACAATACTACCGCCAGGGCGATCTTCCATGATTTGCGCATCATTTTGGTTCCTCCTTTGAAATGTTCGAATCAGCTACCGGTTGCGGCCTCAAGGTCTCGGCCCAAGGTCGTTTCCAGATGCTCGTCACCAGCATGAGTACGGTCATACCGATGAAAAACGCCGCGATGGGGCGGGTGATGAATACCGAATAATCGCCGTCGGAAATGATAAGCGCCTGTTGCAAGGCTTCCTCCGCCCGGGGTGCCAGGATGAAAGCGATGACGAGCGGGGCCATCGGAAATTTGAGTTTTCTCAACCCGTATCCGAACAGGCCCGCGACGAGCGCGAGAACGAGGTCGCCCAGGTTGCTGTGATAGACGTACGCTCCCACCAGACAGGAGACGATAATGCCCGGCACCAGCAACGACTGCCGGATGTTGACTATCCTGGCGAACATGCCCGTCAAGAGCCAGCCCTGGATCAGCATGATGGGGTTCCCTATCAGGAGCAGGGTGAAGATGGCGTACATGACGGGGGCGTGTTCCTGGAAGAGGCTCGGGCCCGGTCGCAGCCCCTGGGCGATGAACGCGCCCATGAGGATCGCCGCGCTCGGGTCCCCGGGAATGCCGAACGTGAGGGTGGGTATCAGGTCCGCGCCCGCGACGGCGCTGTTGGCGGCTTCAGAGGCCGCGACGCCCTCGTAGCTGCCTTTACCGTATTCTTCGGGTTTCTTGGAAGCCCGTTTCGCCGCCGCGTAGCTCACGAAGGTGGCGATGGCCGCTCCCGTGCCCGGAATCGCGCCGACGAAAGTGCCGATCATGGACGAGCGCAGGATGGTGCGCGCCGAATGCCATACCTCGATGATCTTGAGTGTCCTGCCGCCCCGCAGATGCAGGGTATCGGGCGGGCTGGAGAGGACGGAGGCCTTTTTTTCCGCCTGTATTAACACCTCGCTCACGGCGAAAAGCCCGATGAGCAGGGGAACCACCCCTATCCCTTCGGCCAGTCCGTGAAGACCGAACGTAAAGCGCTCCCCGCCCGAGACGATGTCCGTGCCCACCATGCCGAGTTGGAGACCGATGATGGCCGACAGCACGCCCTTCACCAGGGAGGCGCCCGTCACGCTGGAGATGATGGCCAGCCCCATGAGCAGGAGCCCGAAAAACTCGGCCGGCCCGAACAGGAGAGCTACGGCGGCCAGCGGAAGCGCCGCGAGAATCAGTACGAGATCGCTGAAAGTATCGCCTATGGTGGAGGAGTAGAGCGCCATCTGGATCGCGCTCCTCGCCTCTCCTTTTTGCGCGAGCGGAAACCCGTCCATACACGTCGCCGCCGCGGGCGCGGTTCCCGGCGTGTTCACCAGTATCGCGGGGATGGAGCCGCCGAAGAGCGTCCCCTTGTGAATCCCCAGCAAGAAGGGAATGCCCAGCACGGGAGGCATGAAAAAGGAGAAGGGAACCAGGATCGCCGTCGCCATTACGCTGGTGAGCCCCGGAATCGCGCCCACCGTGATGCCCACGAAGACGCCCAGCGCAATCATGGCCAGACCCTGCCACGTGAGCGCCATCGTTACTCCCTGGATTATCTGTTCGAACATACGCGCCCTAACTGAAGAGGCTGCCCTCGGGCAGCGCCAGCTTGAAGGCGAACCAGAAGAAATAGTTCACCACGATAGGAAACAGGATCGACATCGCCGCGACGTAGCGCCAGTCACGCGTGCCCATGGAAAAAACTAGAATTGCGAGAAATACGGGGGTGCTCACCAGAAAGCCGAAATACGCCAAAGACTCGATGTAGACGTAGGTAAGAACGAAAACGCCGCAGACCTGGCATAGCGCCCTTTTGCTCGAAATCACCTTCCCGCCTGCATCACTCCGCCTGAGAGCCCCGAACAGAAACATCGCGCTCACCAACGCGAATGTGACGACGGCGGAGGTGGGGAAGAAGGTAGGCAGAAAGACGGCGTTCACGACTTCTTCGGGGGGAATGGCGTATTGAATCTGCGTGGGAATGATATAGAAAAAGCCGACGACGCTATAGACAATAAAAATGACGGCTGTGTAAATATCGGCTTTCCGCACGTCCTTCCCTCTTCACGGATATAGAACAGGCGACGCCCTCATTCATGCCGCCTTCGAGGAGGGGCCTTGAATCCGGGACGCTAAATCCGCCTCACATCTTATCTGCGTATAAAAAGAAAACTAGCAGGAATCACCGTACGTGTCATCCCGGAACGACATCCGAGGGCGGAGTGAAAGATGGTGCTCATTGTGGGAAGATGAACCATTCATCGGAAAAACCCGGAACTCGTATTCGATGAGGAGTCAACCCGTGTCCAGAGTCCCCTTGCTCGAAAGAGAATGCGCCGGAGGCGAGATTGCGCGCACCTTCGACATCCTGAACAACTTCCAAAGCAGGCAGGTCAACTCCACCCGGGCGACGGCGCACTCCCCGTTTCTGGCGCGCATCTTCTATCCCCTCGTCCAGACCCTGATGCGCGAGGGACTGGGCACCGTGCTGTCTTCGAAGATAAAAGAAATCGCCGTCATCAAGACCAGCCAACTGAACGGATGCGACTACTGACTCGCGCACAACACCGCTCTCGGCCGTGTGCTGGGAATCACCGTAGATCACGTCGCCGCCATCGGGTCGGATGCATACATGGATTCGCCGCTCCTCACGCCAAGGGAAAAGGCGACAGTCCTTTGGGCCGAACACGTGACACGCAACACCGCCAAGGTCCGGGACGACGTGGCGGAGGAGGTGCAGAGGCATTTCACGGACGCCGAGTTCGTGGAGCTCACCTTCGTCATCAGCTACTTCAACATGCGAAACCGCTACCACGATTCTCTCAAGCTGCCGAACGACGAAGCGGAAATCGTCGAGGACGTCGGCCGCCTCCGGCCCGACCCGGCGAAGCTAAAGGCTTATCTGCAGGAAGTCCTCGACAAATGGCCGGACGCCTTCCCCGAACCCAACGAATGAGAGCATTCATGAATCACGCATAAGAGGAGAAGCGATAAATGGACCGAGGAATATGGGCGGTATGGTATGACCTTTCCGAAGAGGGCGCGGATCAATACATATCCTGGCTTCATGAGATTCACATCCCCGAAGCGCTTGCGCGTCCGGGCTACCTGTGGGCGGCGCACGTGAAGAACGTGGTGACGCCCGAACGTGAGGAGCGGATCCGGGGAGTCGTCCACCACACGGACGACGCGAGCGTTCCCACCGGGGTTCAGTACCTCATGCTATTCGGCGCGCTCTCGCCGAACGCCTTCCTGGACCCCAGCCCCGAACAGATGGCGGAAAAGATGACGGCGGATGACAGGGAAATGCTCGGGCGGCGTATGAGCGCGCGCTCCTGCATCTTCATGGAGCACAACCGCATCAATGGTCCTGAGTTCAAGTCCCGCGCGCCGGGCATCACGCCGGGCCCCGGCATCCAGTTCGGGACTTTCAACATCAACGCCGTCGAGAACGAGGACGAACTCGGCTGTTGGTATTCCCAGGTGCGTATGCCGCGCCTCACGAGCATGGAAGGCTGCGTCGGCGCGCGGAACCTCGTATCGGCCTCGGGCTGGGCGAAGCACGGGATACTCTATGAGTGGGTATCCCTGGAATCGCTCCAGGAGAATTTCACGACGGAGAAGATACCGCGCTCTCGCCAAGCCGTGGACACCCTCGTCCACGCGCCCAGCTCCCCGAGTCTCGGCGAGCGCATCTGGCCACCGGCGGGGGGTGATTGATTCTACGTCTGAAATTCAGTTGATGAACAGATCCCGAATCAATACGTGAGTTTCGAGAATCCCTCGAACAGGTATGCTAGAAACTTCTCGGACTGGAGAACACCCGAGACCTGTGCATATTCGTTTGCCGCGTGTTTTCGCATGGCGTTGCACGGCAGCCCGCCGATCCAGGGTACGCCCAGTTCTTCGGTCCACAAGGCCACGGGCATCCCTGCCGGGTGCACGGGCCAGACTTCGGGGTCCGCGCCCATATCCGCATGGGCTTTCAGGAAACACTGGATGAGCGGATGCTCCAGAGGCGTTCCGCCGCCCGCGTAGTGGTTGTTCACGACGAACTCGACGTCGCCGTATCCGCCCTCAGCCAAAATGTTGCGGACGTTCCCGATGCGCTCGTCCGGATCCTCTCCCGGCTGGAAGCGCATGTTCACCACGGCCTGGGCTTCTGAGGGAATGCTGACCTTGACGGACTTGCCCTCGCCCACGAAGCCCGCGTGGAGGCCCGTAAGCGTGAATTCCGCCTTGAACAGGTGCGAGCGGACGGCGGCGTGGAAATCATCCTGCCGGAAACGCTCGACCCCCAGGCTCTGCTTCATCCTTTCGGGGTCCATGCGCTCTGCGAGCTTGCGGCACAGTTCTTCTTCGGCCTCGCTCGGCGTCCAGCCTTCGCCTTTTTGATAAATCTCCTCAAGCCTCGCCTGCAGATAGGCGATCGCCTCCACGATGCGCTCCGCCGGATTGCCTATCCAGTTGCAGTTGAGCGCGTGAATCTCGTTGCCCACCGGACCGCCCCACTCCCCGGGACGGCAGAAGAGCCTGCCCATCAGGTTGCCCTTGAGGCCCAGCGGGACGATGGGCGTACCGTCGGTCTGCCCCATCGGGCAGAGCCAGTAGGCCGCGTTCGCCTTTTGCATCTTCTCCTTGTAGCGCGGGAAGAAATCCTTGATGCCGCCGCTTCCGAGTTCGGACGCCTCGTGGACGAACATGAGGTTGAGCGGGAGCTTCTCCCCTGCGGCGCGCGCCGCGTAGACGGTGTTCATCACGCAGGCGATGCCCGTCTTCATGTCCTCCGCTCCCCGGCCCACGATGCAGGGCCCCAGGCCTTCGAGTTCCTGGATTTGAGGTTCGAAGGGAGGGTTGATCCAGTTGGGCTCTTCCGCCGGCGTCACGTCGTAGAGGCCGTGGCAGAGTAGCGTGCGCTCCGCGCCTTCGTCGATCAGGCCGTAGACGACGGGAAACTCCGCCGTCTCCACCACCTCCGCCTCGCCGCCGACCTCGATGATCTCATCGGCCAGCATCCGCGCCATCTCGTCGTTGCCGAGGTTGAGCGCCGAGACGCTCGGCTGGCGTATATATTTCAATAAACGTTCGATGTGGGCGGACTCGAAATCCGCCTCGATTTGCGCGATGACCCGTTCGACGTCCATCGGAAAACCTCCTCATCCCCCGCGGGGGTCAGGGAATCATGAGACCGAGCAGCGGGCCGTGCTGCTGCGCTCCGTACACGTCGCGATCGCCAGGCGCGCCCGAGGTCGGCCCCTTCCTCGGCATGGTGATCTTGATGGCGTTGGCCGCGTCGAAATGGACGATCTTCACCTCCTCGGGCGCCATCTCGTAAAGCTCAGAAACCACGCCCGGCGTGAGCGCCTCGCTGTCGGCCACGCGCCGGTAGGTCGACTCATCGGAGAACAGCAGATCCAAGGTGATGTGCAGGGGGCCTGCGTTCTTGCTCCGAAACACCTCGGCGAGGTCGTAGAGCCTTTCCACGCTCAGCCCACCTGCGCGAATTCGACTTCGAAGGGCGCTGCGGCGTCTTCGAGTTCCACCAAGTGATAGATGTGGAACTCATACACCGGCCCGCCCTCGAAATCAGACGGCGAGAACGGGAAGGCCAAGTTCCCGGCGGTGGCCTTCCGCCCCTCGAAGCCCGCGTGCAGGAACGTACTCCGCGTGAGGGAGAGCACCGCGTTCGCCGTCGTCTGATCCCCGGCGATCGCCTCCATCACCACGCCGACCTCCCGGGGCGCGGCCGATTCATCCGCCGCCGGGCGGCCCATCACCCCGTCGCGCCCGTAGAAGATGAAACGAAGCTCGTAATCCTCGGGCGAGAGCGTACCCCGGACCATGTCCGCCACGGTGTTCTTCACGTTCGCCTCCACCTCGTCGAGACTCGCGAGCAGCCGTGGGTCCGTCATCCCGGCGACGGCGATGGTGCGGTATCCTCTCAAGCGCACGCCTTCGATCTTGATGGTGGGGGTCTGCGCTTGCACGAAGCGGCTGCCGCTCACCCGCACGCGGCGCTCGCCGAGTTGTTCGAACTCGGAGTCCTTGAGGTCGATCATGCCTTCTGGTTCATAGAACAGATAGGGGTCGGGCTGTTCGTACATCATGTGCGCCGCCACGGAGTTTGGCGTCACGCGCATCCCCTCGTTCATCGGCTCGAGTTCGAAGTGATCCTCGCGCAGCGTGCCCAGGATGCAGTCGTTCGCCCCGATGGGCAGGGCGCACTGCGCGCCGCACTCGATGATTTTCGCCATGTGGAAGGCTAATCCTAAGTCGTACCCGCGCATCGCGGCGTAGGAGGTGTAGATGGCCGTGTCGCAGGAGCGTCCGGCGAGGACGACCTCCGCACCGCCCTCCAGAGCCGTCATGAAGGGTTCCAGCCCCATCTGGCCAACGATGCGCACGCTCTCGTTCACCATCTCCTCGGTGAGTTCGGGGAGCTTGCCCAGAGTACGCGTTCTTTTTTCCCGAACGGCGCGCTTAACGAACTCCTTGTCCATCTCGGAGCGAATCACCGCGAGCTTGAAGCGGTGCCCATCGCGTTTCGACAACTCGCGCATCGTGTCGAGCACGCTGTCCACGTGGGGGTTGCCGCCCGCCGTCCCGGCGGAGCCGATGATGTAGGGAATCTTCTTCTTTCTGGCGGCGGCCAGCGAAAAGCCCAGGTCCCTGCGAATCTGTTCGCGCTTGGTGAGCTGATCGC
This sequence comes from Nitrospinota bacterium, assembly GCA_026706735.1. Taxonomy (GTDB): domain Bacteria; phylum UBA8248; class UBA8248; order UBA8248; family UBA8248; genus Bin107. The sequence goes on along the minus strand of JAPOYD010000139.1, from coordinate 60,522 downwards.
CGCTGCCGAGGTAATAGGGGCCCGCGTCGGTCGAGCCGTTGTCCGCCCCCATGATGTGCGGGTGCCGGGCGAGGCCGTTGTCGAGCGAGGCTTTGGGGAATCCGTAGCCGAGATTGCCGCATACGGACAATACCCTGAGCTCATCCATGCGAAACTCCCGAGGCTTTTTGACTGAAAGATAATCGAAATCTACACGATCGCACCTGTCCGGTAAATGTTGCGCAATACGGGATATGCTGTGCCTACGACTGGATGCGCAGCCGCTCGGGCTCGATGATGGCCTCCGCCGTTATCTCGATCATCGCGTCGGGAGGGCCGAGGCGGGATATCTCGATGAGCGTGCTGGCCGGACGAACGTTCTTGAAGTACTTGAAGCGTTCGTCCGAATGCTTGTAGTACTCCATGATGTCGGTCACGTAGGTCGTGGAACTGACGATGTCGTCGAACGTCGCGCCCGCGTGGGCCAGCCCCTTGCCGATGTTCTCGCACGTCACCCGAATCTGGGTGCGCATGTCGCCGACGCCCACCACCTCGCCGCTCGGCTTGCGGGGCACCTGGCCGGAAAGATAGATGTGTGCGTGATCCGAGCCGTGAATCGTCACCACGGGCACGTAGAGCAACTCGTCGTTCTCCACGCGGGACCACATGTCGTCGGGCTGCATGAACTGTCTCTGGATCATCTCGTCGTTCCTCTCTTGGTTTTCGTTTAATCCGTCACCCATGCGGGCTGACCATCGGACTGCCCCATCAGGCCCGCCAGCGTCTCGGCCACTTTTCTTTCGCACTCGAGAAACTCCACCGAAAGAACGTCGCGCGGACGGGGCAGGTCGATTTTGATCTCCTCGGCGATTCGTCCGGGGCGCGGCGACATCAGGAGCACACGGTCTGAGAGATAGGCCGCCTCGCGGACGCTGTGCGTCACGAAGAGCACGGTCTTGTGGGTCTCCATCCATACCTGAACGAGGAGTTGCTGCAGGCTCGATCGGGTCTGGGCGTCGAGCGCGCCGAAGGGCTCGTCCATGAGCATCACCTCGGGGTCGAAGGCCAGCGCGCGCGCGATGCCCACCCTTTGCTTCATTCCGCCCGAGAGGCGGTAGGGATAGACGTTCTTGAAACTCTCGAGTTCCACGAGCCGCAAGAGGCGGTCGACCACGGGATCGCGCTCGGCCTTGGGGATTCCCTTCATGCGCATGCCGAAGCGCACGTTTCCGGCGACCGTCAGCCAGGGGAAGACGGCGAACTCCTGGAACACGACGCCGCGGTCGAAACCCGTGTCGTTGATGTGGTGGCCGTCCAGGACGACGTCGCCCGATGTTTTTTCATACAGGCCCGCCACGATCATCAAGAGCGTGCTCTTGCCGCACCCGCTTGGCCCGATGAGGGAGATGAACTCGCCGCTTCGCACCTCGAAGTTCACCGATTCGAGAGCGGTGATGTCCGTCGTCCGCCCCCATCCCTCGTCGATGGTGAAGACCTTGTCCAGATCCGTAACCTGGAGTTTTACAGGACCCTGAATTGCCAAGATATGCTCCTATCGGCGCGTTATTCGCGCAGCGTTCCCCAGCGTTGGACCGTGGCCAGTTCGATGCTCCGCAGGCAGACGCGCTCCACGATCACGCCCAAAATGCCGACGACCACGACCCCTCCGTACATCATGTCCGCCGCGAGGAAATCGCGCGCCGCAAAAATCCGAAAACCGAGGCCCGCCTCTAAAGCGACAATCATCTCCCCGGTCACGACGATGCGCCAGGCGCGGCTGAACGCGATGCGGTAGCCTGCGATCAGGTTCGGCAGCGCGCCAGGGACCATCACCTGAAAGAAAAGCGTCATGCCCTTGGCGCCCATGGCGCGCCCCGCGCGGATGAGGGACGCATCCACGGTCTTGACGCCCGTCCATGCGTTCACCATGACGGTGATCATCCCCTCGAACCAGAGCACGGAAATGAGGGTGAAATCGCTCAGACCGAACCAGAGGATGACGATGGGAAAGAGCGCGAGACCCGGCACGGCCAGGAAGAAGTACATCGGCGGGGCGAGAATCCGCTCCACCGTTTGATTCATGCCCATCACCAGACCGACCACGGTTCCCGAAACGAGGGCAAGGAACGCTCCGACCAGAAGGCGATAGAGCGAAACGTAGATGTCCAGCCAGAGGATGCCGGACTTCGCCTGGTCCACCATCGTCACCCATATCTTTTCCAGTGGCGGAAAGAGGACGGGGTGGAGCGTACCCGAGTGCGCGAGCAACTCCCAGAAGATGAGCAGTCCGACGAGAGGCGCCGCCATGAGGAAAAAGGCCTTGCCGGAGTTTCGGATAACCACGTTCCAGTTGGGGGGCCCGAGTTGCCTTTCGGTTCCGGGTGTTTCTCCAGCTTGAGTTCGCGCTTTATCGGCCGACGCCACGAAAATTTCCTTTCTCAGCTTCCGAGAGCCGTTATTCGTCCGCTTCCGAGAGCTTCTATTTGTCCGGGCTCGGGCAGGTTCGCGTAGGGGTCCGGCGCAATGGCGGCTTCCTCACGCTCCCGCATGCACAGATCCAGCGCTGCGAGAGCGAATATCTTTGTCGTGTCCACCAGCGCGTCGACGTGGATGTGCTCGCCGATATCGGCGTTCCAGCCGTAATCCGCATTGAATGTTCGGCCCGCCAGTCCATACGTGATGGTCTGGATGCCGTAGCGGTTCATGTGGGCGGCGTCGAGATAGGAAGTCTTCACGATGATGTTGGGCTTCTCGCCCACGATCTCCTCGTGCGCGTTGATCATCGCCAGTGAGGGCAGCGAATCGACGGGAATCCCCGAGGGTGGATGCGAAGAGAACACCTCCACTTTGGCGCCGACGTCGGGGTGTTCTTCGTTCACCTGCTCGATGACGCCCTTGAACTCCGCCTGCACGTCCTGAATCGTCTGTCCCGGTACCAGACGGACGTCCACGTACAGGCGGCACTCGATGGGCGAACGCGCGCAGCGGTAGGGCCACCCGCCCTCGATGGCGGCCACGTTCACGTGGGGCCGCTCGCCCAGGAACTCGTTGCGCCCCCGGTATTCGGGAATCCATTTCCGGATCGCCGCCTGCACCCGCTCCATCCGCTCGATGGCGCTGGCCGTGTAGTGTCCATAACAGGTATGGCCCATCGACCCCCGCGTGATGACCTTGAACCAGATCGTGCCCCCGTGCCAGGGCGCGACCTGCATGCCGGTCGGCTCCCCAAGAATGCAGAAATCCGTCAGATAACCGTGCGAAATAAGATGCCGGGTGCCGACGCCGTAGCCGTCGTAGAGCACGTCCTGGTACTGGTCGATCCGGTTTTTCTCTATCTCCCCCGCCACGGAAGCTAGGACGATGTCGCCCTTGAGCTTCACGCCCGCATCCTGGAGGGCTTTCGCCGCGCCAAGGTAGGATACGTCGGCGCTCTTCATGTTGGCGGCGCCGTTTCCGATAATCCAGTCCCCTTCGCGAATCGCCTTGTTCTTGTAGCCCGGCTGGGTGAGCTCGGGTTCTTCGCCGGAATAGGAGGTGTCCAGATGGCCGTTGAACATCACGGAATAGCCGCCGCCGGTCCCCGGCGAGATGCCGACCGCGTTGTAGCGGCCCTCGGCCACCTTTTGCAGGTGCGCCTCGAAACCGGCCTCCTCGTATTTCGCGTGCATGTAGCGGGCGGCATTCTCCTCGTAGCCGGTGGGGCTGGGTATGTCCACGAGTTCCATCGTGGTTTTCACGAGGAAATCCTCGTCCACCGCGTCGACGACTTTCTTTTGAAGCTCATCCATCGTTTCCGGTTCTCCTCAAGCGCGCTTCATACACATACGAATACACTCTCACCCCTCCGGAAGGCTGAGAATCAGCCCACCGGAGGGGTAAAAACGGTTCGGGTATATCTCTCTCGCTTTACTTCATCAAATTGAAGTAGGCGTTTTCCACCAACGTGATATCGATGTGCGCGGTGACGTCGATGCGCTTGGGCAGCTTGCCCTTCTTTACGCTCACGTCCACGCCGTCCTGCACTTCCTTGATGTCCCTGTGCGTGATCATCGCGCGATCCCATCGCATGAACTTGTAGAGATCCGTCTTCACCTTCTTCACGTCGAACTTGAAGCCCTGGCTCTTCCAGAACTCGTGCATCAGCTTCGCGGACTCATCCCGGTTGCGGTTCAGGAAGCGCATCGCGCGTACGTGCGCGTTGATGAAGCGCTGCGCGCCGTCGGGGTTTTTCTTCTTGATGTAGGACCACGAAGTCGTCAGGAACACCGGCGATGTGTAGCCGAGAAGATCGTCATAGTCCTTCGGTCCCATGACCATCCGGCCCAGGCCCTTGCCGACGATAATCGAGCCCCACGGCTCCCAGGTCAGGCCCGCGTCCAGCGCGCCGCGCTCGAAGGCGGCGGGCAGCGAACCCGTCTTGGTGTTGCGGATCTTGAAGTCCTTGTCCGACATGCCGATGCGCGAGAGATACGTCATCCAGGTGGCCCAGGTGCCCGTACCCATCTGCGCGCCCACGGTCTTGCCCTTCAGGTCTTTGACCGACTTGGTGGTCTTATCACTCATGGGGACGAGCACCATGTTCTGGTTCCCGTAGCGGTTGAGCGCGATGCCCACCACGTCCAGGCCGCGCGCCGCAATCTGGCCCACGCGGGAGCCGCGCGTGCTGATGACGTCGGCGGTGCCGCCGATGAGCGCGTCGATCAGCGCGCGGGGGCTCGTGACCCGCCGCTGCACGTTGACGCCCTCGGCTTTGTAGAAACCTTTCTTTTCAGCGATGTAGGGGATGGCGGCGTGCGAGGTGTTGTCGTGAATCAGTTTGACGACGCCTTTCGCGGCCAGCGCGTTCGAGGACATTCCCAGTACGACGAACGTTGCAATCAAAACCAGGCCGAACCTTTTCATCTTATCTTCCTCCACGTTTGAGAGAATCCGTTGCCTCTGCTACGTCAACCAAAGATAAAACGATCGGAACCGGCGAAGAGCGCCTTGTTACTCTCTCGCCGGGTGAAATATGGCAAGCAGCTTTACGTCTTTTTCTCCCCCCGTCATGCTGCGGTGCATCGTCTTTCGGGGAAGGAAAATGCAGTCGCCGCCCCGAAACTCGATGCTCCGATCTTCCAACTCGTACCGACCCTCGCCCTCGATGATGTAGATGAGTTCATCCTCTTCGTGGTCGTGCCAATCATGCGTCTCGCCGGGGCGGAACACCGTGAGCCAGGCGTCGACGTTCCAGCCGTGATCCTCCTGCGAAGTCATACGCCAGGCCTGCGCGCCGCCGTCGAGCACCTTGTGCTTCTGAGTTTCGGGCTTGATCAGGCAGGCTTCGCGGTCGCTCAATTCCCGTCTCCCAAAACACTTGCCCTACGCGCGATGAAAACGCCGTTTATGAAATTTGAATGATATCCAACGATGCTATGCGCTTGTTCCGGGAATGTCAATCGCGCGGGCATACCCGAGCGTGGATAGAAACCCCACCCCTCAAGTCTTCTTCTTCGGTCGCCCTCGGCGGAAGATACCGTCGTAGAAGGTGAACACCGAGACGATCATCAGGATCGTGCCGACGGGGCTCGAGAGGAAGTACCAGAACGGCTTGTTCTCGAAGGTGATGAGCGCGCGGCGCAGGTTCTCGTCCGCCAGCGAACCGAGGATGACGGCCAGAACCATCGGCGCCAGCGGGAGGCCGAGGCTCCTGAGCGCGTAGCCGACGAAGCCTGCAGCCAGCATGACGTAGACGTCGAACATGCTCAGGCGCACCGCGTACGCCCCCAGGATGCAGATGGGGATGATGATGGGCATCAACAAGGTGCGGGGCAGGCTGTAGAGCTTGACCGCCGGCTTCACCAGCAGGAGGCCAAAGACGTACATGAGGAAGTTCGCCACGATGAGCGCCCCGTAGATGAAGTAGACGAGCCCCGGGTTTTCGATGTTGATGGTGGGGCCCATTATCACGTGCTTGAGTTCCAGGGCCGCCATAAAGGCGGCGGCGGGCGGACTGCCCGGAATCCCGAGTGTGAGCGTGGGGAGGATGGTTCCGCCGATGCACGCGTTGTTCGCCACCTCGCCGCACACGATGCCCTCGTAACTTCCCTTACCGAATTTTTCGCGTTCTTCGGGCTTCGCGCGGCGCTTTCCGACGTCGTAGGCGACGAAGGCGGCGATGTTTCCTCCCGCGCCGGGGATGGCGCCAATCACCGTGCCGATGATGCCCGATCGCACCGAGGCGCGCGCATAGCGCCACAGCATACTGAAGGGGGGCACCACCCGGTCCACCTTTTCGGGGATCACGGGCGGCTCCCTCTGGGGCAGCACCCAGAGCACCTCGGTCAGGCCGAAAAAGCCGATGATCACCGGGATGTAGCTGATGCCGTCTTCAAGCAGCACGTTCCCGAAGGTGAACCGCGGAACGCCGTATATGTTGTCGAGACCGACGAAGGCGATGAGGAGCCCCAGCCAGCCGGATATCCAGCCCTTGATGGGCGCCTCGCCCGAGGTGAGCGTGCCGCAGATGGCGATCCCCCAGAGGGCCAGCAGGAACATCTCCCAGGAACGGAACTGCAGGGCGATCAGCAGGATGAGCGGGATGAACGCCACCAGGATCAGAATGCCCACCCAGTTGCCGAGGAAGGAAGCCACGAGTGCCGTGCCGAGCGCCTGCCCCCCCTCTCCCCTCTGGGCGAGCTGGTAGCCCTCGATCATCGTGGGTACGGCGGCGGGCGTGCCGGGGATGTTGATGAGCACCGCTGTTATCGAACCGCCGAAGACGCTCGCCGTATACACGCCCAAAAGGAACATGATGGCCACGTCCTGGCTCATCTGTGTGGAGAGGCCAATCAAGAGCACCATAGACATGGTCGTCGAGATGCCAGGCATCGAACCCCACAAGAGTCCCAGGATGGTGCCCAGGATACAGATGAACACCAGATAAGGGTTGCAGGCGAGGATGAGTTGCTCGATGAAAAACACGGCCTACCCCGAACCCGGCAGCGGAATGCGGAAGCCGTAGCGGAACGCGGCGGCCAGAACCAGCGTCGAAATCGCGGCGACGACGAGGCACTGCAGAAAAGACTTCGGCCAGAAGATTCGCAGGGCAATGGCCAGCATGGGGATGGTGACGGCCTCGAAGCTGCTGAAACCGAGCCGGAAACCTCCTATCATCAACGGGATCGTAACGATGAACGTCACCCAGTCCAGTAGAACCACGTACACGACCACCAGGCCCATCAGGATGAGCGCCCATTGGTTCTCATAGTCGGCGAAGTATCTGCCCAGCAATTCCGCAGGCGAGAGGTTCAGTTCCGAACCGCCACCTCGTTTGAGCGCGCTCACTCCCGAGCCGATGGACATGGCCAGCAGGCTCAGGCCCGTGAGAATGGGCATGAAGCCCGGCGCGGTGAAGATGTTCTTCTCGGGGTTGGGCATGAGCAGCCCGAAGATGACGGCGAGGATCGCGACGACGCCCACGACGCATGCCGCCGCCAGGTCCCTTCCCGGGGTAACGGCGTCTCCCCCCTCCTCGGAAAGCAATTGGGAGGCGGCGGTGTCTTCGGGTTCATCCGCGGGCGGATGCGTCTTGCGGTCATCGTCGTTCGAGGAAACCATGCAACTCTCTCGGCGTAGAACAAAATCAATGAATACGGCCTCCCCGAGCGGGCCGCCTCGTCTCCAGGGCGGCCCGTCCGGGGCAGGCATTGCGCGATGAGCCGTCTAGCTCATATGCGAGGTTTGTAGCCTTTCGGCGGCCACCAGGCGTCGAAATCCTTCGGTTCGGGAAGCCCGAGTTCCTTGGGTCCGCGCACCTTCTTGCCGATGTGCTTCTGCAGCTTGAGCAGGGTCGCGGCGCTCAGGCACTCGAGTTGCGCGGCCCGGCGGTCGGCGTCCGCACCCACGCGGACGTCGATCTGGAAGTACTTGCGCGTGGCGATTTTCCCGAAGGCCTCGGAGTTCGCAGCTGCGATCCAGACCGGCTTGATCTTGTTGAGCACGTCGACGGGCGTCTCCCGCCTCAGGGCGATGCTGTACATCCCGCCCATCGGCAACAAGGCCTTGAGCGCGGGTATGAAGTTGGCGATGGTGTACGCCTTCCCGTAGTTGGAAATGTCCAGATCCTTCGGCCCCGTGTGCATGAGGTTGCGCAGCTTGCCGGCGCGCAGGAACTCGACGTGCTCGTGCACGCCGCCGCCTGCGATGTCCACCTCGCCCTGTAAGCCCGCGACGGTGGCCGGTTTTCCGCCCTTGTAGGGCACGAAGCGCAATTCGATGCCCGCTGCGTCCGCGACGGTGGCGCCCACCTCGTGCCAGATGCTGCCCACGCCCGAAGTCGAGATGGTGAGCTTGCCGGATTTCTTCTTGGCCGCGGCAACCACGTCGTTGAAGGTCTTGAAAGGTGAGTCGGGCCGCACCGACCAGCTCGCGAGCGAAGCAGCCGCCGCGAAGTGCTGCCAGTCCACCCACGCCGCCGAATCCGTGTATCCCATCGGCCGGACGAACTTGTTGTAGTTCCCGGCGCCCAGCCAGGTGTAGCCGTCGGCCGCCTTGTTGAGCACGTAACGGGTGGCCACGCCCCCCACCGAGCCGGGGCGGTTGATGACGTTGACGGGCCAGCCGGTGGTGCGGGCCATCTCGCCGCACAGGGTGCGGATGACGGTGTCCGTGCCGCCGCCTGCGGCGTACATCACCACCCCCGTGATGGGGCGAGCGGGCCATTTCATTGCGTCCGCCTTGCGCGTCGTCAACACCATCGGTGCCGCGGCCACGGCGCCGGCTACGCCAAGGGTCTGGATAAAGCTCCTGCGCGAGAGATCGGATGATTCGGGAATGATGATTTCGGGATGCTCATGAGACTCTTTCTTCGACATGATGCTCTCCTCTCGTTGAGATGAAACGACCGCTTGACATCAAGCAACGGCCAACCACGACCCCATTGGGCGCACAATCCACCCAGAATCTTCTTTCTTTCCTATTTCATTTTTCGGCTGGGATTAATCCTAAAACGAAAGGCGGTTTCCGTCAAACTTGAATTTCGAGACCCGCCAGTAAGCCCGACTTTCGCGATCGATATTTTCGTGTAGAATCGCGCTTTTTCAGGGAGCCGGGCAGGCCGTTCATCCAATCGGAATCCATTCAACACCCAATCGTAACCCGGCTGTGATAAAATGCCGCGAACGTTAAAAACAGTTGAATCCCAACTCAGCAGAAGGAAACACGAGATATGAAGCTAGGCGTATTGACGGGAGGCGGAGACTGCCCCGGTCTTAACGCCGTTATCCGCGCGGTGACGGCGTCGAATTTCCATCGCGGGAGCCATACGCTGGGCATCCGCCGCGGCTGGCGCGGCCTGGTGGACGGCGATTTCGTCGAGATTACGGGCCCGATGATCTCCGGCATCCTCGACAAGGGCGGCACCATTCTGGGTTCCTCGAGGACGAACCCCACGAAAGACCCCGCCATGCTTGAGAGGCTCAAGGAGAACTGGCGCGCTTCGCGCATCGACGGCCTCATCGCCATTGGGGGGGATGATACGCTGAGCGTCGCCGCCTTCCTGAGCAAGGAGGGCATGAACGTTATCAGCGTGCCAAAGACGATCGACAACGACATCGGCTTCACGGACTACTCGTTCGGCTTCCACACCGCCGTCGGCGTCATCACCGACGCCATCGACCGCCTGCGCACCACGGCGGAGGCGCACGATCGCGTCATCATTCTGGAGGTCATGGGACGCCACTCGGGCTGGCTCGCCACCTATGCGGGCATCGCCGGCGGGGCCGACCTCATCCTCGTGCCCGAGCGACCCTTCGACATCGAGGAAGTCGTCGAGGTTCTCAAGGCGCGTTTCGCGCGCGGGCGCAACTTCGCCAACGTGGTCGTGGCCGAGGGCGCGAAGCCCGAGGGCATCGAGAACTACATCACGCGCAGCCAGGCGGTGGATGAGTTCGGGCACGTGCAACTCGGCGGCGTCGGCGAATACCTCGCGAAGGAAGTCGGAGACCGGATGCGCGTGGATACGCGCGCCGTCATCCTGGGGCACATCCAGCGCGGCGGCTCCCCCGTGCCCTACGACAGGGTACTGGCGACGCGCCTGGGCGTGCGGGCGAGCGAACTGGCGCACGAGGGAACCTGGGGCGTGATGGCGGCGCTGCAGGGGCGCGACATCACCCCGATTCCGCTGGAGGAGGTTCTCGGCAGGGTGAACACCCTCCGGGAGGACTTCTTCGATGCGGCGGAGCTGTTCTTCGGCTAGCCGACCAGGCATTTTCGCGCAATTTCCCGCATTTGCCGTCACGGCGTTCCGCCCGGACCCCGTATACTCGGCAAAGTACCGAACAAGGGCGTGAGTGCGCCCGCGGCGGGGGTGTTTTCGGGAAAACAATTTACCGGAAAACCCCGTGAATTTATCTTATTTTATCTGAATTTATCGAATTTTACGGAAAAACGGCGGCGAAGGATCGCGCGCGCGCCCGTCCGGCAAAGGACAACCACGGGGCTGAGATTCGAGAGACTCTAGAGGGGGAGCGCCCCCTTCGAGGAGTTCAGGACGACTCAGGGTGAAGAGGGAATCTCAAGAGGCGGAGGTGTGGAACGAGGGAGATTCATCCACGCCCCCCTCACCCCTCCACCCGCGTTCCGGTGTCGCCGTCGAACAGGTGGGCGTTCTCCATGTCGAAGAACACCCGGATCTGCTCGCCCACCTGCGCGCGGAAATGGCCTTCTTCCTTCACGGTGAGGACCTCTCCGCCCAGGTCGAGTGCGACGAAGGTGTCCGACCCCAGGGGTTCGACGAGTTCCACCCGCCCCTCGGCGGATACGGGGCGCGCCCCGCCGTCTCCAAAACCCAGGTGCTCGGGGCGGAAGCCGAGGGTGTAGGCCTCTCCCTCCCGGCAGATCCCAGGCAGGGGGAAGCGCAGGGCGCCCGCTTCGAGTTCGAGACCTCCCTCCGCCCGGTGTGCGCGGCCCTCGATGAAGTTCATGGCCGGACTTCCCAGAAACCCCGCCACGAAGCGGTTGACGGGCCGGTCGTAGAGCTCGATGGGCGGCCCCACCTGCAGGATCTTTCCCAGATCCATGACGACGATGCGGTCTCCCATCGTCATCGCCTCGGTCTGGTCGTGGGTGACGTAGATGGAGGTCGTGCCCAGGCGGCGCTGGAGCTTGCGTATCTCGGCCCGGGCGGTGACGCGGAGCTTGGCGTCCAGGTTGCTGAGCGGCTCGTCGAAGAGAAACGCCACCGGGTCGCGCACGATGGCCCGGCAGACCGCCACGCGCTGGCGCTGTCCGCCCGAGAGCTGGCGGGGCTTGCGGGCGAGCAGGTCCTCCAGCCCCATCAGGGCGGCGGCCTCCTTGACGCGGCGGTCGATGTCTCCCTGGGAGAACCGCCGGACGCGCAGGCCGAAGGCCATGTTCTCGTAGACCGTCATGTGGGGGTAGAGGGCGTAGTTCTGGAACACCATGGCCATGTTGCGATCCTTGGCGGGAATCTCGTTCACGCGCTCGCCCGAGACGCGTATCTCGCCGCCCGTGGGAAACTCCAGCCCGGCCACCATGCGCAGCGTCGTCGTCTTCCCGCAGCCCGAGGGCCCCACCAGGACGAGGAACTCCCCCTCGGCGACTTCGAGGTCGATCTCGTCCACGGCGCGGACGCTGCCGAAGTGCTTGCTCAGGTTCTCCATACTGATGGTGCTCAAGCCGACTCCTCCATCATCGCGCCCCGCGCCCCGAACGCGGCTGGTGAAAAAGGCCTTGCGGGGGGAGTGATGTCCCCAAGAGTGCTATCTAATGCGGAAAGGTGGTTTTGCTCCTCGCTTTTGATCGTCATTCCAGCGCCCTGAAAACGAACCCCCCCTACCCCCCCTTGACAGGGGGGTATAAAAAGGCGATGCACCCCCGACGGGCAGAGGGCCTTTGCTTTTTCTTGCCCCCCTGTCAAGGGGGGGTAGGGGGGGTTGCTTTTATGAAGTTTCCCTTTCAAGGGGGTTGCCTTTACCCTCTCAGGGACTTTTTCAACAACCCCTTTTCGCTCGCGTTTGACCCCGAACACGGCCATTACTTCACCGCCCCCGCCGTGAGGGCGCGGATGAGATAGCGCTGCATGAAAAAGCCCACGAGCAGGGCGGGCAGCATGATCAGCGTCGCCAGGGTGGACATGTCCTGCCAGAATACCTGCATCTCGCCCATGGTCTCCGCCAGCCGGACGGGGATGGTGCGCGCGTGCACGTTGGTCAGCATGAACGCGAACATGAACTCGTTCCAGGCCAGCAGGAAGACGAAGATGGAGGTCGCGGCTATCCCTGAGGAGGCGAGGGGAAAGGTCACCCGCGCCAGTGTGCGCAGCGCCCCGCAGCCGTCGAGAGCAGCGGCCTCTTCGAGTTCTTTCGGGATGCCGTCGAAAAACGCCTTCATCAGCCAGGTGCCGAAGGGGATGTTGAGGGCGGTGTAGATGAGGATCAGGATGAACCGCGTGTCGAGTATCTGGAGGTAGCGGAACAACAGGTAGAGCGGAACCACCGCGGTGACGGGCGGCAGCAGGCGCGTCGCCAGCATGAAGAACAGAAGATAGTTCGACGCCCGGAAACGGTAGCGCGAAAACGCGTAGGCCGCCAGGGAAGAGACGAACAGGGTGAGGAACGTCGTAATCGTCGCGATGAAGGTGCTGTTCCAGATGAACCGCAGAGCCGATTCGTTGCCGAAGCCCAGGAACTTCCAGTACGAGGAGAAATCCGGGCTCACGAAGACCTTGGGCGGGATGCTGAAGATGGCGGTCTCGTTCTTCACCGAGGTGAGCATGATCCACAGGATCGGGAACAGGCTGAACGCGAGCAGCACCATCATCGCGCCGCGCGCCGCCGGGAAGGAGGGGATCCCCGGCCCGATCTGCTCTTCGCCCCGCGCCATCGCCTAGCCGTCCCTGTCCTGGATGAGCCGCAGGTAGGCGAGCGCGATCCCCGTGCCGAGCACGAGGAGGACGACCGAGGTGGCCGCCGCGTTGCCCACGTCGAAATAACGGAAATAAGTGCGCTGGATGAGCAGGCCGTAGGGCATGGTGGACGTGCCCGGCCCTCCCTCGGTGAGGATGTAGGGTATCTCGAACACCCGCAGCTTGAAGATGGTCTGGAAGAGCAGCGCCACCACCAGCGGGGGAAGGATGAGCGGAAAGGTGATCCGCCGGAACACCTGCACCCGGTTCGCGCCGTCCACGTGGGCGGCCTCGAACACCTCGTTGGGAAGCGCCGTGATGCCCGCCAGGAGGATCATGGTGACGAAGGGCGTCGAGCGCCAGACTTCTGAGATCACGATGGCCCAGAAAGCGGCGTCGGTCTCGGCGAGCCAGTTCACCTTGGCGAGCCCCACGAAGGTGATGATGTAGTTCACGATGCCGATATCGCGGTCCCACATGAGCCGCCAGCCGAGGCCCACGGCGATGGGGGCGACCATGTAGGGGGTGAGTAGAAAGGACGTCATGAGCCGCCTGCCGCGCACCAAGCCGTAGAGCAGCAAGGCGCTCGCCACCCCGATGATGAATTCCAGGGCGATGGTGGCCACGGTGAAGCCCAGGCTGAAGCGCGTCACCGGCCAGAAGTCGGGGTCGGCCGTGAGCAGGCGAACGTAGTTGTCGATGCCGACGAAGGTGGAAAGATGCGGCGTTGTGAGACGCCATTTCCACATGGAGAGATAGATGTTGTAAAGCGAGGGATAGACCAGGATTCCGGTGAGTATGGCGAAGGCGGGCGACATGAGCAGGTAGGGCGCCAGCGCCTGTTTTCTCGCGGGGGTGAGCCAAGCCCGGCTCCCCCGCCGCGCCGTTTCCTGAACGGCTCCGGTATTCACGATCCTCTCCGTTCCTCCGCCGGCCTCTGTGCCGGACGCACCTTCAACCCGCCTCATCCCGAGCAGGCGCGCTTGCGCGCCGTATCGAGGGTTTGACCCGACCGAGGAGGGAGGGTCAAATGGGGCGTATCGGGAGTACCCTTCGATACGCCGCTACGCGGCTACTCAGGGTGAGGAAAAATAAAAGCACCCTCATCCCGAGTAGGCCCGCAAGGGCCGTATCGAGGGACGCGGGGAAACAACCTTCCCATCCCTCGTCATTCGGAATTGACCACCGCCGTCATTCCGGCGGATGCCGGAATCCAGAGCAGACGGGGATACCGAATCGCAGGAAGACCAAGAAAAACGATAAAGCGAAAAGACAAATACAAAAACAAAGTCCCTGGATTCCGGCATCCGCCGGAATGACGAACAAAAGCGCATTCACCCGTAGGGGCGGCCCCCCGTGGCCGCCCGTATCGGATATATCCATCTCCTTGGTTACGCTTGACAGGGACAGGCACGGGGGCCTGTCCCTACAAACCCTCTATTCCCCAGACGCCCTACTTGATGACCGCGTTGATCTGCTTGCAGGCGTCCCCCATGGCCTGCTTGGCGCTCTTCTTCTTCTGCAGGAAGTTGATGACTTCCTTCGAGGTGACGTCGCTGATCTCCGCGGCGCGCGGATGCTGGGCTTCGCCGCTGCCGCGGCTGATGGCGGTCAGCCACGCCTTCGCCACCGGGAATTTTTTCAGATAGTCCGCGTTGGTGTAGACCGAACTGCGGACGGGTCCGTTCGCCCAGTACAGGGCGCCGCGGAGCTGGTTCTTTTTGTTGGTGAGCGCCATGATGAGTTCCCAAGCCGCCGCCTTGTTCTTGCTCTTCTTGTCCATGATGAGGTGCCAGCCGCCGTTCAGGGTAGCGCCGCGGTTCTTCCCGTCCATCGAGGGAACGAGGAACCAGCCCAGCTTGTCGGCCGTTTTGGCCTTCTTGGGGTTGGTCATCAGGCCCCAGTAGGGGGAGAAGTAAACCCCCATGGCCGCGCGGCCCTGCATCATGGCGGTGCGGTATTCGTCCCGGCCCCAGGCCAGCATGTCGGGCGGGGACCAGCCGCTGTGGAAGGGTTTTCCGAAAACCTCGAGCAGCTTGATCGAATCGGCGCGATCCAGCAGGCAGGTCTTGTTGTCGGCCGAGAGTACGCCGTGGCCCGAGCTGTGGAGATAGCGCAGGAAATCCTGCTCCACGTGGACGCCCGGCTTTCCGCGCTGGACGACGCCGTAGACCTTGCCGGGCTGGTTCAGCTTCTCGGCCGCGGCGAGGAACTCATCCCACGTCTTGGGAATCGAGAGTTTGGCCGCCGCGAAGAGGTCCTTTCGGTAGTAGACGATGCCCGTTCCCGTCCGGTAGGGAACGCCGTAGGCGGGCCCGTCAGGCTTTGGAAAGCGGGTGATATTCGACAGGGCGGGGATGATGTCCCCGTAGGCATAGCCCTTGGGCGCGCTCTTGATGTACTTGTCCAGCGGCTCCAGGAAGCCTATCGTTTCCTCGGTGACCCATGGGCCCACCCAGGACACCACGTCAAACTGCCCGCCTCCGGCTGCGAAGGAGAGCACCGCCTTGTCCTTGATCTTCCCGAAGGGGGTGGTCACCACGGTCACCTTGATGCCTTTTTCCTTCTCGAGGTCGGCCACGACGCCCTTAGGCCCGCCCCCCGCCTTGAACAGGGTCGGGTGGATGAGGAGCGTGACCGTCTTGGCCGCCGCGGCGGGAAGTGCTAACCCCGCTACGAGGGCGGCTACGGCGATAAGGCACAGCCAGCGTCTGGAACGTTTCATCGTTTCTCCTCCCTTTTCTGGGTGATCGGATGATGCAAATTCCAAGAAGCGGTCACACGACCGCTCCATCCTGGCGAAGCTTCTCCCGCAGCGGCTCGACCGGCAGCTCGTGCGGGGTCGTCCTGCGCTCCACGCACATGGCCGCCGCCGTACCCGCCGCCTGCCCGATGGTCATGATGTGGGCCTGGTTGCGCACGGAGCCGTTCGCGAAGCGATCGCTCGAGACGGGCCGGCCCGCCACGAGGCAGTTTTCGATCTTCTGGGGAAGCATGACGCCGTAGGGAATGCCGTAGGCCTCGCCGTCCCTGACGTGCTTGTGCTCGATCACGCCGGTGGGCTGGTGGACGTCCAGGCAGTAGGCCCCCTGGCCGATGTCGCGCGGTCCCTTGCGCGCCTCGATGCAGTCCTCATCCGTGAGGGTCTCCTCCCCGATGATGCGGCGCGTCTCTCGGACGCCGATGGCCGAGGCCGAATCCACCACGTAGCACTCCTCGAAGCCGGGGGCGTATTTGCGGTAGAAATCGCGCACCTTGAATACCTGCTCGCGGCCCTCGATGGCGACCTGGTTCAGATCGTCGTTGTCGATTCCGCTGTAGCCCAGCATGCTCGTTGAGTTGATGGTGACGACGCCGGGGATGGTGGTGATGGAAAACACCACCCGCTGGCGGTTCGGGTGAAATTCACCGCGCGACTGGGCGAGCTTGACCGACTCGTAGTAGCCGGTCACGAGGGGGTAGTCCTTGTGGGTGCGGAGCCCTGCAGCGATCTCCTCGCGGCTCTTCCCGATGTAGGGGTCCTCGCCGAGCATGAAGTTGTAGGGGTTCTCCTTCACGTGCTGGATGTGGCGGTCAAGGTCCACGTTCCCCATCCGCGAGAAGAGGCTGATGGACATCATCTTCCCCTCTTCATCACCGAGATGGAAGGGCGCGCCCGCCTGCGCGGCGATGTCCGCGTCCCCGCTCGCGTCGATGACGACTTGCGCGCGGATCTCGCTCTCCCCGCTCTTGTTCACGATGCGCGCCCCGGCCACCCGGTCGCCGTCCATGATGGGTCCGATCGTGTAGGTGTTCAGCACCAGGTCCACGCCCGCCTCCAGGCAGAGCTTCTGGTTCACGAGCTTGAGCACCTCGCCGTCCTGGGGCGTTACGGAGTAGGAGTTGCCGTAAGCGTTGTGGAGGTGGCCCTCGGGAAAGGCGCCGCCCAGCTTGATGAGCTCGTCCACGATCTCCTGGGGGATACCGTCGCAGATCTGCTCCCCCTTCATGTTGTGGAAGGTGAGGAAGTTGCCGAGAAGGCCCGCGGTCGCGTTGCCCCCCAGGAAGGCGTAGCGGTCCGTGAGGACCGTCCGCGCGCCGCCCCGCGCCGCGGCGATGGCGGCGCACACCCCGGCCATGCCCGCTCCGACTACGAGAACGTCGACGTTGCTCCTGTCCGCCATCGGTGTCTCCTTCTTGCCAGTCAATTGATAAAGAATCTACCCGTTGAATTCATCATTCCCCCGCCAGGGGGTGTTGAATAACCCCTCGTCGGGGGGCATCGCCTTTACCCCCCTGTTAAGGGGGGGTAGGGGGGTTGGTTTTGTAGCGGACAGGTCTCTGTGCCTGTCCGAGGCCTCCGTGCCTGTCCTGATTGTAACCATCCTGCAAAAGGACAACCACGGAGGGCCGGACAACCCCGATGAGGGGTTGTCCGGCTACACCCCCTCGTTATGAATTCAATTCCCTTTTCTTTTCTCTCGCCCGTATCGTTCGCCTAGCCGCGTACAGGCTTCGTGACCGCCCGGGTCTCGCCGTAGGTCGGAAAGAACAGCGTGTGGCTCCCCGGCCCCCCGGCCACGGCGATGAGAATGCTCGCCGGCCCGTCCGCCACCGGCACGGCATCGGGTTCGGCGTCTGTAAAAAGCCCCGGCCGCCTGCCCCGCACGCGCTCGGCTATCTCGGGCGAAAAACGCTTCATGGGCACGCGCGCGCCCTCGAACAGCGCGCGCTGCACATCCATCCGATCCATGCCGCCCGAGACGAGGAGACCCAGGTGCTGGGGGCTGATGACGAGGAGCACCTCCCCGCCGCCCTGGGCGTTGTTCGAGCCGGGATAGGCCATCGTGCCGGCTATCATGCGCAGCACGCTCTCCGCACTGCCGCTCGCGTAATCGTTCACGTTCACAGGCGCATCCGCGCCCACCACCGTCACCGCGCTCTGCTCGGCGCGAAACCCCCGCGTCGCGTGGAGCGGCTCCCAGCCGCAGACCGCCTCGGCGAAACAGGCGGAGAACTTCCCGCCGTGTCCGAAAGTCGCCATGTCGGTCTCGCCGGGAACCGCCATTCCCAGCCTTACGGCGGCCAGGCGGACGGCGCGGCCGATCGCGGCGTTCGCCCGGAAGCCCGGCCCCAGGCATCCACTGCCCGAGTGCACGCCTAACCGCTCGGCGATCGGCCCGTGGACGATCACCAGAGGCGAGGCGAGCTCGGTGGTCGCCTGGATGGCCAGAAAATTGAACTCGGGCTCCATCACGGCTTCGAGCGCCGCCAGAACCACCGGGAAATACGAAGGCTTGCACCCGGCCGCCACCGCGCAGACGGCGGCGTCGCCCACCGTCACCTCTTCCATGGCGGGCGCCATGATCCCCAGCGCGTGGCGGGGGCCCTCCTGAACGGCGCCGAGCATGGCGTCGACCGCCCTGCGCGTGGGCGGAACGAGGGGAAGGCCGTCGCCCGGCCCCCCCTCCATCGCGGCTTCGAGTGCGGCTTCCGCACCGGGCGGCAGTTCGCTCAGGAGCGCCTCGGGCATGGTCTAGTCGATCTTCCGCGTCACGGATCGGTGGTTCAGCGCGCCCGGCGCCAGGAGGGAGTTCGGCCCCGCGCCGCCGTGCACCAGGATGGTGATGTCGTCCCTCTCCTCGACGAAGGGAAGGGTCGCGTTCTCCATCGTGTTCACCCCGTAGAGCATCTGCTTCCAGTCGCTCCAGCGCTCCCGTGATTCGGGAGGAAAGGTATTTACCGGAATCCGGTAGACCTCGCAGAGGAAATCGCGCACGAGCTTCTTGTCGAACCCCGCCTCTGCGACCTTGTTCGCGTGGGTGGGGCCGAAGATGAGCATGATCTCGCAGCGGCCGAACTGCGGCCGGGTGCCCGAGCAGGCGGCGACGGTCCCGAATGTGCCCAGGATGCCCTGGGCGGTGAGCGCGCTGTGATCGTCCACCATGTGGAGGGGTTCGGCGGTGAACACCGTCACCACGCTGTCGGACTCTGAAAAACCCTTCTCCACGTGGAGCGGCTCCCAGGGGCTTTGTTCCACGTTCTCGGTGATGGCGTCGAAATACTTGGCGAAATGGCCCTGGCATGTGGCGCCCCGGTTTTCGAGGTCGCCGATGCAGTTGAACATGATCAGTTTGACCGCGCGGCCGATGGAGGCGTTCACCCCCCAGCCCTGCGAACTCAAGTCGCGCCCGTCGCTCATCCCGATCTCCCGGGCGATGGGGCCGCTCACCACGACGATGGGAAACAGGGTATGCGCCGTCGTGATGACGTGGTTGACGTGGTACTCCTCCGCCCCCATGGCCTGCACCGCGGTCACGAGGATGGGCATGACGCCCGGCGCGCAGCCCGCCATGACGGCGTTGGCCGCGATCCGCTCGACGGTGATGTCCGCCAGCCTCGGCATGAGGCGCGCGATGACCTCATCGCCCTTTCTGCCCGAGGCCGCCACGAACCTTTCCACCATCTCCAGGGTGGGGGGGATGACGGGCAGCCCGTCCGTCGCCCCCAGATCGAAGAGCGCCCCGTTCGCACCGATGGGGTCTCCCGCGATCGTGAGGACCCGCTCGATGGGGTCATCGGCGACGGCTGCGGACTCACCTCCGTTCGCTGTGTTCATCCATTCGGCGGCCACCGAATCCACGCCGCTTTGCGCGATGCGCATCAGGGCGTCTCCGCCCTGGTGGGCCACGGTGTCGTCCACCAGGAGAAGACGGAGGTGGGGGGATTTATAGGCTTTGGCGAAGCTGCGCGCCGCCGTCTCGAAGCCGTTGCCCACCACCACCACGGTGGGGACGCCGCGCTTTTCGAGCTCGGCCGAGTCGTGGACACTCCACGACGTGCAGCCCCCTCAGACCCCGAAGCCGGTTACCGCCACGTCGCAGTTAGACGCAATCTCATCGAGCGTCTCCTGGCCTGCGCCCTGGGCGGCCCAGCCCTTCTTGCGCACCAGGAGCTTCGCGTCGTGCCGCTCGGCGAAGGCTTCGCCGACGTGGTTCAGAAAATCGCCCGCGTGGGGCATGCTGTTGTCGAGGAGGGCGATGCGGAGCCCGTCCAGACCCTTGACTGCGGCGCCTTCGCCAGGGCCGCCTTCATCCGCCACGGCGGCGATGGGGTTGATGATTTCGATTCGAGCGTTCTCGCCCATACCCAAACTCCCTCCTCATTCGCGGGGAACTCGCACTCCGCTCCCAGGGGATCAACCGACATTTTCTATTCTGCTCAGATGAATCAGTTATAAACAGGAATCTGTTCGGCTGTCAATTATTCCGGTGGCGCGTATGGTGGTTATCGACCGTTTTCCCCAACCGGAAATCTCGGGTTTCCCTCCCCGGGATGGCGTGCGCTTCCCGTCATCCCTTCGAGCGTTTGCCCTTTCGCCTCGGTTGCCACCCCGAATCCCCTTGTGTAGTGTTTATCAAACGAAAAGTTGAATTCACGGAAATCCTGCGCAGGGGAGGACGCCATGGCCGCGAAGACCAGGGTGGATGTCCTGATTGAGAACGGAACCGTCGTCACCGTGGACCCGCAGCGCAGGGTCATCCGAAACGGCGCCGTCGCCATCACGAGGAACCGGATCAAGGACGTCGGGAAGGCATCGGCGCTTAAGAAAAAATACGAGGCCAGACGCACCTACGACGCCACAATGAAGCTCGTCACCCCCGGCCTCATCAACGCGCACATCCACTTCTACCACCACATGCACCGGGGACTCTCGCCCGAGACGCTGGCAGGGATGCCGTGGTCCGACTTCGTCCACCGCAAGGTCGCCACCATCGTGAATGCGGAGGACGAGATATGGGGCGGCCTCGGTATCCTGGTCGAAACCCTGAAGACCGGGGTGACGACCTTCCTCGAGGCGGGCTCCTACAACATCGGCCCCGTCATCGAAGGCGTCTCTCGCATCGGAATGCGGGGCCTGATGGGCCGCAGGTCCTTCGATATGGTGAGCCAGGGCCACGACATGCTGGTCGATAGCACCCGGAAATGCCTGAACGAGAACGAGAAGTTCATGAAGGACTACCGGGGCGGGGTAGGGCTCGTGAAGCCCTGCGTCGTCGTCGTCGGGATGGGGCGCTGCTCGGACAGGCTTTACGTCAAATCCAAGGAGATGGCCGATAAGTACAGGACCATCCTGCACATGCACCAGGCCAACATGATCGAGAACGTCCAGGAGAGCCTGAGCATGAACGGCGCCCGCCCCATCGAACACCTCTACGACATCGGCGTCCTCGGAAAGAACGTGGCCCTCACCCACATGGTCCACGTGAGCGCCAAGGAGATCGGGCTTCTCGCCAGGACGGGGACGAACGTTTTGCACTGTCCGAGCACCGCCATGAAGATCAGCTACGGCCTGTCCGCCTTCGGGAAGTTCCCGGAGATGATGGAGGCGGGCGTCAACGTCGCCATCGGCACCGACGCGTCGGACTGCTCGAACTTCAACGACATGGTGCGCCTCATGTATCTGGCGGCGGCGACGCCCAAGGACTACCGCTACGACCCGGCCGCGGGGAGTGCTGAGAAGGCCATCGAGATGGCGACCATCAACGGCGCGAGGGCGATGAACATGGAGCGGGAAATCGGCTCCCTCGAGCCGGGCAAGAAGGCCGACGTCGCCATCTTCGACATGAAGCGGCCGGACTGGGTCCCCCTCTACAACGAACTCCAGAATTTCGTCTATTCCGCCCAGGGGAACAGCTGCGAGAGCGTCATGGTCGACGGGAAGTTCGTGATGGAGAACCGCGAGGTCAAGTCGATAGACGAGACGGAAGTCGTGGAGCGGATCAGTCGCCTGGCGAAAGGGGTCATGAAGAGGAGCAAGGTGCCGCTCTACAGCCCGTGGAAGTTCATCTAGTCCCGCCCGCCCGGACGAGGAGGAGAGCCTCATGACGCGCATCGCCACCACCCACGTCGGGTCGCTTCCCAGAAGCGAGCGGGCGCTCGATCTTCTCTTCGCCCGCGACCGGGGCGAGGCCTACGACCCGGACGAGTTCGCCGCCTGCATGGCGGAGGAGTGCGCGGAGACGGTTCGCCGGCAGGTCGAGGCCGGGGTCGACATCGTCTCGGACGGCGAGACGTCCAAGATTTCCTACACCACCTACGTCAAGAACCGCTACACCGGCTTCTCCGGCCAAAGCGAGCGGGCCGTGCCGGGGGATCTCAAGCTCTTCCCGCGCTATCTCGAGCGCCTCGCGCGCGAAGGCGGCACGCCGAAGCTCGTCCGCCCGCGCTGCACCGGGCCGGTCGCGCCTAAGGACGACGCCGAACTCAGGGCCGACATCGCCAATATGAAGAGCGCGATGGCGGCGCATGGTGCGGAGCGCGGATTCCTGAACGCGGCGTCGCCGGGCGTCATTGCGCTGTTCATGCCGAACGCCTACTACCCCTCGCGCGATGCCTACCTGGAAGCCTTGGCCTTCGCGATGAAGTCGGAGTACGACGCGATCCTCGCGGCGGGCTTCGACCTCCAGCTCGACTGCCCGGACTTAGGCCTCGCGCGCCACGTGCTCTACGAGGATCGCTCCGACGCGGAGTTCGGCGAGATCGCGGCGGCCAACATCGAAGTGCTGAACCACGCCCTGCGCGACGCCGACCCGGCGCGGGTGCGGGTCCACATCTGCTGGGGAAACTACGAGGGGCCCCACGTGTGCGACGTCGGGCTGGATCACGTGTTCTCGGCCCTGATGTCGGCCCGCGCGCGCTACGTCCTGTTCGAGAACGCCAACCCGCGGCACGAGCACGAATGGACCGTATTCCGCGACCGGCGGGACGAGATACCCGACGATATGATCCTCGTGCCCGGCGTCATCGACACGACGAGCAACTTCGTGGAGCATCCAGAGCTCATCGCGCAGCGCATCGGGCGCTTCGTGGAGCTCGTGGGCCCCGAGCGGGTCATCGCCGGAACCGACTGTGGGTTCGGGACCTTCGCCGGCTTCGGGGCGGTCGATCCCGACATCGTCTACGTCAAGCTGGCGGCCCTGGCCGAGGGCGCCGCCCTCGCGTCCGGGAGAATTTGACGCGCGCCGCATCCGGCGGGCGAAGCAGGGGAAAACGCCGTTACGCATTTCCAGATGGATTTCTAAGGCGAACTTCACCCCCGACCCGTCCCGTTGCCGGGGCAGGGCCGGGGGCCTTTGTTCGGCCTCGCGCAACTGCCGCGAAGCGGCTATTTCTTCTTCACGAGCTTGTCCACGAGCGCCTTCATATTGGCGTTTTCTGCAACCATGAAGGATTCGAAGT
The DNA here is from genome assembly GCA_026706735.1 of Nitrospinota bacterium. Classification (GTDB taxonomy): domain Bacteria; phylum UBA8248; class UBA8248; order UBA8248; family UBA8248; genus Bin107. Next base: position 37,415 of record JAPOYD010000139.1, on the reverse strand, counting down.
CCTTTCCGCTCATGTAGATCACCCGCTCGCCCATGCGCTTCACCATGGACTGGAAGGATTTGTCCTTCACCCCCTTGTCGAAGGCCGCCCGTAGCTTCGCCAGGATGTCCGCGGGCGTCTTCTTGGACGCAAAGACCGTCCGGAACATGGCGAACTGGACGTCGAAGCCCTGCTCCTTCATCGTGGGCAGGTCGGGAAGCTGGGGCAGCCGGTCCGGCGCGGTGATGGCCAGAACGCGGACTGCGCCCTTCGAGAGCTGGGGCGTCACCGTGGAGGCGAAGGCGGGGGCGATGTCGATGTGCCCGCCGAGGAAGGCCTTCCAGGTGGGGCCGCCGCCCTGGAACGGAACGAACTTCAGCTTGATGCCGGCCTTGAGCGAGAGAAGCTCCATGGGAATCTGGTCCACCCCCAGGCCGGGGACGCCGCCGAAGGAGATCTTGCCCGGCCTGCGCTTGGCGTCCTCGATCAGGTCGCGCAGGTTCTTCCAGGGGGCGTCTTTCTTCACGGTGATGAGAAGGGGGCTGTAGTTGATTCGCCCCACTGGCACGAAGGACGCCGAGGTATAGGGAAGGCTCTCCAGGAGAGGCTTCACCAGGATGCTCTGCTGGTCGCCCAGGATCAGGGTGTGCCCGTCCGCCCGCGCGCGGGCCACGAAGCTCGCTCCGATGGAGCCGCCGCCGCCCGCCCGGATGACCGCGAGCATCGGTTGGCCCAGATAGGGTTCCATGACGCTCGCGAAGGCGCGCGCGTGCGCGTCGTGCGAGCCGCCCGGCGAATAGGGAATGACCAGCCGCACGGGCTTGTTCGGGAACTTCGCGGCTTCTGCGTGGGTCGGCGCCAGCCAAAGCGCCATGGCCGCGATGAGCAATACTGCCGAGAGTCGTTTCATGGTTCGTTCCTCCTGTGGGTTGTCGTTGCCTTCTCTGAAATCACGCGCCCCGATTCAGTGAAATCCTCCTCATTCATCGCTGCCCAGCGGGGTTCGGCGGCGGGCGCCCCAGACGACGAACCCCGCGGCCAGCAAGAGGAAAACGAGCGATATAGGCCGGCGGACGAACAGGGAGAGGTCGCCGTCTCCCAGAATGAGCGATTGTCCGAGGGAAGACTCGAACGCCTTCCCCAGAATGAAGGTGATGATCAGGGGCGCGACCGGGAAATCGAATTTTCTCAGAAGATAGCCCACCACCCCGAATACCAGCATCACCTTGACGTCGAAGAAGCTGTTGTTCAGCGCGTATGTCCCCACCACGCAGAATGCCGCCACCACGGGGAAGACCGCCCTTTTCGGGAACCGCGCGATCATGGCCACGTAGCGCAGGCTGAAATGCCCGAGGACGAGCATGAGGGCGTTGCAGAGCAGCATGGCGATCAGGACGCTGTAGACGATCGCGCCGTGCTCCTCGAAGAGGCGGGGGCCCGGCCGGAGCCCCTGCACCATGAAGGCGGCGAAGAGCACCGCGGTCACGATGTCGCCCGGAATGCCGAAGCTGAGCAGGGGGATGAGGCTCGAACCGTTGACCGCGTTGTTGCCGGTCTCGGCGGCGGCCACCCCCTCCAGCGATCCCTTCCCGAACCGCTCGGGTTCCTTCGACCTCCGGTGCGCCAGGCCGTAGGAGACGAATGCGGACACCACCTGGCCCAGGCCCGGTATCGCGCCGATGATCGTGCCGACCACCGCCGAGCGGGAGATCGTCCGGCCGCAGCTCCTGAACTCCTCTAGGGTCAGGGGTTCGTTGCCCTCGGCGCGCCACGCGGTCATTCGCATCTCGTCCTCGGCCTTGCGCTCCGCACGTGTCCTCTCTCCGTAGAGGAAGATTTCGGAGAGCGCGAAAATTCCGATCAGCATCGCGATGAACGAGATGCCTCCTGTCAGGTCCACCGAGCCGAAGGTGAAGCGGCGCACCCCGATCAGGGGGTCGAGACCGACCGAACTCAGAAACAGCCCGAGGGCGGCAGCCATCAGCCCCCGGATCACCGAGCGGCCCGTGACGCAGCTGATGATGGCGAAGCTGAAGACGAAGATGGCGAAATATTCCGGGGGGCCCACCAGGAGGGCGACCGCCGCGATGGCGCCCGCGATGAAGATAGTGACGATATCGCTGAAGGTGTCCCCGATGACGGAGGAATAGAGCGCCATCTCCAGGGCCTTCCTCGCCTTTCCCTGCTGGGCGAGGGGGTAGCCGTCCAGGACGGTGGCGGCGGCCGCGCCCGTCCCCGGCGTGTTGATCAGGATCGCGGGTATCGATCCGCCGAATATCGCTCCCTTGGTGATGGCCAGGAGGAATGGAATCCCGAGAACGGGTTCGACGAAGAACGAGATCGGCAGCAGAACCGCCACCGCCATGGCGGCCGTCAGGCCGGGGAGGCCGCCCACCACGATCCCCAGCAGCATTCCGATCACCAGGACGGCCAGCACGTCGAAGCGCAGGCACAGGAATAGGCCTTCCGCCAGCTGGGCCCACATCCTAGAAGACCTCGCCCGAAAGTCTGCCTTCCGGCAGAACGACGCCCAGAAAATGTCCGAAGAAGACCCAGATGAACAGCGGGGTGAGCAAAACGATCAGCGCGAGGGTCCGCCAATCCCGCACCCCGAGTTGAAAGGCGAACAGGGCGACCGCGACGGGCGTGGCCGGGAGCATCCCGAACCACTCGACGAGCAGGATGTAGACGGCGAAGGTGGCGATCGGCACCAGGGCGCGGGTCCGGAGCGGCCCGCCGGGGAGCGGCTCACGCCCCGAGGAGGGGGAAAACCAGTTCCGCGCGGCCATCAGGGCGGCCATGAGCGCCAGCAGGGAGAGGGCGAGCGAGGGGAAGGCGCTGGGCGGGAACGGGATGGTGCGCTCCCCCACCTTCCGGATCAGCACCTGGCTGGGTATCAGCGCCAGCCCGGCCAGGCTGAAGGCGAGAACGGCAAGCCCGACCCAAGTTTCCCAGTGGAACCGCTTCATGGTGCTCGCCCTCCAGCCGGGCGCTCACGACCTCGAGGCCCGCTCTCAGAGCAAAGCGGTGCAGCTATCGACCTAACGCTCTCCCGCGACAGAGCGTCCCGGCGAAAGGTCATACTTGCGTCGACCTCTTTGCGGGGCAAGGGAGGCATTATTTGAATTTCTGCAATGAATGCAGGATACGAGAGCGCGTCTTTCGGGTCAAACGCGAGCGGGGAGGGATTCGAACCCCCGGTGCAGTCATCTGCACAACAGATTTCGAGGCGCATAAAGTGGTGAAAGGTGAGACACTGGATCCGGATCAGACCGCGACACGCCGGTGCGTGACCGCGCGCAAGCTGTTGCCGGTCGGACCATGATAGAGTCGACACGGATTCAATCGGCATGGAGGACTTTGGAGGAAAAATGAATAAACCGTCCATCGGACCCGCCCTTCGTATTGGCGAATTCGTTCCCCTCGTCGCCCTTCTGATGTCGCTCGTCGCACTCTCTATCGACGCGATACTGCCGGCGCTGCCCGCGATAGGCCGCGACCTCGGGGCGCCGCGCAGAAACGACGTTCAGTTCGTCGTCACGGCCGTGCTCCTGGGGCTCAGCCTCGGGCAGATCGTTTTTGGCCCCCTCTCAGACAGGATCGGACGCAAGCCCTCCATCAATACCGGCCTCGTTTTGTTCATGTCGGGATGCGTCATGAGCATCTTCGCGCATACTTTCGAGGTGATGATTGCGGGTCGCATCCTGCAGGGCGTCGGAATCGCGGGACCGCGCATCGTGACCGTCGCCCTGGTGCGCGATCAATACGAAGGACGCCAAATGGCCCGTCTCATGTCGTTTGCGATGGCCGTGTTCATTCTCGTTCCCACCGTCGCTCCTGCCCTCGGACTGGGGATACTGTGGCTGAGTGGCTGGCGCGCGATATTCGTCACCTTCTTCATCATCGCCGCAGTCACATTCGCATGGTTTTCACTTCGCCAGCCGGAAACCCTGCCCACTGACCGTCGTCGGCCCCTCTCCCCGCGAGCCATCGGTGGAGCCGTCCTGGAGGCGCTGCGGATTCGGGCCGCGCTTGGATATACCGTGGCCACCGGGTGCGTGTTCGCGCCGTTCGTGGCCTACCTGAGCTCCTCCCAGCAAATCTTCCAGGAGGCCTACAGGACCGGCGCGCTGTTCCCGGCCTATTTCGGCGTGCTGGCGCTCGCTTTCGGAGGCGCCTCGCTCGTGAACGGGTGGCTCGTTATGAAGTACGGGATGCGCCGGCTCTCCAGGACAGCGACGGTGTCCATGACGCTGGTCTCGGCCGTCGCCTGGGCCTTGGCCTTCGCCTTCGAGGGGCTTCCGCCGTTGTGGCTGTTCATGACCTACCTGCTCCTCGTCTTTGTCTGCATCGGACTGCTCTTCGGAAATCTCAATGCGCTCGCCATGGAACCCATCGGCCACATTGCCGGGGTGGGCGCGGGCGTGGTCGCTACGCTCTCCACATTCATCTCGGTGCCGTTCGGAGCGCTCGTGGGCCATCGTTTCGATGGAACCATGTACGCCCTGATCGCCGCTTTCGGGATCTTCGGAGTAGGGACCTACGCCGCCATGAGGTGGGCCGAGGCAGGTGGAGGCGCAGAGCGCAGCCGGGATACCGCCGCTCGATCGTGATCGTCAATCGTCCGCTGGATGTTTGCGGATATCTCGAGAGCCACATTACGCGCTGTACCCTGCCTCGATGTGCTCGCGTCTCATGGATTCACGTTATTTTGCGCCACGCATGCTCACGTGAGCTCGCCCGACGAACGGATGCGACGCAAGCACGAATCGGCGCCGCTCATTGGTGTTATCGCAGGCTCCGGCGTTGCCGCTTTTTTCGGCCTCTACGACATCGCCCGCGTCGCGGAGGCTTCGTGGATCGGTATTCCCGGGGTCGAATGGCCGGGCTTCGGTCTCGGGTTCGGGCCGGTTTTCTGGGCACTTCTTCCAGGGTTCCTCCTGGCGGCCGTGATCGGCGCCATCCGAACAATCAGCAGCGCCGTTGCCATTCAGCGCGTGTCCTGGCGTCGGCCCCGGGCTGTGGATTTCCGGGCTGTGCAGGGCGCGGTGGCCGCCGACGGCCTGGGAAACCTGGTCTGCGGTCTCGCGGGCACGGTACCGAACACGGCCTATTCGAACGGCGCATCGATGGCCCAACTCACTGGGGTTGCAGCCCGCAGCGTTGGAATCGCCGCCGGTGCAGTATCCCTGGCACTGGCGTTTCTCCCGAAAGCGCTCGCCGTGGTCCTGGCGATACCTGGACCGGTCTTCGCGGCTTTCCTCGTCATATTGATGGCGATGCTCTTCATGGTCGGCGTGCAGATCATTCTCCAGGACGGAATCGACTATCGCAAAAGCCTGATCGTCGGCGTCGCGTTCTGGGTCGGTGTCGGCTTTCAGAGCGGAATGATATACACCGAGTTCTTCTCGAAATTCGCGGGTGGCCTTCTGAACAACGGAATGACGACCGGCGGCCTCGTCGCCATACTCATGACCCTGTTCATGAAGATTACGGAGCCCGCTCCAGCCGGACCGAGGTGGCGTTCGACCTCTCAATCCTGCCGAGGCTCAAGGAGTTTCTCGGTGATTTCGCTTCCGCCAAGGGTTGGGATGAGGCGATGGCGAATCGTCTGAACGCCGCTGGCGAAGAAGTTTTTTTGATGTTGCTTAACCGCGATGAAGTTGAGGAGCAGAGCGATAGGCGCCTGCTTCTGGTCGCGCGAAAAGAAGGCGACGAGGCGGTGTTGGAGTTTATTGCAGCAGCTGACGAGAGAGGGAACTTGCAGGACCAAGTCGTGCTGCTCGGCGAGCAGACTGAAGAAGCCCTCCTCGAACAAGAGGTGTCGTTCCGTCTTCTGCGCCATCTCTCGGCTTCGGTTCGTCACCAGCAATATCATGGCGCAGACATCGTGACAGTCCGCGTAGACGCTTCAAAGCCGACTTCTGGTGGCCAGCCATGAGATAGCCGGGTCTGAAGTAGCGGAGCATGACCGCAATCAAGCCGCCTCGGGCCGGACTTTGAAAGATGCTCCGACCGAGACCTGCCCGGATACGCAGGAGTTGTATATCGTCCGCTTCCGTTTTACTTACTTCTTACAGAAAGCGAATTCCGATCAAGATCAAGAACACACATATTTCTCAATAATATCAACAGAATAGCGAAATTCCCTGCCTGTCGGAAATTAACTATTGTCAGAAAACGGGTGTTAGCCGCGGACGCCGACTGCGACGTGATTCCGGGCAGGCACACGGGGATTCACTGGAGCCGCCGGTTCGCGGCACCGGGGCCGGGTACGTGAACGCCGGGGCCATGGGGCGTCCGGCCATCGACGGGCGAACCTGCGTCTGGTATGCTGCGCTATCCACGCACGCGGACGGGCTGGAAGTGGAGCATGTTCCGGTCCGCTACGATCACGAGGCGCCGGCTCGCGAAATTGCGAGAGAGGGCATCAGTGAGGAGTTCGTCACGACGATTCGCACCGGGAGGTGGACCACCAGCCCGGAGATCCTGCCGGGCAGGGAACGGGCTCGCGGGCGCTACTGAGGGTCCGTGGTCCCGGCTTTCCTCCGGTGCGCCAACCGGGAGGCGCCGTTGAGTGCTCACATCGCCTATCTGGACGGACCGCGCCTGCGCCGGTCTCTGGTCGCCGCCTGCGAGTATACCCGCCAGCAGCGGCAGGAACTGAACCGCATCAACGTCTTTCCGGTGCCCGACGGAGACACCGGCACTAACCTGGGCCTTACCGTGGAGGCCATCGCGGACCGCCTGCGGCGCAACCGCGACCGGGCGGTTTCCGCCGTCGCGGACGATGCAGCCGAAGCGGCGCTGCTGGGTGCTCGCGGCAACAGCGGGATGATGCTGTCGCACTTCCTGGTGGGCTTCGCGGCCCACCTGAAGGGACGCGAGCGCGTGGATCCGCGCGGGTTCGCCGAGGCGCTGGGCAGGGGCATCGACAACCTCTACAACGCGCTCGACAACCCGGTCGAGGGCACCATTCTGACTGTCATCCGGGACACCGCGAACGCCGCGAAGGAGAGTTCCGCCACGGACTTCCTCCCCTGCGTCGACCGGCTGGTGGACGCCGCGCGCGAGTCGCTCGAGCGCACGCCCTCGCTGCTCCCGGTGCTCGAGGCGGCGGGGGTGGTGGACGCTGGCGGCCGCGGTTTCGTGCACATGCTGGAGGGCGTGCTCCTGCTCATCAACGGAGACCCGATCGTCGCCTCCGGAGACGAGACGGATTACGCGCATGTCCCGGCGGCCGTTGCCGAGGTCGAGTATCCCGGGAATGAGGAGCAGTACCGCTACTGCACCGAGGCGTTGGTGCGCGGCGAGGGGCTGCCGGCGTCCGCGGTCGTGCGCGAGGAACTGCGTCGCCATGGCGATTCCATCATCGTGGTCAGCACCGGCGCCCTGCTCAAGGTGCACGTGCACACGGACGGTCCTGAAGGAGTCTTCTCCTACCTGCGAACGCTGGGCAGGCTCGCCACGAAGAAAGCCGAGGACATGCGCGCCCAGCACGCGGCGGCGCGCCACGGCGGGGGCGGCCATCAGACCCTGGTGCGGCGTCCCTTCGCGATCGTGACCGACAGCGGCAACGATCTCCCCGAAGACATCATCCGCGCCCACGGCATCCACGTGGTCCCGGTCGTGCTGGTGGACGGAGGCCGGCCCCTGCGCGACGGCATCGACATCACCGCGGAGGAATTCCACGAGAAGATGCGCGACGCCGGCGGAGAACTGCCCACCACCTCGCAGCCTCCGCCGCAGGCCTTCGTGGACGGCTTCGCGCGGGCCGCCGAGGACGGCGACCAGATCCTGGGCGTCGTGCTGGGAAGCGGCGTGTCCGGCACCTTCGGTTCTGCGCAAGCGGCGGCGCGGACCTTCGAGGAGGCGCCGGTGCACCTGTTCGACTCCTGCGGCGTGTCGATTCTCGAGGGGCTGCTCGTGCTGAAGGCGGCGGAACTGGCTGAGAGCGGGGCGAGCGCTGGCGAGATCCTGGCCGAACTCTCCCGCGTGCGCGGCCAGTCCGGTATTTTCGCCACCGTGGACACCTTCGACCGCCTGCTGCACTCGGGGAGGGTGGGAAAGGGCCAGGCCTGGTTCGGGGGCATGCTGGGGGTGAAGCCCATCCTGTCGCTGACCGGGGAGGGGAAGGTTGTTCCGGTCGGCAAGGTGATCGGCCGCAAAAAGGTGCTTCCGGCGGTTCTCGGTCTTCTGGAGGACCGCATCCCGGCCGGTGCAAGGAAACTCCGCTTCGGCGTGGTGCACGTCGGGTGCCCGGAGATCGTCGAGGAGGTTTCGGCCGCCCTGCACGCGCGCTACGGCGACGTGGACATCCTCGGCGGTCCCACGGCCCCGATCTTCGCCACCCACCTAGGGCTGGGCGCCTGGTGCCTGGCTTACATGGTCGAGGACTAGGGACCAGCTCAGCTCGGCGAGGGGGTAGCACACATGGGCCGCCCAGGCGGGTAAGGCGCGTCTCCCGGGACGCGGGGCTGGTCACCACGAAGAGCAGATCAACTGCCATGCCGCCATTCCCCAAACGTCGCCGCGCGGAACCACGTCCACCACAGGACGAACGTACGGATACGAAGACGCTCCGACAGGAATGCTCCAGGTTGCGCACGAGTTTGAATTGCACCACTTCCGCTTTGATTACTTCTCACAGGAAGCTAATCCCAGACGAGATTTAAAAACCAATACCCGCAATACTTTTAGCAATCTATAAAGATCCCACAGACGTTGGAAACCACCCACTGTCACTAAACGGGCGAAGGATGCGTTCTCGCGCCCGGATCGAGGCAACAGCGCGCTATGCGTACCTCGCGATTCGGTTTGCGGAGCAGTGGATTATGAGTATGTTCGCTCGGGGGAGGAAGGGGCCGACACCCCTCATCAGATCAACAGGCTGTCTAAAGAGGTTGTAAAACCCCTGAAGGTGGGAACTGCTGCGACACGATTCCCGAGGTGCAGTCTGAGTTGGGGTGTCGGCCCGTTTTCATAAAGCGCGAGTGGGGGCTGCCCGTCGTTCCCGCTCCCGGCTCGAGGACGTGCCGGAGTTTTCAGCAGACAGTTTGCGGCAACTCACCGTCCATGATCGGGACAGTTGGTCAGCTGTGACACTACGAGTAGGTGATACCAATCTGATAATTCTCAATTCCGCCCATGTCCTGACAAGACAGCGCAATAGTTTGGCGCACGATCTTGCCCATATCATTCTTGACCACGAACCGAGCAGAATCGATGTTTCTTCTGAGGGGCATTTGCTTCTGAGTTCTTTTGAACAAGAACAAGAAGAGGAGGCAAATTGATTTTTGGCTACTCTTCTGGTGCCACGCGCTGGCCTGCAAGTTGCGTATCGATCAACTCAAGACGCCCAAACCCTGGCTGACCAATTTGGCGTTAGTCTGGACCTGCTGAATTAGCGGTTACGGGTGACGGGTGTCGTTACACAGGCGAGGCGCGCATCCAAGTGGTCACGTCGATAGAGAGTGGCTCACTTTCTTCTGACTTCGCCAGCTAGTTTGGCCTATGACCTGAACAGAATTGAATTAATTAACCACAACATCAGAGAAATCACTTCATCATTACCAATGTGACTGTGAAATCGACTTATCAACCTACCAAAGCGGAAGGAAGAAGAATTTACGTTGGAAGAAATGAGTTTGGATGAAGCAGTGAAACGTTTATTGCGTCCAGTGCAAATACGTCATACGGATGAGCCGGAATAGAGTTTGGGTTTCCATTGTGTCTTTCTGTATCGATTCCACTCAAAAGAAATGTTTCGGTTAATCCCGCCCATCTTTTCGGCAACTTCCATGCTTTTGAAATACATTTTTTCTTCAAAGTCTATTTGCCGTTCCATAGCTTCCGTTTCTGCCTGACCTTCATATTGTTCACCATTTGCCATCAGTTCGACCCACCACTTTTTTGCTATCCGCAATGCTTCCCTTCTGTTGCCCGTTCGCGTTGATCGTCGAATTATCTTTCGTGGATTATAGCCAGATGCACTATCGAGACCAACAGGAATTCGTGTTTGGAAGTAATAGATACTGCCGCGCTTGCATAGATACGAAGGATTTTTCGTCATTGGTGTATCCTATTTTGTATGCCAAAATGTATGCCACCAATGACTACAGTTTTAGAATTTAGTGATTTACAACCTATTGATTTATAAGGTTTTAAACCCCTAAAATGGCGGAGAGAGAGGGATTCGAACCCTCGAGGCCGGTTTCCCAGCCTACTCGCTTAGCAGGCGAGCGCCTTCAGCCACTCGGCCATCTCTCCGCGAGGGGCCGCCATTCTATATCACAAGATGGGGCGGTGGCTATACTTCTATGCGTGAAATCATCGCCCGGCCGGCGCGATGATTCGAGAAAGATTCGCCGCGCCGCGCAAGGATTTGAACGGGGCGAAACCTCTTCACTTGTGTATCTGCTTTTTTCGACGATTTTCTGATAGATGACTCCGCTCAGAACGCCCGCCGCCAGCCGGCGAGGAACGTGAGTTGCGCTACGGCGTCCCCCCGATGGCCGGGGTTCCGGCTCCAGACGACGCCGATGCGCAGCCGCCCCTCCGCCAGCGGCCTCTCCCAGGTGGCGGCCAAGTCTATCTGCCGCTCATCGGGCGCGAGGGGCGACGTCATTGACGTATGCACCACCCGCCCGAGTTTGGTTCGCGCCGCGGGCACCGTCAGCGACGCACGGCCGTCCTCGACGCGCAGGGGCTGTGAGAGGGAAAATCGCACGGTGTCCTCAGCGGTAACGGCAGCGCGCGCGTGCAGCGCGAACGCGCTGGTCGAGATCGTCGAGATCTCCTCGATGAGTCCTCCCTGTGCTCGCGTGCGCACGCTCCCCCATTCCGCGCCCCCTCCGAGGCGCCACGCGCCGAGTTTTACATCTCCCTCGAGACGGATGAAGGCGGTGTCCGCGGCCAGGGCTCCGAAAGCGCCTTGCCCTTCGCCTCCGAGAATCGTTTCATCCTCGGTGATCCACCCGAGACGGAGGCCGAGCGGCGAGCCTTCCGGCCGCCAGCCCAGCGTCGCGCCCACCGCGTCGTGTTCCCGGTTCGTCCCGAACACCGAGGCGGAAAGACCGGCCCGGCCCTTGAGGGTCGTCATCATCCCCCCCTCGGCGAGCGAGAGGTGCCCGCCGCCGGTTTCCGTCGAGGTCTTCTGCGCGCTGACCCCCCGCCATTCGGGAGCCTCGCGCGTCCCGCCCGCCAGAAAGCCCCGGACCCTCGCGTCCATCGGCGGGCCGTTCGCCGCCGTCACGAAATCGCCCAGCCTGTACCAGAACGGCGCACCCAGATCGTCCAGGGCCATGATCTCGATGTTCGCGACCGACCGCGCGAGGCCGCTCCCGAACGGCGCCCCGAGGCTCAGGCGCGTGGCGCGCAGGTTGCTCCCGCTCCCGTTCGTGTTCGCGGCGACGGGAACCTCCAGGGCGCCCACGGGGTGCGTGGCGGCGGCGAGGTCGAGCTTGCCCCGACCGTACACGGCCCTGTTCGAGTAGGCGCCGGTGTTGTCGGCGGTTTCGAGGAGGCGGGTGACCAGCTCCGTGTTCGAGAGCTGATCCCGGAAGAGTTGTTTCATGATCGCGAGACCGCCGGCCACCATCGGCGCGGCGACGGACGTTCCGCTGCTCCTCCCGATGCCCCGGATAGGCCTGGATGTGTCGGGATGGGGTCCGAAATAGGCGACCTTGACGTCTCCTCCGGGCGCCGCGATGCAATAGTCCGCCGCGATGCCGCAGCGATTGGAAAAATCCGCGATCCTCCTGTCCCGCCCCAGCGCCACGACGGCGACCGTATGTCCCCGGAGCTCCGCGATGCGCACGGCGAGGCCCGGGAACACATCGACCGAAACCGCGTCGACGGTGCCGGTAGAAAGGGGATCCGCCCCGCCCCCGACGCAGTTGCTCGTCATGACGCTCGGGTCGCACTGCCTTCCGTGGGCGTTGCCGGCCGCCCAGACGAAAATCGCCTTCCCGGCGGCTCCCGCCTGCGCCATCGCGGCGATGGCGTCCGCAAAGCTGGCGCGGAGATCGGTTTCGCCGTAGTCGTCGATGATGCCTTCGTAGCCGATGCTCAGGTTCAGGATGTCCACGCGCTTCCGGCCGTTCCGCCACGCCAGGATCCGGTTGAACCGCGACGCCCACGAGGTGTTTACGCCTGCCGAGTCCGCGAGAGAGACGGGGTTGTAGGTGTCGTCCGGGATTCCTACGGGAATGGCGAACATGGCGATGTCGGCGTCCCAGGCGACGCCTTGCGGCGCTGCGGGGTTATTGTACGTTCGATTTCCGGCGGCGACGCTCGCGACGGCCGTGCCGTGAGAAAACGTCGTGCCCCTCTCATTCGGGGTGCCTCCCAGGAACACCTCGTGCACCGTTTTTCCCGCGAACATCCCGTGTGTGGTGTCGATGCCCGAGTCGATGAAGCCGATGGTCACGCCGGCGCCCGCGCCGGCGCTTTCGCCCTTGAGCAGGTTGACGTGGGCGTAAGCCCGGTCCGCGCCGACGACTTCCAGGCCCCACTGGTTCCGGAAGGGTGTCTCGAGGCGGTATTCCCCGGCGAGCCGCCCCGCCCGGCTGTTGAAATCGCTGATCGACGAGCAGGTCCCGTCGTAAAGCGGAATGCATTCTGGCTGCGGCTGCTGGGGTTGCGGCGGCTGCGGTGGCTGTACAGGCTCTTGCGGGGGTTGTTGCGGCTGCTCGGTTTCGGGCATCACCGCGGGTATCACCCTCGAACCTCCGCCCCCACCGCCGCAGTTCGTGAGGACGAGCATCGCGAAAAGAAGGATGGCGCAAACCGAGGTCCGGTTCAGCGTGAACGCAGCGCAGGCACCGCGCCCGCCCTTCAGCCAGCCGCTCATCCCGGCCCCGTTACGGGTCTTTCCCCGCCCTGCGGTCACCATGCCGGTATCCGGTCCACTCGACCGCTCCCATCGGTCGTCGTTCCGGTGGACTGCATGCCATGATGCTATTCTGCAGGAATATCCCGGACAAGTATAGCGTTACATCGCGGCGCCGTGCGCCCCGTGTCCCGGCGTAGACCATGAAAAGGCAGCAGGAAAATTCAATATTCGGCCAGCGCTTTCTGCATGGAATGGCTACGGGAGAATCAGGTATTTCACCGTGTCTGCCCGTATGAAATTGGCGGAGGGAGAGGGATTCGAACCCCCGGAGCTTTCGCTCAGTGGTTTTCAAGACCACCGCCTTCGGCCGCTCGGCCATCCCTCCGCGAATAACGCAAGCCCTCTCTCCCCGGTCGGGGTTGATCCGGCAAGCGGGGAGAACCCTCGCTTCATTTTAGCATGCCTTGGAGCGGGTTTTAAGATCAATCGCGGCCGGGAAGGGAGCGATTGCCGCGTTCAAAGCTAGCCAAGGGCCGCAAGGGGTCGAAGCCGAGCGAGGAGGGGTTGTTGAAAAAGCCGGGCTTGGGAGCGAGCGCGTTTGTAGTTCGTCTTGTATGGCCACCGTATCGACCTCATCCTGAGTAGCCGCCGAAGGCGGCGTATCGAAGGATGGGAGGCGCTTCTCCGCGAGCTTCGCCCTTCGATACGCGGCTTCGCCGCTACTCAGGGTGAAGCGGAGCGGCGGGTTACTCAGGGGGTCAAACGCGAGTGATGAGGAGCTGTTGAAAAAGGTCTCTTGAGGGAGGTAGAGGGGACGCCCCTCGACCGGAAAGGCAACCCCCCCTACCCCCCCTTGACAGGGGGGTATAAAAAGGCGATGCGCCCCGCCGGGCGGAGGGGGTTTTGCTTTTTCTTGCCCCCCTGTCAAGGGGGGGTAGGGGGGGTGGTTTTTAAGGCAGGAGGAGGACGTGCGGGACGGGGTTTTGATCGTCATTCCGGCTTTCGCCGGAATGACAGTGAACACTCTCGATGGGGGGCAACAACCCCTATCGGGGGCTTTTTCAACAACCCCGATGAGCGAGCGATTGCCGCGTTCGAGGCTTTCCGAGGGCCGCGTCGGGGTCAATCGCGATTCAGGAGTGAGCGATTGCCGCGTTCGGGGGCGTGCGATGGGCCGCGCGGGGAGACCCCGCGTTCGGGCTTTCCGCTTCCGGAGGAATCGACCGGAGCCGCCCGAGCCAAAAGGCGGACAAGCGGCCGGGTTTCGGGTGCGCATCCGCGCGACGGGATGGCGCTCCCGTCTCCAGGGCGGGAAGAACCGTGTGCGGGGCCGGCAAACCCCGCGCGGCGTATCCGGCCCGCCGCCGCCTCTGCGCCTTGGCGCGAAGCGGTCAGGCGTCCCCCGCCGGATTCACCCTTTGCCTCTCCAAACGCCCGTCGAGGCTGATCAAGCGAATTGAATGGTATCAGCGAAAGCGGCGGTGGTGGATAAAGATTCTGTAAAGGTTTCCGCTCCGGGCGCCCCTCGGGAATCCCCGGGCGGGAGCGGCGGAGCGATGACGGGGGTCGGGACAGGTCTGAAATTTATATCGTTGGTTTTCAGGAAGTTATGTAGGTCTCAGGCAGATATTGAAGCGGTTCCGCCCATGTAGGGGCGCAAGGCTTCGGGTATCACCACCGAACCGTCCGCGCGCTGAAAATTCTCCAGAATCGCCACCAGCGTACGGCCCACGGCGAGACCCGAGCCGTTCAGGGTGTGGACGAATTCGGGCTTCGCGCCCGCCCCGGGACGGTAGCGGATGTCGGCGCGTCTGGCCTGGAAATCCTCGAAATTGCTGCAGGAGGAAATCTCCCGGTAGGTGTTCTGAGAGGGCACCCAGACTTCGATGTCGTACGTCTTGGCGGCGGAAAAACCCAGGTCTCCCGCGCACAGTGTGACGACGCGGTAGTGGAGTCCCAGGCGCTTCAGGACTTCTTCCGCGTCTGTGGTGAGGGTCTCCAATTCCTCGTAGCTCGTCCCGGGCCGGCTGAACTTGACGAGTTCGACCTTGTTGAACTGGTGCTGGCGGATGAGGCCGCGCGTGTCCTGGCCATAAGAGCCGGCCTCGCTCCTGAAACAGGGCGTATAGGCCGTGTATTTGAGAGGCAAATCCTCGCCACTCAGTATTTCCTCACGGTGGATGTTCGTTACGGGCACCTCGGCGGTGGGGATGAGGTAGAATTTTCCGTCATCGACGCGGAAGAGGTCTTCCTCGAATTTGGGCAGCTGACCCGTGCCCGTCATGGCCTCGGGGTTCACCATGAATGGCGGGAGCCACTCGGTGTAGTCGTGCTCGTTCGTATGCAGATCGAGCATGTAGTTGATGAGGGCGCGTTCCAAGCGCGCGCCAGCCCCCCGGTAGAGCGCAAACCGCGCGCCCGCTATCTTGACGGCGCGCTTCATGTCCAGAATCCCCAGTGCTTCGCCCAGTTCGTCGTGCGCTTTGGGCGCGAAATCAAAAACCGGTTTCTCGCCCCAGACCCTCACCAGGGCGTTGTCTTCCGCACTCTGGCCGTCAGGGGTGGTCTCATGCGGCGTGTTGGGGAGTTCCAGCAGGAAATCGTTTTGGTTTTGCACGAGTTCGGCCAGCTCTCCCTCCATGGATTTGGCCTCGGCTGTCAAGCGCTGGTTTTCGGCCAGAAACGCCTGCACCTCCTCATCGGACGCCCTGTTGCGCTTGAGTTCACCGATTTTCTTGCTGCGTTTTCTCACGTCGGCCACCCGGCTTTCGACCTGGTGGGTCAAATCCCGCCTTCGGGCGTCGATTTCCAGTATTCCGGCGAGGTTCCAGTCGCCGCCCCTGCGCGCGAGCGCGCGCGCCACCGCTTCGGGGTCGTCTCTGATGAGGCGAATATCGAACAATTTGCTGCTCCTCCATGATGTTTCCTTACGGGGTAGTGAACATAAAACGAGAGGTTGCGCGCGTCAACGGAAACATCTCCCAGGAGATGAAACGCCCGCGCTGGATTTTGGTTTCGCAATTGCGGTATTCTCGATGAATCAGATGCGTTCCCTGATTTCGGCGGCTTTTGGGAGAGGGTGATGTTCGGCTTGATGCGGTTGATAGTCCGTTCGGGAGGCGCCGTGGCCGTCTGTCTGGGGATCCTTGCCCTGGCGTTTTACGGGATCGCCCAGACGAGCGTGATGATAGTGGATGAGCCCGCTCGCGGCCTCAAGGTGCTGGGCGTCTTTTTCGCTCTGTCGATCGTGTTTTGCCTGATGCTGAAATGGGTTTTGCGCCAGGCGATCGCGCAGGCCCTCCGACCGATCGGCGCGGCGAAAGAGGCGACCTCGCGCCTCGTCTCCATCGGCGAGGAAGGCGGCAAGAAAGTGTTTCGCTCGCTGGGAAAAAGAACGCGAGACGCGGGCAGCACGCTCGCGTGGGCGGTGGGAGGAGCGGCCAGAACCCTGTGGCGCGTACGCTATGTTTGGCCTTCCTCCTGGCGGGGCCGCCGCCGGGAGGATTCGCAAAAACCCGCGGATGTCATCCCGCTCAAGAGAAACCGGGAGAGCCGTTGATTCCCGGGTATGATTGAAGGAGCGATTTTTCGCCTTTCCGGTTAGTCCTCCATTTGCTCGAATATCAGATAATGGCTTTGCTCCATGTCCAGGTTCTTGTAAACCGCCTGGGCCGCCGCGTTTTGCGCGTCGACGTATAGCTGCAGGCCGCAGGCGCCGGCTCCTTCGGCGAGATTTTTGACGTGATGGTGCAAGGCCCTGTAGATGCCCTGTTTTCTCTCGGATGGAACGACATATACGTTCTGAATCCACCAGTATTGGGCGTTGTTCCAGTCGCTCCATTCGAGGGTGACCCGGATTTGCCCCAGAATCTCATCGCCCCGGTGCGCGAGGTAATATCGTCCCACCGATGGATCGGATAGGGATTTTTCCACGCCCCGGCGGACTTTCTCGGGCTCCAGGCTCAGGCTTTCACTCTCCAGGGCCATCTCGATGTTGAACCGGACGATCGTTTCCGTGTCCCCGGTGGTGGCGGGGCGTATGGTGAAATTCATCGTGCCTCCGAATTGTCGGGTCTGGTTCGAATGTTCTGACAGACCCTATCCAATTCGATGAGGCAAGTAAAACCTGTACCGGGTGATATCATTTCCCGAGATTTCAGCCATGAACTTTTTGCGGCAACGCGCCTGTTGAGAAAAAAAGGGCTTTAAGCCCACAATGGATTCGGGCGTGGAGCAGCACTACGATTTCTCGGATTTTTTCAGGAACTTGTCTGCACGAGTGTCGTTAGGTGAAATCAAACTGGTCAAGCAGACGGGCCGCCGGAACAGGAAGCATGGAATGCGCTTGAAACTCGGGATCTGTATCGTTTCCATATTCTTTCTCACTCTCCCGGCGTTTTCCCGGAAGACATCAAAAGGTTTCTTTCCCCCCATCGAGGCTGCCGAGAAGAAAGGGATTCCCGGCAAATGGAAGCGTTGGCAGGATTTCGTGGACGAGTACTTTCGCTATCCATTGCCTCCCATGGGCGAGGCGCCGAAATCATACAAAGGCGCTGAACGCTCCCTTTCGCCGGAGCGTTGCGGGAGTTGTCATCCCGAGCAGCACGAACAGTGGAAGGCCACGCTTCACGCCAGGGCGATGGGTCCGGGCATATACGGACAGCTCGTCGATATGTGGAAAACGAATCCCGCGAATGCGCAAAGCTGCAACGAGTGCCATGCGCCCTTGGCGGAACAGCAAAAGCGCGCGAAGATTGGCGCGGGTACTACGGCGAACTGGCGGAAAAACCCGGCCCACGACCCGAAACTGGAGATGCACGGGCTGGCCTGCGCCTCGTGTCATGTGCGCAACTGGCGGGTGCATGGTCCCCGTAAGAAAGAAACCCCCGAAGGCGCAGACGATACGACAAGTAATGGCCCGCATGCCGGTGTGGAGCGCACGCTTTTTTTCAGCCGCTCTGAATTTTGCATGGGTTGTCACCAGCACGCGTTTCCCGGGCCGAACGGGAAATCGATTCAGAATACCTACAGCGAGTGGAAAAACTCCCTTTGGGGCAAGGAGGGGGTCGCCTGCCAGAGCTGCCACATGCCCGACCGGGCGCATTTGTGGCGGGGCATACATGACAAGGAAATGACCCTGGGCGCCGTGCAGATAGACGTCAGGGTGGGAGCGGAAGCGTCCGGCGAAATCGTGACGGCCGAGGTTGAGCTCACGAATTCAGGAGCGGGCCACTATTTTCCTACCTACATCACGCCCTCGGTGGACGTGATCACCGAACTTGAGGATAAATACGGGCGAACCATACCGGGTTCAAGGCAGATCAACGTGATAGAGCGGAAACTCTCGTCCGATTTCAGCCGTGAAATCCATGACACGCGCATTCCTCCCCAAAAATCCATCACGTTTCGGTACAGGAGGGGACGAAGAGAGGATGCGGCGAGGCTCAGGGTGCGCGTTCACGTGCGGCCCGATGCGTTTTATCACCATTTCTTCGTCGAATTTCTCAAAAATCCTGCCATCTCGAACCTGTCGCGGGAGCTCATCACGCAGGCCCGAGACATGGCGGCGTCATCGAATTTCGACATTTATGATGAGAGGTTCGAACTGAAAAACTAGGAAACCGGTTCGGCGGCGCTTTTTTCTTGAACCGCGCGAACGACGTCCTCCGGCGCAATCGGCAGCCTGTTGAGGTTCGGGTTGGCCGGGTCCCCGATGGCGTCGGCGATGGCGTTCGCAATCGCGGGTGCCGCCGGTATGAGCGGCATCTCGCCCGCCCCCTTGGCCCCGTAGGGGCCTTCCACGTCGGGCGATTCCACGATTACGCTTGTAATTTCCGAGACGTCCAGACTGGTGGGGTTGAGTTGACTCTCGAAATCCGCGTGGGCGATGAGGCCCTCTTCGTGGTGGATTTGCTCGGCAAGCGCCCAGCCCAGCCCCTGTGCGATGCCGCCCTCTATCTGTCCGTTCAGGGTGAGGGGGTTCATGGCGAAACCCACATCCTGCGCGCTGGTGATTCTCAAGACTCTGGTTTCTCCTGTTTCGGTGTCGACTTCGACCTCGGCGATTTGGGTGGCGAATTCGGGCCCGGGCCTCGAGGGTTCCGGATGGCCGCGCACGTTGTCCGTGCGATGGGGCGGATTCTCCCCGCGGTAGGAGCCGCGCCCGGTTACGGGGCCGTCGCCTTTCCATACGGCCGCATACGCCACTTCGGCGAACGCGATGGCGCGCGAGGGCGCCGCGCGAACGAATATGTTTTCCTCGCCGATATCCAGATCCTCCGGAGAAGATTCAAGCATGCGCGCCGCCTGTCGAAGCATTTGCTCGCGGGCGTCTTCCGCCGCCATGCGGACCGCGTGCGCCATGTTGAACGTGGTCCGGCTGCCCGCGGAGATGGCGTCGAAGGGCGTGGTTTCGGTGTCGGCGATGCGGATGCTCACCTTTTGGACTTCGGCCCCAAGAACTTCCGCCGCCACCTGCGCCATCACGGTAGCCGCGCCCGTACCGAGATCGGCGCATCCGGCCAGCACGGCCAGGCCCCCGTCCTCGTTCACCTTCACGACGGCGCCCGACGCTCCCCCGCCCGTGGGATAGCGAGCGCAGCCGATGCCCATCCCGCGTCTGATTCTGCCATTCTGGTTTTCCTTTTTCTGCTTTCCCCAGCCCGCCTGCTTGCCCGCGCGCTCAAGCGTTTCCTTGATGCTTACGCTCTGCAGAATCGTGCCCGCGGGGTCCTCGTCGTTTTCATCCATTCCGTTGAGGATTCGAAAGGCGAGCGGGTCCACTTCCAGTTCCGAAGCGATGCGGTCGGTATGACGCTCACAGGCGAAAGCGACCTGCGCCACGCCCAATCCCCGGTAGGAGCCGCTGGGCGGAAGGTTCGTGTATACGAGCAGCCCATCCACCCTGACGTTCGGGATTTTGTATGGCCCCGCGCTGGTGTAGCAGGATTTCCCCAGCACCATCGGTCCCGTCATGCAATAAGCGCCGTTGTTCGAGGTGATTTGCACGTGGCGCGCGATGATTTTCCCCTCCCGTGTCACGCCCGTGCGATAGCGCATGCGGTAAGCGTGCCTCGGGTTTCCGGTAATGGTTTCCTCCTCGCGGTTGAGGGTCAGTTGAACGGGCCTATTCGACTTTCTGCTCAACAAAACGGCCAGGGCTTCCATCAGATGTTGGGATTTGCCGCCAAATGCGCCGCCCACATGGGTGCTCACGACGCGCAGCTTGTTCATGGGGAGTTCGAGTATTTCCGAGGCGATGGCGCGCACGACGAAAGCCGCCTGGGTGGGCGAGTAGACTATCGTGCTGTCCTCGGGTCCGGGCTCTGCGAGCATCGCGCGGGGTTCGAGGTAGTTCTGGTGAACGCGGGGCGTTTCGTATTCGTCCTCGAATACGAAATCCGCGCGCGCGAGCGCGGTTTCTATGGGTTCGCCGGATCGAATGAGAATATCGGCGGCCACGTTTCCGTAGCGGACGATACCCGGAAACGATGCGTAATCATCCAGGGAGTCGTGCAGAAGCGGCGCATCGTCTTTCATGGCGTCGTCCGTCGTGAACACGGCGGGGAGCACCTTGTAATCGACACGTATTTTCTCGAGCGCGGCTTGCGCGGCTTCGGGGGTTTCGGCGGCCACCGCCGCCACGCGCTCGCCGACGTAGAGCACCTTGTCGATGGCCAGCAGCGGTTCATCGCGAACGAGCCTGCCGTGGCGGATGCCGGAAAAATCATCCGCCGTGACGACGGCGTGTACGCCGGGAACCTTCAGGGCGTCGGCGGTGTCGATTTTCTTGATCTCGGCATGGGGGTGCGGGCTCAGGAGCAATTTCGCGGTGAGACAGCCGGGCCTTCTCAGATCGTCGCCGAAATCGGCGTATCCTGAGACCTTCTCTACGGAGTCGAGTCTCGGTATGGACTTGCCCAGAACCTGATATTCAGACATTGCGCCCTCATCATGATGTTCAAGACATTATCATGTCATGACGAGTCCTCGTTCACGAAATTGGCATACCTGAGTTTATCTTATTTTCAGCTTTTCGAAAAAGCCGCGTATCCGCCTGGCATTCTCGCCGATGTCACCGACGCCGACGCGGGATTTCGAGCGGATGTCGAGGCGTGTTGTTCCACTGCTCGACCGGATCCGTATGACGATGTCGTCGATGAACCCGTACCAGAAAGTTGCATCATAGGCCTCGATGCGTCCTTCGTCCGGTTTTGAAGACACCACGTGCCAGCCCATGGCGCGTGCGGCGTCCAGGGCGCGCCCAAAAACTTCTTCTTTCGAGGCCCGGAAAGTGAGTGGTTTGATGTTCGGATACGCTTTTTTCTGGAGCCGCGCGATGCGCGCCCCCTCGTAGGCGGGCGGGTTCTGCGCCCCTTTTCTGAGCGGGAGCACGGCCTGAAAGACGGGCGGGTTTCGGGTGTCCGTGGTGATGTCGTGAATCTTGGGCACCCGTCTGGCGATCTGCATGTGTGCGTGAAGAAAACCAGCGACGATGAAGCCGAGTGCGATGCCGAGCGCGGCGGCCAACGTCTTGAGCCTGGAAGCGTCGCGCAGGGCGAACAGGCCTCCCGCCATGGAGATTACAACGGAGAGCAGCGCGATGACGGATGCTGCCTTGAAAATCTGGAACCCTGCGCTGAAATGCCACAAACCCCAGCGATGGCCCAGCCCCGACGCCACGGCGGCCAGCGCGCAGGCGCCTGATATGAAAAGGCCCAGATACGAGATGGATGAAAGAGCGCGTGATTTATTGGCCACGAATTTTCTTTTTCAACCTCTGGATGGCGTGCTGCAGCTCTTCGGGTCCTTCGGGATTTTGCTCCACGTGCCCGAAAGCGTAGTTGATCGAGTTGGCGAAGTTTCTGTAGGCCGCGGCCGCGATGATATCCACGATGTTCTCCTCGCTGAAGCCGACGCGCCTCAGACGCTCAATGTCCGCTTTTTCCATTTCGTGGGGCGTGTAGGTGAACTTTTCCGCATAGGCGAGCATGGCGCGGTCCGCCGGGTCGAGGATTCCCGCTCGCTTCGGGTCGTCCAGAACCTCGGCCACTTCGGCGATGGAGGCGTCATCGGATTCGTCACGGAACAACTGCCCGTGGTTCATCGCTCAGCCGTATCACCCCCCGTGTGCCGCCACGTAGAAGGCGAGCAACTCCGCCCGCCTCGTGCCGAGACTCGAGCCGCTATGAACGGCGCGGCGGAGCGTTTCGCGCCCGGCCAGAATATCGGGCCTCCAGCCCATCTCGAGAAACATCCTGGGAATGGGTTTTCCCGCCTTGCGCAGGTCATCGATGATTTCTTTTGTGGGCCCCTCCGCGTCATCCGGGGAAATGGGTTGAATCCAGCTCATGGCGTCCTCCTCTGATGATGGGGGAAGAGGTTCTCAAGCACAGGAGAGTTGCGCAAGTAGAGACGCTCCATATCTTTGGAAGTTCTCTCATATCGATAAACACATTGCCCGACATGGATTGCCGTTGCCTGTAATGATGCTAGTGTTTCATTATCAATGAAGTGGTTTTGCTCTCAACCGATCGGGGGACGCCATGAAATTCGACCTGTCGCTGATAGTCATCACCGACCGGGAGATATTGTCACGGGCTTCCGGATGGACGCTAAAAGACGCGGTTCGGGCAGCCGCGACGAACGGGGCCGGCATGATCCAGCTTCGAGAGAAAAACTTGAGCGGCGTGGAGATGATTCGCCTGGGGGATGAACTGCGAGAGGTTCTGGAGGGAACCGGCTGCGCTTTTACGGTGAACGATCGGGTGGACGTCGCCATGGCCTGTGGCGCGGACGGTGTGCATCTGGGTCAGGAGGATTTTCCGATTTCGAGGGCCAGGGCGATGGCGGGAGATACTTTGTTATATGGCGTTACAGCCGGAAAATCCGAATGGGCGTCGCGGGCCGCCGCCGAGGATGCGGATTATATCGGCGTAGGCCCTGTATATGCGACGGGGAGCAAAGCCGATGCGAGGGCGCCGATCGGGCCGGAAGGGTTCCGGCGGATTATCGAACACGCTCCCGGCTTGCCCGCCGTCGCCATCGGGGGGATCGGCGTCGAGAACGTGGAGCCCGTCATCGAAGCCGGCGCCTCCGGCGTCGCCGTGATTGGCGCGGTGATGGGAGCGTCCGACCCGGGAGCCGCGACCAGGGAGTTGCGCAGTCGCATCGAGAGGGCGAGAGGGTGAACGGCAAATCAGCGAAAGAGATCGGCGAATTCGCCCTGATAGAGCGTTTGAGAAACAAACTCGGCTCGGTGGGGAACGACGCGGACGTCATCGTCGGAAACGGGGATGATGCGGCCGTCATCAAGGCGGCGGATGGCAAATGCTGGGTCGTGACGTGCGATGCGCAGGTGAGCGGCGTGCATTTCCCGTCCACGGCGGATGTTTCGGGTTTCGCCGCGGGTTACAAGTCGCTGGCGGTGAACGTGAGCGATGTGGCGGCCATGGGGGGCAAGCCGCGCTTCGCGCTCATCTCGCTGGGCATACCCAAACAGACGCCTGTTTCGTTCCTCGATGACGTGTATGGCGGGGTTCGGGCGCTCTCGGAGCAATACGACATTTTGGTTCTTGGTGGAAACGTCACGCGGACGAGTGGTCCTTTGTTCGTCGACGTGTTCCTCGTCGGCGAGATGATGGAAGAGAAGGTGCTTCGCCGAAGCGGCGCCCGCGCGGGGGACCGGATTCTGGTGACGGGACATTTGGGAGATGCCGCAGCGGGACTTCACTTATTATCCGGATCCCAAACCGGAGTCCGGGAAGACTTGCAAGCCTCGCTCACCCGCGCGCAGCTTGAACCACAACCCCGCGTTGCGGAAGGGATAGTTATTGCGGAATCGGGGCTGGCCACCGCCATGATGGACATCAGCGATGGTCTGGCGGGCGATATCCGTCACCTGTGTGAGGCGAGCGGGGTTGGCGCGCTCCTCTGGGAATCCGAACTGCCCGTCTCCGATGCTCTGCTCGAAGTAGCCTCTGTCGCCGCGAAAAAGCCTCTCGAATGGGCGTTGCATGGTGGAGAGGATTATGAGCTTCTCGTCACGACGCCCGCTGAATCCGTTCGTGCGCTTCAAGAAATCGTCCGGCAGGCGGGAGGGGCGCCGCTTACGCCCATCGGAGAAATCCTGCCGGCCTCTGAGGGGATTTCTCTCAAACGCGCAGAGGGGATTTTCGCGCTTGAAAATCTCGCCTGGGAGCATTTTTCTGCCTGAAAGTTTTCGTCATGACTGGCAGGGGCACCGCATGAGCCATACGTTCCCACTATGAGAACCGATCCCCCGCGAGAGCGGGGCCTTGGAGTTAGCCTTTCGCGTCGGCCACGTCTGGGAGAACTTGCAAAGACGTTTTTTGCTGTCATCCAGATGCCGGGAAAAGCGCGTTGAATTTCATAAAGATTCCTTGACAGACTGCCCCGCGCCTTTGCACATTCTATACATTCGTAAAAATCTTCTTGGCTTTTACTCAGGATGGGGATGATGAACGCACAGGGACCATTGAAGGGAATTCGCGTGTTGGACTTGTCCCGAATTCTCGCCGGGCCCTTTTGCACCACGATGCTCTCCGATCTGGGTGCGGAAGTCATCAAGCTCGAATCCCCCGGGAACGGGGATGATACCCGCACCTGGGGTCCTCCGTTCAAGAAAGGAGAAAGCGCCTATTTTTTGGGTGTGAACCACGGGAAGAAGAGTATCGTGGTCGACCTCAAAAAAAGCGAAGGCCTCGAGATCGCCCGCGCCATTGCAAAAAAGGCGGACGTGTTTGTCGAGAATTTTCGTCCCGGCGTCACGGAGCGCTTGGGCGTCGGGTATGAAGCGCTGTCCGCGCTGAATCCTCGATTGGTGTACGTTTCCGTCTCCGGCTTCGGGCAGACGGGCCCTTATCGGGAACGCGCGGGTTTTGACATCGTCGGCCAGGCGATGAGTGGCATCATGAGCGCAACGGGCGAACCGGACGGCGGACCTTGCAAGGCCGGGGTTCCGCTCAGCGACCTCACGGCGGGCATGTGGGCGGCTTATAGCGTAAGCAGCGCATTGTTCGCCAGGGAGAAGACGGGCAGGGGGCAATACATCGATCTGTCTCTTCTCGACAGCAGCGTGTCTCTGCTCACCAACCTGAGCGGCTGCTATTTCATGGATGGCAGCATGAGCGAGCGGTGGGGTTCGGCCCATTTTCAAATCGTTCCCTATCAGGCGCTCAAGGCCAAGGATAAGGAAATCATCATCGGGGTGACGAGCGACCGGTTCTGGGGTTATTTCTGTGACATCATCGAGGCCCCTGAACTGGCGAATGATCCGAGATTCGTCGACATCCCGAACCGCGCGAAAAATCGCGATCAGCTCATCCCCATCCTGGAGCGGTATCTCTGCAGACGAAACGGGAATGAGTGGCTGAAATTACTGGAGGAAAAAGGGATTCCCTGCGGCCCGGTTTATGATGTCGGCGAAGCGCTCGAGGATGAGCAGGTTCGCCACAGAGAGATGGTGGTGGAAACGGAACATTCACTACTGGGTAAAATGAACACTACCGGTGTTCCCCCAAAATTTTCCGAGCATCCGGGGAAGGTGCAAGGGCCGGCCCCTTTGC
This sequence comes from Nitrospinota bacterium, assembly GCA_026706735.1. Taxonomy (GTDB): domain Bacteria; phylum UBA8248; class UBA8248; order UBA8248; family UBA8248; genus Bin107. The sequence continues at coordinate 12,014 of JAPOYD010000139.1, read as the reverse complement.
ACGGGGAACATACCCGGGAGATATTGTCGGATGTCCTCCAGTGGAGTGATGAAAGAATAGAAGAGTTGGTGAGAGACAAAGTGGTCGCAGGACCTAAACCCAGATCGGAGATTGGAATTCCTTTGGAAGATTGAGGACTCTTGATGAGCGCCTCATTTTGTAGATAGCCTTTCTATCAACCCCCCGAGCAGCGCGCCTCTCGGGGCGGTCGAGTCGAGCTCCAGGTATTCCTCGTCCGTATGCAAATTTCCTCCTACCGGTCCTAGTCCATCAAGAACGGCAACTCCGAGCGGGGAGAGGTAATTTCCGTCGGAGCCCCCGCCAGTAGGGCCGTGCTTGAGTTCGACGCCCGCATCCGGGGCGATTTCTGCCGCGACAGAGAGGAGTTGTTCCGTCCCATGGTTGAATTCCATGGCGGGTCTTCCGCTGATTTTTTCAAATTCTGAATGTGTTCCGTCGATGTGAGATTCGGAAATAATGCGATGCAGTTCATCCGTCATGGAATCGAGAGTCGCTTGCCGGTCCGCGCGCACTTCAATGTGGCAGGAAGCCTCGTCCGCCACGATATGCGGCCTGTGCCCACCCGAAAGACCGGTGATGTTGATGGTCCCGTCTCCTCGTTCCAGGTTTTGGATGGCCACCATTTGGTGGGCGAGTTCGTGCACGGCGCTTCTGCCTTTTTGAGGTTCTACCCCTGCATGGGCCGAGACGCCGCTGACGAGCAATTTCCCGTAGCAGCTACCTTTTCTCGAAGACACGATGGAGCCATTTGCACGGCCCGACTCCATGATCAATGCCGCGGCGGCGTCTTTTCCGATACGCTCTATCACTTTTCTCGAGGAAGGATTTCCTCGTTCTTCATCGGTGTCGTATAAGATACTGATTTTCCCGAATTCCTCGAATCCTTCAGTTAACAAGGCCTCCATTGCGAATTGACAAACCACCAGACACCCCTTCATGTCGGCCACCCCGGGACCGTAGGCAATCCCGTCTTTTACGGTGAACGGTCTTTGCGCGGCGGTTCCCTCGGAGAAAACGGTGTCGCAATGCCCGATCAAAAATATGTGGGGGCCGATTTCTCTTTTGCCGTGAAACGTCGCCAGAAGATGATCTCCCGTTTTATGCGTGCCCGGGATCATCTCTACGTCAGCTCCCATGGCGCGATATTTTTCAGCGAAATGGGAGGAGACGGCGTTCGTTCCGGTATTGGGAAACGTCGGGGAATCGATGCTCACCACGTGGGCGATTTGTTCGATGATTTCCTCTTGTCTGGCTTCAAGCGCTTTTCTGATGGCAGCCGCCCCGATCATTCGTCTAGCCCCCTGCGATAAAAATTTCCCGCAACGGAATCTCCCGTGATCAGGTAATCGTAAATGCCATCGGGTACGGCCTCAAATATCGTTTGAGCCTCCTGAAGGGCTTCCTGGGAAGTGCAATGGCTCAGGTAGAGTATCCGCTTTGCGCCTTCGGGAAACCGACTCGGGTAGCTCTCCGGATGACAAACCAATTTCGCCAGATGATGTGCACCGATAACTTCCCCGGCCTCTAAGCCTGCGATGGCGCGAACTTTGCCCATGCGGTGGACGATTCGCTCATCCGCTCTTCGCCCGATTGCGGCGAGTCCCAATACGAGTACGCAATGAGTCGCTCCTTCGGGAATGACCGGCTCACCTGGTCCCGGGGCCTTGATGAGCCGTTTCCTCGCGCCATCCGTTTTTACGACCATCACGCCATGGAAGTTTGAGCCATGCAGCGCCTCCACTTGCTTGGCTTCGAGGCCGCGAAACATGTTCTGGGGCAGTTTTTTCTCCACCCAGACGACGGCGCCGCGCCCCGACCAGTCCTGGGCGACGGATTGCAGTTCTGCGCGTCCCTCCTCGCTCAGCAGAACCGGCGGCGCGTCTTCGCCGCCCAGGGCGTGGAGATTCGTCGTACTGGTGATGATGACGGGAAACGGCTCATCGAGCGTCTCTTGGATGAGCCGCTTCATGAGCGTGGCCTTGCCGCCGGCGCCCATGACGCAGACCATGTCTCCGGGGGCGATGTCCATCAGCGGGCGCAGCTTTTGCGAAGAAAATGGTTCCATAGACATTTTCAAGCCGCGGCGCGATAGATTCTCTCGATGTCCTCAAGCGAAAGCTCTTTGGGATTACAGCTTAAAAGACGTTCGAGCTTGAAAGCGGCTTCGGCCAACTCCGGGATGGCGTGTGCGGGCACATCCACTTCGCCGAGCCGGGTGGGCACCCCGCAATCGCGACAAAGTTTCTCGACCGCGCCTACGGAAAGCTCGGCAGCTTGAGCCGTGGACATCTCATCAATGGATTCGCCCAGTATCTGGGCGATGCGGGCGAACTTCTCCGGCGCCGCTGCATGGTTTTCCTTCATGACGTGGGAGAACATTAGTGAGTTGCTGACCCCGTGGGGAATGTGGAACCGCGAGCCGAGCGGATACGCCAGGGCATGGATGGCGCCCGCCCCGGCCCCTGCGAGTGCGACGCCGCCATAGTATGAACCTAAGGCCATGTCGGTTCTGGCCTCGATGTCGCTTCCGTCATCGCATACGCGCCTCAAGGAGCGGGCGATGAGTTTCATGCCCTCCAGGCTGTACATCTCGCTCAATGGCGTAGCGTTTCTGGCCACGTAGGTTTCCAGGCAGTGCGTAAAGGCGTCCACACCGGCGGCGGAGGTGACTTTCGGCGGGGCGGAAAGCGTGAGCTCCGGGTCGACGATGGCGGCGAACGGGATGACGTGCGTGCTCACGATGGCCAGTTTCACCTGTTCTTCCGGCACGGAGAAGATGGCGTTGGGCGTGGCTTCGGCGCCAGTTCCGCTCGTGGTGGGCGCCAAAATGGTGGAGAGGCCGGGTTTCGGCACGAGTTCTACCCCCAGATAGTCTCTGGGCGCGCCGTCGTTTCCCAGCAGGACGCCGATGGATTTCGCCATGTCCATCGAACTGCCGCCCCCGACCCCGACGACGAGATCGAAAGTGCTGTTTTTGAACGCCTCAAAGGCTTTTTCGAGATCACCAATGGCCGGCTCGGGCGGGCACTCATCGTATATCGTGACTTCGATGCCGGCCTCTTCGAGAGGGCCCAGCGCCATATCCGCCACGCCTGCGCCCCTCACGCCCTTGTCCGTGAAGAAAAGCGCGTTCCGGGCGCCTAAAAACGCCGCTTCATCCTTGATTTTCGCTATGGTTCCAAGGCCGAACCAGGTTCGTTTCGGGTGGCGTATGCTGTACATGAGGCGAACTCCTTGCGCGTAAGCTCAATTATCGGAAAATCATTTGTTTCGGATGCTTCCAACCCCGAGAGACGGCATTATCCCCATGCGCAGGGCCTGATGCAACGGATTCGGGGGAATTTCGTGAATCAAGGCTTCCAGTTCTGGTTCGTCAGAAAGCGCCATGCGTTTTGGTAGGCGATGAGCTTTCTCGCGGGCGGACTGATATTCGCGAGGACATTTTGGCGAAAATGGAGCGTTCTTCCCGCATATATCGCCGGGCTTGTCTTGGGGGAATCGTTCCCGGCGGTGAAGTGCCCCACGCGCGCTTCGAGCAGCGCCCGCCATTCACGGGAGAAGGCCCCGCCCGGATCGTAGAGGTGGTTTTTCCGGGGAGCGAGCGAATCGGCGGGGGCAGGCGGATCCTGCGTCAGCGTGAAGGAAAGGCGGGGGTGTCTCAGGCTCAGCGCCCGCAGGAGGCCGTGCCCGTATCCGGGTAAAGGGTTCAAATTCAATATCCTGCCGGCTTGCGTCCAGACGACCCTCGCCTCGGGCGCCGCCCTCAATCGCCGCTCGAGTAGTTCCAGACCGTTGTCGTCCGGCGGCATGTCGAGCACGAGAAAGCTTCGCATTTGCGTCGCCAGCCGGATGATTGCTCCCAAAGCCTCTCCCGCCTGCGTCATCTGCGCCTTTTCGGAGGACTCCGGCCGCCAGGTGACCCTTCCGACCCCGAATGCGCCGCCCCCGAGCTGTCGTTTAATGCTGGATAAATAGGCCCCGCTGTCCTTCATCCAGTCTTTCGGAGTGGCCGAGGTGGTGAGCGGAATCAATCGCCCGGGATAGCGCTCGACCGCCTTTTCGATGGCCTCCTCACTCGTCGCGGTGACCGCGCCCAAAGCGACGCCGGCCCGGTCCATGCCCTCGATGAGCCCTGCCGTGTCCTTCCACCTGTCGAGCGAGATTTCGAGGTCAACCAGGGGCCAGGGGTCGGACGCCAGATGATTCTTGAGCGTGCGCTCGTACCGCTCGACCCGCGCCTCGCGGCTTTGCTTCGCCTTCGATTTCAGTAAGTTAGGCGGTTTCGCGGCGTCGGAAACCCCGGCGGTGAAGAGTGGCCCGGTCAGGAGCGGGAGCGAGAAAGCGATGAGGCATACCGCCCGAATTCGGGCTCGAATAGCTTCTCGCAGGAGGTGGAAAGACACCCTCGTCTACCCGTCCACGATGGCGACGGCGCGGATGTGCGTCCCGGTGGCGCCTTGCCAGTGGAGTGGCAGGACGCTGGCCGTGAACCCGTGCGCGGCGGGGATGGCGTCCAGGTTGCAGAGGTTCTCGATGTGCCAGTATTCGCGCGTCTGGAAGAGGCGGTGGCACGGCCAGGGGTCTTTGCGCTCCAGCATCTCCTTGATGGGCAAATCGAACCCCGGCGCGTCGATGCCCATCACGCAGACGCCCTGGTCGATGAGCCACTCCGCGCTCTCGCCCACCATGCCGGGATGGTCCGTCAGGTAGCGCGGCTCGTCGTTGTAGGCGGCGGCGCCCGTCCAGAGGAAGACGATCTCACCGCCCCTGATCGCATAGTTCTCCTTCGCGAGCGCGTCTTCCAAGTCATTGATTTCGATGGCCTCGCCCGGTTTCTTGCCCCGCATGTCGAGTCTCAGGCCCGGCCCGTAGCACTTATCCAGCGGGATGTCTTCGGACCACGAGTCGTTCATGCCGCCGTGGCTTCTCGCATCGATGTGGGTGCCGCAGTGCTCGCTGAAGATGCATACGCTGTGGGCGAACAGTTCGGGGAAGCCCATCTTGTCGGTGCCGATGCGCCTGGCGGACTCGTATGTCGTCTCGATCATCTGGATGACGGGCTGCGGCGTGCCCGGGTAGCGCTCCATCCACATGTGGACGGGCATGGACAGGTCGATGATTTCAGGCATTTGCTCGCATCTCCTCTCGTTTCGTCGCATTTCCCGGTTTCATGCGCTCGACTATGCGCCTAATATACATCATCGCGCGGCCGGAAAAACCCCCCGGCCCGCCCCCCCGTTTCCCGCCGATTTCATTTCCAAAAAAACATCGTCAATTTATCGAAAAACCCCGTGAATTTATCGAATTTTACGGGAATTTACGGAAATTCCTTATTCTCGAACGCGCCGATGCGCTTCGTCATCTTACGCGAGTTCGCCTTGAGTCCGATAACGGCAAATGCGGGCAAGTGCGCCGCCATATCGACCTCATCCTGCGTCGGCGCGCAAGCGCCGTATCGAAGGTTTGACCCGACCGGGGAGGGAGGGTCAAAAGGCGCAAACGCTCCTTACTCGTTCGCGATTGACCCCGCAGGCGCGAACTTCGCCCTTCGATACAAACGCTCCTTTCTCGGGGCTGTTGAAAAAGCCAAATGCGGCGCAATCCCCCTCCTCGTCCTGTGCAACCCACCGCTTCGCCTCACCCTGAGTAGCGGCGAAGCCGCGTATCGAAGGGCGGAACTAGCGCCCACCGGAGAGATGCGCCCCCATCCTTCGATACGCCGCCTCCGGCGGCTACTCAGGATGAGGCAAAGGGGGTTTTTCAACAGCCCCTTCTCAGTCTCGTTTGACCTTCGGCGGCTACTCGGGGTGAGGAAGGCGGGGGGACGGCGGAGCCTGCCCCGAGCGAAGCCGGGGGAGAATGCCCTGAGCCTGTCGAAGGGCCGCTACTCAGGGTGAGGCGGAGCAGCGGGTTGCTCATAGGGAAGGGGATATTACGCACAAGGGCGGCGAATGCGCCACGGGCGGTTTCCTCTTGAGAAGGGACTTTTTCAATACCCCTAATTCAGGAGCGTTTGCCAGGTGAGGAGCGAGGGTCAATCCCATCTGTTCAAGGAGCGCTTGCCGACCGATGAGGTGAATCGCGGTGGGTTTACCTGAACCTGAACCGCGCCGCTTTCAGCCGCTCGTAAACTTTCGTCCCCCGGAGCGCTGCGTTCTCTTTCGCGTAATCGAAGGGCGTCTTGCCGGATTTGTTTCTGGCCGCAGGGTCCGCGCCCGCATCCAGCAGGGCCGCCACGACCGCGGGCGTTCTGCTCTCTCTCGCCGCCGTGTGCAGGGGCGTCTGCTTGAACTTGTCCCGCGCGTTCGGCTTGGCGCCGGCCTTCACCAGCGCCTTGATGATCGCAGGCGTTTTGCCGAACGCCGCGGCCGCGTGCAGGGGCGTCGTTCTCTTGTACAGATTCCGCGCGTTGGGGTCGGCCCCCGCTTTCACCAGCGCCGCGATGACAGCCGGATTCGCGCCGTAAGCCGCCGCGTTGTGCAGGGGAGCGTCTCCGCTGAATACGCTCCGCGAGACAGGATCCTCCCCGGCCTTCACGCATCGGGCGACGTCCGCCCCGTCGGCGCGCTCGAAGAACTTCTGCGTGTTCCAGTCGTCACACAAAACATCCGCCGCCATGGCGGGCGCAGCACCCGTCCACGCCATGAGCCACAGGCAGAATCCCGTCAGGAACGCTCTGAAAAGTATGACCGAGAGATTCATCTCCGCTTCCGCCTTTTTCATTCCCGCATCCGCTTCACGAAATGAGCCGCCATGTTTCACAGGTGGCGTTCCCCATGTTGCGCCTTGCTTGTCTTTCCGAGTATGCCGGAATCCAGGCGGATGAGGAATGCGCTGTCGATTCCGACTGGAGAGGGAGAGGTTGCCGACCAATGCAAAAAGGCGTTTTTGATTTTTGCTTTTGATCGTCATTCCGGCGAAAGCCGGAATCCAGGGACTTTGTTTTTGTATTTGTCTTTTCGCTTTATCGTTTTATGGGGTCGTCCTGTGATTCGGTATCCCCGTCTGCTCTGGATTCCGGCATCCGCCGGAATGACGGCCGTAGGGGCGGTTCGCGAACCGCCCCTACAGAACCATCACGGCCAGCAAAGACTTTCCACCCCCAAAGCGGGGAATGGTTCGGCCCGACCAGACGAGGGCTTTTTCAACAGCTCCAATACGGGAGGGTTTACCGGGCGAAGAGGAAGGGGCTGCCGACCGATTCAGGAACGATTGCTACGACTGATGAAATCGCGAAGCACCGCCTTGCCGACTTCCACCTCGCCCGAGAGCAGGCATTCGACGCCCTCTTTCAGAAGCTCCTGGCGGAAGCCTAAGTCGCGTTCGACCCTCGCCTGAATCGTTTCCCTGAAATCCTGCGTGAGCGGCATGGTTCGTTCTCTCCGTGTCGGTGGCGCATGGCGCGATGATTGCGAAAACTGGAACGGATGGTAAAATACACGATCAGTGAGACGCTGGATACGCGCAGTGCGTTTCGTTCATTGTGAAGCTGCCTGACCCGGGGAGCAGCCCATGGTTAGAGAACAGAATCCACCCCCGAGCAGATCTGGGAAAGGCCCGGCCGTCAAGCCTCCGCCTCCCCCGCCTCCTCCGCCGAAGAAGAAGTGAGGCCGCCGATTCCCCGAAGGGTGTCGCCTAATGTGGGAAGGTGGTTTTGCTCCTCGTCTTTGTTCGTCATTCCGGCGCATGCCGGAATCCAGAGCCGATGAGAACGGCGACAACGCAGGACGAACCCAAAAACGGATAAAGCGAAAAGACAAAACCCAAAGGCATAGTGAAATGCCCTACATGGGCATTTCTGGATTCCAGCATGCGCCGGAATAACGGGAAGAAAGACCCTCGTGGGGGCGAACTGGTGTGTTTGCCCTACCTGAACCGCGCCTCGCTCAACCGCCGGTAGACTTCCGTTCCCGTGAGCGCGGGGTTTTCTTTTGCATAATCGAATGGTGTTTTGCCCATTTCGTCTTTGGCCCCCGGATTGGCTCCCGCATCCAGCATCATTCCCGTAATCTCGGGGATATCACTCTGCTTCGTCGCCCAGTGGAGAGGAGTCCACCCGGATTTGTCCCGCGCATCCGGGTCGGCGCCCGCCTTCAGGAGGATTTTCACGACCGCCGGGTTTTTGTTGAGCGTCGCCCGGTGCAGGGGTGTCCACCTTTCTGCGTGACCCTGCGCGTTCACGTTTGCTCTGGCGCTCAGGTACGTAGCCGCGATTTCGGGGTTTTCGTTGAACGCCGCGTAATGCAGTGGCGTGCGTCCGTGCACGTCGCGCGCGTTCGGCTCGCCCCCTGCCTCGATAAGAGTCGTCACGACCTGCGGGTTGTCGTTGAGCGCCGCCTTGTGCAGTGGCGTCCGTCCACTGTCATCCCGCGCGGACAATTCTGCGCCTGCTTTCAGGAGCGCCGCCGCAATTTCCGGGTTGCGGTTGAATTCCGCCCAGTGGAGTGAATTCCGATCGAACTCGTCCCTCGCCTTCGCGTCGGCGCCTGCTTGCAGGAGGGCCGTCACGACGGCGAGGTTCTCCGTGTACCCCGCCGCCAGGTGCAGCGGCATAATTCCGAATCGAGCCCGCGCGTTGACCATCGCTCCGGCCTCGATACACCGGGAGATGTCCGCTGCGCGGGCGCGTTTGAAGAAACCTCCCGTGTTCCAATCCTTGCACGAAACCTCCGCCGCTATTGCGGAAATTGCGCTCATGCACAACGCAACCCACATACAAAGCACCACGAGCAAGGATCTCATTTTTACTCCCTCACCCCCGCTTCCACTTCACGAAATCAAGCCACCACGTCTCCCGCACCGCGTTCTTGAGGTTCGGCCGCATGGCGGCGCTTCTCGGCGTGCCGTAGGCGGCTTCCTCCCAGGCGTCAGACTGCGGGATGGCGGGGTCTTCCATGTCGTAGAGCGCGATGATGCGGCGCGCGCTTCTTTTCGTCTCCTGAATTTCCGCCTCCGCCGTCGCCCCGCCCGTGGCGGCGGTTTCCAGCTGGTACACGCGCCCGCGCGTCATGCCCTCCACCGCATACAGGCGCTCCAGGTGCTCCTCGCGGTACCAGGCGAGCATTTCTTCTTTCATCTCCTCGCTCTCGGGGTTGGGGCTCACCATGTAGAGATATGGCGCGTCAAAACGGTGCGGCGCGCCGATCGAGACCTGCAGGCTGTAGACCGCGCGCTCGGCGTTCCGGATGAAAGCCATGCACTGGCGCGTCCATGGGCTTGGGTTGTCCCTCGATTCTTTGTAGTAATCGCTCGTAAACGCCGCGAGGGTGTCGCCCTCGAAGGTGATCAGGAAGTTGTGACGCGCGCTCTCGTCCACCGCGTTGTAGCGGTAGCCGACGCGGAAGCCGGGGCCGTCCATCCTGTCGGTCGAATGCTCGCAGTTGTGCCACTTCCTGAATTCTTCGGTGTTTTCGGGAGCGACGTTCAGCCAGATGGCGACGAGCGCCTGGGTCGGGTTCATCCCGTGTTCTCCTTTTATCCGATGCCCGCGAGGCGTTTCGCGTAGTCGATGGCTGGGGCGACCTCGTGCTCGCGCCAGATGGTCATCTTCTCCGCCTCGATGCTGCCTTCGGCGTGAATCGCCAGCACGGCCTGATAGCCCGCGAAATCGGACGCCGTGATCTCCGCGATCAGGTTCATGAGCTTGAGTCTGTCCAAGGTCGACGCGGCGGGGGATGCGCCCAGGTACTTGTCGATGAGCTCGCCGAGTCTCGGGTCGTCCAGGTCCTCTTCGCTCGGGCCGGTGACGAGCAGCCCTCCCGCGATGTCCTGCACCCAGGCGAGCGCCTGGTGGTAGCCGGTGGCGAAATGCAGCTTCGCGATGTTGATGATCTCCGCGTTCGGCACGGCGACGCCGTCCATCACCTTGCACTCGCGCGCCGCCTCGCGCGTCATGCCCCGGCAGATCTGCGCGTAGGAGATGAGCTTTGCGAGCTTGTCGCGCACGTGGCCCGCGCGCAGGATGCCGTTGTACTCGGCCATCAGGTGCGACGCGCCCACGAACAGGTCCACGAGCGGCAGCTTGTAGCTCACGGCGGTGAAGCGGTGGAACTCCACGAAGGTCTTGGCGAGCGGCCCCGCCATGTCCACCTCGCCGCTTAAGAATACGCGCTCCCAGGGAACCTTCACGTCGTCGAAGACGGTGAGCGTCTCCATCATCTTGTGCTTGCTGGAGATGGGATTTTCGAACTCGGTTCCCTTCCGGCCGCCGTAGCCGCTCGCCAGCATGGTGAGGCCCGGCGCGTTGGCGGGCACGGCGCAGGCCACGGCATACGCCTCATCGCCCGAGCGCATGTTTCGCGTGGGCAATACGATGATCTCGTGCGCGTTGGTGGACACGGAAGTGTGCACCTTCGCCCCGCGCAGGGTGATGCCCTCATCGTCCTCGGCCGCCACGCGGACGTAGTAGTCGGGATGCGCCTGATCGCCGGGGCCTTTCCCCCTGTCTCCTTTCACGTCGGTCTGGGCGACGGCGACGGCCAAGTCGTTATCGCGGCAATGGTCGTGGAATTTCCGGACGCGGGGGAGGTAGTCGGATCCCAGGTTCTTGTCCATGTAGGAGGCGAGCAGGCGCAGGGCGAAGAGCGCGTCGGTCCCGATCTCCTTGATGAGCACGACGAGGGTTCCGCCTAAGTTCGTGGCGCGCTCGATCAAGGCGCTCCTTTTCAAGAGGTCGTCCGCGGATTCGGGGATGTGGTAGTAGCGCGAGTAGGGGCCGTCCGGGCCGTCGACGAGTGCGAGTTCTTTATCATTCTCGTCTTCGGCCATCTCGTAGTCGATGGCGGCGTGATCGACCGCGACGCCGATGACGGGGTGGGCGGCCACGTCCTCCACCCGCTCGCCCCGGTAATAGACGACGCGGCCGTCATTCAGGCTTTGTTTGTATTCACTCGGACTCATGAGCGGCATGGTGGGTTCCTCCCGGCTCAAAGCCGCGCACTGGAGGCGGCTTCGTGTGTTATCAGTGAGTGGACAGGGTATCTTCTTTCGGGCTTGCGCGAAACGCCGCCACGCCGGTATCAGGCGAAAAGAGGGCCGCCCTTCTCGACCTGAAAACCAACCCCCCTAAACGGGGCTGTTGAAAAAGTCCATGTATCCCCCCGGTCGATGACGTGATGATCCTGTAGGGACAGGCCTCTGTGCCTGTCCTGATTGCAATCATCCTGCAAAAGGACAACCACGGAGGGTTGTCCCTACACCGCCATTCCTTCTTCATCGGGTTTTTTCAACAGCCCCAAGGAGTGAGCGTTCGCCCCCTTGACAAAGACTTTTTCAACAACCCCAACAATGGGGGAGTGGATTTGGAATTCCCCTTGGTGGAAAGAGATCTCCGTAGGGGTCGTACAATAGGTTTTTCATCAGTCCCTGAGGATCAGCCTGCATTAAGCTCGCTCAGTTTTCCTTCCTTGTCGTAGGCCTGAAGCTGCGGGAAGCCGCCGATGACCTCGTCGTCGATCACGATCTGGGGCACCGACTTGCCGCCGGTGCGCGCGATCATGGCGTCCCATTCGGGCGTGCCGCCGAACACCAGGTGCTCGGTCCATTCGAGACCGCGCTTTTTCAACAGGTTCTTCGCGGCCAGGCAAAAGGTGCAGGGATCGGTGGTGTAGACCTCGATGTTTGCTGCCATTTCTCTCTCCATGAAAACGATATGGATGGTCGATAGGGGCGCGCCTCCCGTGAGGCGCCGGACACGCCCAAGATAACAAAACGCCGCGCAATCGTCATCCAGACGGGGGTTGTTGGGAATGTCCTTGCCGGGGAACATCGCTTTTACCGGGAAGGCCGCTTCCGTACGAACCCCCGCCCCCTCGTCAGAAAGAACCCCCCCTACCCCCCCTTAACAGGGGGGCAAGAAAAAGCAAAGTCCCTCTACCCGGCGGGGGGATATCGCCTTTTTATACCCCCCTGACAAGGGGGGGTAGGGGGGGTTGGTTTTGTAGGGACAGGCCTCCGTGCCTGTCCTTTTGCAGGATGGTTAGAATCAGGACAAC